>DASROP010000267.1:0-5439 GCA_035646835.1 Actinomycetales bacterium | reverse complement strand
CCGCTGAAGCACCTCGAGGGGGACGACGAGGCGCTGGCCGGCCACCGCGTCGCGGAGCTGGCGGCGGCGATGGAGGCACTCGGGGTCACGGACCACCGCTTCCTCGGTGACGGCGCGCGGGACGACGACGGGTACCCGGCTCCCGTGCGCTACTCCGACTCCGGGATGGCCTACGACGACAACGGGAACGCCGTCGCCGCACCGGATATGGCCCCCGACGCGTTCGCGGTCTCCGACGTCGACGGCGCCGCGCGACACCTGGTCCGGGTGATCCGCGAGGTGCGGCCGCAGGTGCTGGCCACCTACGAGCCGGGGGGCGGCTACGGGCACCCCGACCACGTGCAGGCCCACCGGATCGCGATGCGCGCGGTGGCCCTGGCGGCGGACCCGGCGGGGGCGGGGGAGCCGTGGCAGGTGGCGAAGGTCTACTGGCTGGTGGGGCCGGACGACGAGGTGAGCACCGTCGTCGACGCCTCGGAACACGTCGAGGCCAAGGCGGCCGCGCTCCGCGCCCACGCCACCCAGGTCGTCGTCGGCGACGGGACGTTCTCCCTCAGCAACGGCCTCACGCAGCCGCTCCGAGGAGTCGAGCACTACCGGCTGGCCGTGGGCGAGGCGCGACCGCCGGCCGACGGTGGTCCCGAGACGGATCTCTTCGCCGGCCTCGCCTGACAGGCGGACGTGACCCACGGTGATCGGTTGCGCCGAACGGGCGACCCGCGCGCGCCCTAACGGGTGAGGTCGCTGCGACAGATGCCCGGGACGGCGGTGTGATGGGTTGGGCGACGTCCCGCCGGGGCATCGCAGAGGCACACCGCCGACCCGAGGAGTTCTCGTGGCCCTACCGACCGCCGACAGCGCGCCGCCACCGCCGACGGCCGGTCCGCGCCCACTGCGGGACTCGGCGGACGTCGGCCGGGCCCGCGAACGCACGCGCCAGCGCCGGCTCGGCAGGGTCGTCATCCTGCTCGGGCCACTCGCGGCGCTGCTGTGGTACCGGCTGCTGATCGGTGACCCGCTGGGCTGGCCGTCCTTCCCCACCGTCGATCCGCTCTACCTGATCGTGGGGATCTTCTTCCTCGTGATGATCCTCGTGCTGGTCGGCAGCCAGGTCGTCGCCGGTCGCTCGCCGCACGTGGTCTACCGACCGGAGCAGATCGACGTCCGGATGGACGACGTCAAGGGGCTCGCGCCGGTCAAGGAAGACGTGATCCGTTCCCTCGACCTGTTCCTCGCCGGACGGACGTTCCGTCGGGACATGGGTGGCACGCCCCGCCGCGGTCTGCTGTTCGAGGGCTCGCCCGGTACCGGCAAGACCCACATGGCCAAGGCGATGGCCGCCGAGGCCGGCGTCCCGTTCCTGTTCGTCAGCGGCACGTCGTTCCAGTCGATGTACTACGGGGCGACGGCCCGCAAGATCCGGTCGTACTTCAAGGCGCTGCGCAAGGCGGCCCGCGCCGAAGGGGGCGCGATCGGGTTCATCGAGGAGATCGACGCCATCGCCACCGTCCGCGGCGGGATGAGTGCCACGGCCGCTCCGGTCGGGTTGTCTCCCGCGCAGGCGCTGGCGAGCACCGGCATCGTGGGATGCGGCGGGCTGGAGGGGTTGCCGTCGATGACCGCGGCGCCGGCGATCGTTGTCTCGCCGGGGGTCAACTCCGAGGGCGTCGGGGGCGTCGTGAACGAGCTGCTGGTGCAGATGCAGTCCTTCGACGAACCCACCGGCGCGCAGAAGCTCCAGTCGAAGCTGGTGGACGCCGTCAACCTCTTCCTGCCCGCCACCCGCCAGATCCCGCGTCCCCGGCCCGAGCCCGTCGACGTCCTGCTGATCGCGGCGACGAACCGCGCGGACAACCTCGATCCGGCGCTGCTGCGTCCTGGCCGCTTCGACCGCTGCCTCACCTTCGACCTGCCCGACAAGGCCGGACGCCGGGAGATCGTCGACCACTTCCTCGGGCGCAAGTCCCACGAGGCCGAGCTCGACGACAGCGAGCGGCGCAACGCGCTGGCCGGTGTCACCCAGGGATACAGCCCCGTGATGATCGAGCACCTGATGGACGAGGCGCTCGTGAACGCCGTCCGGCGGGGGGCACCGGCGATGAGCTGGCGCGACCTCGAGCAGGCGCGTCTCGTCGTCGAGGTCGGCCTGGGTCAGCCCGTCGGCTACACCGCGCACGAGAAGGCCCTGATCGCCACCCACGAGGCCGGGCACGCCACCGTGGCCTACCTCGTCGCACCCGAGCGTCGGCTCGAGATCCTCACCATCATCAAGCGCGCCAGTGCCCTGGGCCTGCTGGCCCACGGCGACGCCGAGGACGTCTACACCCGGTCCCGCAAGGAGCTGCGCGGACTGATCAGCATCTCGATGGGCGGCCAGGTCGCCGAGGAGCTGTTCTTCGGTGACGTATCGACCGGCCCGAGCGGCGACCTGCACTACGCCACGAACGTCGCGGCGCAGATGGTCGGCGCCGCCGGCATGGCGGACACGTTGGTGTCGTTCGCAGCCATCGAGTCCGGACTGGGCGGCGGCAACCTCGTCGCCCGCGTGCTGTCGGACGCCGAGGGCCGACGGATGGTCGAGGCCCTGCTCGTGGAGGCCAAGGAGTACGTCTCGCGCCTGCTGGAGGCCAACCGCCACCTCGTGGAGGCGCTGCGCGACGCCCTCGTCGAGCGGCACGAGCTGATCGGCCACGAGATCACGGACGTGCTGTGGTCCGCCGGTCCCCCCGAGACCGTCGATCGCACACCGACGCCGGTGACCGACAAGGTGATCGACCTGACCAAGGTCGAGGACGGCGAGCCCGCGCACTGACCCGCGACCCGTGAGGCGGCCGCACGCGGCGCCCGTAGGGTGAGCCGATGAGCGTGTCGCAGCCGAGCGACCCGGTGGACGACAGCGTCGACGTCGCCCTGTTCCGCCGAGCGGTCGGCCGTTTCGCCACCGGCGTCACCGTCGTCTCGACCTTCGTCGACGGCCACCACCACGCGATGACGGCGAACGCCTTCGCCTCGGTGTCGCTCGAGCCGCCGCTGGTGCTGGTGTGCGTGGAGAACGACGCGCGCTTCCACGATGCGGTGCTGGATCGCGGCGAGTGGGGGGTGAGCGTGCTCGACGACACCGCTCGCGGCACGGCCGACTGGCTGGCCACGCCGGGACGGCCGCTGGTCGGCCAGCTGGACCGCGTGCCGCACCACATCGGACCGATCACCGGCGCTGCCCTGGTGGATGCGGCGCTGGCCACGCTCGAGTGCCGCACGGTGTCCCTGCACCAGGCCGGCGACCACGTCATCGTGGTGGGGCGCGTCGTGGGGGCGAGCCTGGCCCCCGACGGGCAGGGCCCGCTGCTCTACCACCGCAGCGGCTACCGCACGCTTCCCTAGCACCGGCGCGCGCCGCCCGGGCCGTACGATGGAGGCGCACGCGCCGCCCCCGCGGCCCGCCCTGCGGCCCCGGCGCGAGCACGTCGGGGGTTTCGGTCACGTGGCTGTCGACACGATCGAGCAGGTCCGCGGCACGGTGCGCGAGGCGCTCAGGGGGCGCCGCGCGTGGGTCGTGGCGGGCGCGGTGGCCGTGCTCCTGCTCGCCTACGTCGGTGTCGCGTGGGCCTTGTCGGGGCGCGTGCCGAGCGGCGTCGCCGTGGACGGCGTCCCCATCGGTGGCCAGAGCCGCGACTCGGCCGTGCAGACGCTGGACGACGACCTGACGGCACGCGCGGCCGAACCCGTCCAGGTCACCGTCGGTGACGCGACCGACGCGCTGGACCCGACGGCGTCCGGCCTCACCCTCGACATCGACGGCACGGTGGACGACCTGGTCGGCTTCAGTGTCGACCCACGGGCGGTGTGGCGGCACGTGGCCGGCAGCAGCGAGGTGTCCGCTCGCACGGTGGTCGACGACGACGTGCTGGCGGCCGCGGTCGCCGAGCTGGCCACCCGCGTGGACGGCGAGAAGGTGGAGGGTGCCGTGACCTTCGCCGACGGGGCGGCGGTGGCGGCACCGGCGCGGCAGGGGCGCGTGCTGGACGTCGAGGGCGCGGTCGAAGCGCTGTCGGAGCAGTGGTGGACCGGGCGGCGACCGGTCGACCTGCCCGCCGAGCTCACCGAGCCCGCGATCGACCAGGAGGACGTCGACGCGGCGATGGTGTCGTTCGCCACCCCCGCGACGGCGGGGCCGCTCCTGGTGGCGGTGGGCGAGCAGCAGGCCGAGCTCGCGCCGGCGCTGGTGACGCCGGCGCTGCGCCTCGACCCGGTGGACGGCACGCTGGTGCCGGTCGTGGACGGCGAGGTGCTCAAGGCGGCGGTGCTGGCGGCGAACGCGTCGATCGCCGCCGAGGCGGAGGACGCCGGCTTCACGATCGAGGGCGGCCGCCCGGTCGTCGTCCCCGCGGCCACCGGGGTGACGATCGACGCGGCGGCCCTGGCCACCGCGGCCCTGGAGGCGTTGGCGACGCCGGAACGGACCGTCACCGTCGACTCCGCCGTCGCCGAGCCCGACCTGACGACCGCGGAGGCCGAGGCCCTCGGCGTCGTGGAGGTCGTCTCGGAGTTCTCGACGAACCTCACGGCCAACGCCGAGCGGACCGAGAACCTCGACATCGCCGCCCGCACCGTGAACGGCACCCTGCTGCTCCCCGGGGAGACGTTCAGCCTCAACGACACCCTCGGACGCCGGACCCCCGAGAAGGGCTACAACGAGGCGCCGGTGATCGTGCGGGGACGGCTGACCGAGCAGTACGGCGGCGGTGTCTCGCAGATGGCGACCACGCTGTTCAACGGGATGTTCTTCGCCGGCCTCGAGGACGTCGAGCACCGGCCGCACTCGTTCTACATCTCCCGCTACCCCGAGGGCCGCGAGGCCACCGTCAACTTCGGCACCATCGACCTGCGCTTCACGAACGACACGCAGCACGGGGTGTTCATCGAGACCTGGCTCGCCGGGGGCCAGGTCAACACGAGGTTCTGGAGCACCGAGGTGTGGGACATCCGGGCCGAGAAGGGGCCCCGCCGCAACGTCACCCAGCCCGAGACGGTCCGTGACTCCGACGAGGAGTGCATCTCCCAGTCCGCCCAGGTCGGCTTCGACGTGACCGTGACCCGGTTCTTCTACTCGGGCGGGGACCTGAAGCGCACCGAGGAGTTCAACACCCGGTACAAGCCGGAGACCGAGGTCATCTGCACCTGACCCCAGTGATCGTCGGCACCCAGTGGTTGTGATCACGACCACTGGGTGCCGACGATCACTGGGGGCGGCGGCGGTAGTGGTAGCGGTGGTGCGGCGCGAAGCCGGCGCCCGAGTACAGCGCGATCGCCGGGGAGTTGTCGGCGACGACCTGCAGGTAGGCGAAACGGGCGCCTCGGGCGCGGCCCCAGGCCAGGAGCCCGTCCAGCACGAGCGACCCCAGGCCCTGACGTTGGTGGCCGTCGTCCGTCTGCATCGCC
>DASROP010000266.1:0-3133 GCA_035646835.1 Actinomycetales bacterium | reverse complement strand
GGGGTGGGGCGCGTGGGGAGGCTGTGAATACAGGGACTAGAGGGTCTCGGGCGGTACGGTGGCGAGCATGGCGACCCGCACGTCTTCCCCCGCGCGCCGCACGGCGCCGACCCGAGCCCTGGCCAAGGCACCGGCGAAGGGCGGCCGAGCGCCGCGCGGTGGGTCGAGCCGCCCACCCGGACGCCGGTCCCGGCGCGGGCACGGCGCCCCCCTGCCGTTGCGGATGGTGCGCGGGGCCTGGATGGGTTGCGCGCACCTCGTCGGCGGCACGGCGCGACGGATCGGCCACGGCGCCCGCGACCTCGACCCGGCGCACCGCCGCGACGGCATCGGCTTCACGCTGATCGGCGCGGCGATCGTGGTCGCGGCGCGGGAGTGGTGGGGGCTCCCGGGCACGTTCGGGGACGTCGTCCACGCGGTCGTCGCGGGCACGTTCGGCCGCGTCGGCCTCGCCGTCCCGCTGCTGCTGCTCTTCCTCGGGATCCGCCTGCTGCGCCACCCCGACCTCGGCCAGGCCAACTCCAGGATCGGCGTCGGACTCTCCACGCTCGCGGTGGCGGCATCGGGCCTGACCCACCTCGCGGCGGGGCTGCCGAGCCCGCCCGACGGCGCCACCGCGATGCGCGAGGCGGGCGGGATCATCGGCTACCTCGCGTCGTCGCCGATCGAGGCCGCCGTGACCGCGTGGGTCGCCGTCCCGCTGCTGGTACTGCTCGGGTGCTTCGGTGTGCTCGTGCTGACCGCGACCCCGGTGCACGCCGTGCCCGAGCGGGCCCACGCGTTCTACCTCCGGCTCACCGGCCACAAGCCGCCGGCGGACGGCGACGCGCCGGCCACGGAGGAGGAGACGACCGTGCTGCGCAGGTCCCGTGGCGCGCGGCGCCGGATCGGTGCGATGTTCGACGGCGGCGCCGCGGAGGCGCGGGTCGGCGACGAGGCGTTCGAGAATCCCGTGGTCGGTGGTCCGCGACCCGGCGAGAAGCGGCCCACCCTCGGCAAACCGGACGCCGCGACGACCGGCGAGATCCCTGTCGTGCCAGGCGCGACGCCGTCCGCGGTGCCGTCCACCAGCCGGCACCTGGAGGCGCCGCCGACGCAGCCGCTGCCGCCGCGGGTCGAGCAGCTGCTCCTCGCCGGCGACGTGACGTACACGCTGCCGCCGTCCGACGTCCTGGCGCCGGGCAGCCCCCACAAGAGCCGCAGCTCGTCCAACGACAAGGTCGTCGAGGCGCTGACGAACGTGCTGGAGAGCTTCGAGATCGACGCCCAGGTGACCGGCTTCAGCCGGGGCCCGACCGTGACGCGGTACGAGGTCGAGCTCGGCACCGGCGTCAAGGTCGAGCGGGTGACCGCGCTGAGCAAGAACATCGCGTACGCGGTGGCGAGCGCCGACGTGCGGATCCTGTCGCCGATCCCGGGCAAGAGCGCGATCGGCATCGAGATCCCCAACGCCGACCGCGAGATGGTCTCGCTCGGCGACGTGCTCCGCAGCCACGCCGCCCGCAAGAACGAGCACCCGATGCTGATCGGCGTCGGCAAGGACGTCGAGGGCGGCTACGTCGTCGCGAACCTGGCGAAGATGCCGCACCTGCTGGTCGCGGGTGCCACCGGAGCCGGCAAGTCCGGCTTCATCAACTCGATGATCACCTCGATCCTGATGCGCGCCACGCCGGACGAGGTGCGGATGGTGCTGGTCGACCCCAAGCGGGTGGAGCTGACCGCCTACGAGGGCATCCCGCACCTGATCACGCCGATCATCACCAACCCGAAGAAGGCGGCCGAGGCGCTGCAGTGGGTCGTGCGCGAGATGGACACCCGGTACGACGACCTGGCGGCGTTCGGCTTCAAGCACCTGGACGACTTCAACCGCGCGGTGCGGGCAGGAAAGGTCAAGCCGCTGCCCGGCAGCGAGCGGGTGATCCAGCCGTACCCGTACCTGCTGGTGATCGTCGACGAGCTCGCCGACCTGATGATGGTCGCGCCGCGCGACGTCGAGGACTGCATCGTCCGCATCACCCAGCTCGCCCGGGCCGCCGGCATCCACCTGGTGCTGGCGACGCAGCGACCGAGCGTCGACGTCGTCACCGGTCTGATCAAGGCGAACGTGCCGTCCCGGATGGCGTTCGCGACGTCGTCCCTGGGTGACTCGCGCGTGGTGCTCGACCAGGCGGGCGCCGAGAAGCTCGTCGGCCAGGGGGACGCGCTGTTCCTGCCGATGGGCACCTCCAAGTCCATGCGGGTGCAGGGCTCCTGGGTGACCGAGTCGGAGATCCTGCAGGTCGTCGCCCACGTCAAGGAGCAGCTGGCCCCGTCCTACCGGGACGACGTCACCGTCACCGCGACCAAGAAGCAGGTCGACGAGGACATCGGCGACGACCTGGACCTGCTGCTGCAGGCCACCGAGCTGGTCGTCACGACGCAGTTCGGCTCGACGTCCATGCTGCAGCGCAAGCTGCGCGTCGGCTTCGCCAAGGCGGGCCGCCTGATGGATCTGCTCGAGTCGCGCGGCGTCGTCGGACCGTCGGAGGGCTCCAAGGCCCGCGACGTGCTGGTCAAGCCGGACGACCTGGCGGCCACCCTGGCCCTGCTGCGGGGCGAGGACCCGCCGTCGGCCGCGGGGGACGCGTTCGACCAGGAGGAGGACGTGGTCGAGGTCGACAGCCCCGACGCCTGGGAGCTCACCGACCGTGCCTGACCCGGTCGTCCTGCCGCTCACCGCCGAGCGCTGGGACGACGCGGTCGTGGTCTTCGGGTCCCGGGGAGACCCGGCTCGCTGCTGGTGCCAGTGGTTCCGGATGCGCAGCGCTGCGTGGAAGGACGCCCGGACTGCGAGCAACCGGGCCGCGCTCAAGGTGCAGGTGGACGACGACCCCCCGCCCGGTCTGCTGGCCTACGTGGGCGACGAGCCGGCCGGGTGGGTGGCCGTCGCGCCGCGCACGGCCTACGAGCGCCTGCGGCACTCACCCAAGGTGGTCGCCGCCGTGGGGGAGGACCTGGACGACGGCTCCATCTGGGCCGTCACGTGCTTCGTCGTCCGCACCGGCTTCCGGCGCCGGGGGCTCGCCGGGGCGCTGCTCGATGCGGCAGTCGCCTTCGCCCGCGAGCACGGTGCCCGGGTGGTGGAGGGGTACCC
>DASROP010000265.1:0-6368 GCA_035646835.1 Actinomycetales bacterium | reverse complement strand
CAGGTAGTAGTACGTCTGCTTCCCACGCTTCTTCCCCACGATCGAAGGCATATATGGGTAATACATCAGGACGTCGACGGAGTCCAGCACCGACACACGCGTTTCCCCAGGTCACAGGCGGCTTCTGAGCAGACCAGCCTGCAGCGTCAGGACGTCAAGATCGGGACAGCCCGGAAACTCCCGCTAGTGGCGGGGGGTGGTCCAGGCGGTCTGGACGACGTCGGTGCCGCGGCCGCGGGTGACCATCCGGCCGCGGCCGGGGCGGGACGGCGTCGGCTTGACGGTGCCGATCAGCGCGCCCTCGTCGGGGGATCCGGAGAGCACGATGCCGGGCATCGACAGGTCGCGCATGCTCTGCACCACCGGCTCGTACAGCGCGCGGGACGCGCCCCCGCTGCGCCGGGTCAGCGCCACGTGCAGCCCGACGTCCCGGGCCTGGGCCATCAGGTCGACCATCGGCTGCATCGGCGAGCCCTGCGACGTCACCACGAGGTCGTAGTCGTCGATGACGAGGAACAGCTCGGCGCCGGTCCACCACGTGCGTGAGCGCAGCTGCTCCGGTGACACGTCCGGCCCCGGGATCCGCCCGCGCAGGTACTCGCTCAGCTCGGCCAGGGCCGGCGTGGCCTGCGCCGACGAGGTCAGGTAGTGCAGCTGGTACTCCTCGGGGACCTCGCCGAGCAGGGCGCGGCGGTAGTCGACGACGAGGATCTGCGCCTCGGCGGGCGTCCTCGTCCGCAGCACCTCGGAGATGTAGGCCCGCAGCAGGGCCGACTTGCCGGACCCGCCGTCCCCGAACACGAGCAGGTGCGGCTCGGCGTCCACGTCGAGCCCGACCGGCTGCAGGGCCTTCTCGTCGATCGCCAGGTAGAGCCGCCTGTTGTCGTCCGCGGGGGCGGAGGGCTGTGAGCCCGAGGAGCCGGACTGCGAGACGGACCCACAGGCGGAGGGGTGCGAGCCACCGCCGGTGGACTGCGACCTGACCCCGACCGACCCGTCGTGCGTCCCGCCCGGCGACCCGTGCGGCGACGGAACCCCGCCGCCCTGCGACGAGGTGGAGGAGGAGGAGACGCCCGACCCTCCGACCGAGGACGACCCGCAGATCGACGACATCGAGGAGCTCGACCAGGGCACGACCCCCGACGCGCAAGGCGACTTCCCCCGGCAGCTCGACCCGCCCAGCGGCGAGAGCGACGACCGGGTCGAGGCGTCGCGCGTCGTCCGCCGTCCCGTCGTGGCGGCGGTGCAGCTGGCGCGCACCGGGTCGGAGGCGGCGGCGTGGCGTTCGCCGGTGCCGTGCTCCTGCTCGGGGGCGCGGGTCTGCTGCTGGCCGGCC
The DNA here is from genome assembly GCA_035646835.1 of Actinomycetales bacterium. Classification (GTDB taxonomy): domain Bacteria; phylum Actinomycetota; class Actinomycetes; order Actinomycetales; family DASROP01; genus DASROP01. The sequence goes on along the minus strand of DASROP010000265.1, from coordinate 5,032 downwards.
GCAGCCGCCGGGCGCCGACGCACCGCGCCTGAGCCGCGCGGGTTACCGTCGACCACCGAACCCGACCGGAGGAACCTGAGCCGTGGCCACCAAGCGCGACCTGGTGCAGGTTCACGCCTTCAACCGGCGGCGGCTCGTCGCGGCGTTCCTCTCCGGTGCCCCCGGCGGGCGTGAGGTCGAACCGGCGCGTCCGGCCCGGGCCGTCGTCGGCGGCGCCGTCCCTCGCCGTCCTCGTGATCGGCGGCTCCGCCCTGTTCGGCTTCCTGAAGCCGGGCCTGCCCGACGACTGGAACTCCAACAAGCTCGTCGTCTCCCGCGAGAGCGCGCCGGACGACGAGATCGCCGGGGAGACGATCGGCGACACCATCGGGATCATCGGGGCGCCCGACACGTTGCCGGACCCGGGGGAGGCGCTGCGTGACGGCCCGGTGCTGAGCGAGACGGCGGCCCGGCAGGCCGTCAGCCGCGCACCCGAGGCCGGCGGATGACGCGCCTCGCCGTCGTCCGGGCGGTCGTGTCGGTCGCCGCGGCGGCCCTGACCGCTGGGGCGGCCGCGGCCCCGCCGTCCGCGCCGGTCACGATGACCGTCGACGGCGAGCTGCCCTCGTGCACTGCCGGGCAGTCCGAGTGGATCTCCGAACCGTCGTGGGTGGTGAACCGGCTCGGCACGCGCGACGCGTGGCCACTCTCCGGCCGCGGTGAGGGTGTGGTCGTCGCGGTGGTCGACGGCGGCGTCGACGACCGGAACCCCCACCTGGAAGGCCAGGTGCTGCCCGGCACGTCGTTCGTCTCCGCCCAGGCCGAGCCGGAGGGCACCTTCGACGGCACCACCGACTTCATCAACCACGGCACGGCCATCGCGTCGCTGATCGCGGCGAAGCCGGTGCCGGAGTCCGGGATGGTCGGGATCGCGCCGCGCGCCGAGATCCTGCCGGTCCGGTTCTTCTCCTCCGACGACGAGAAGGACCTGGCCGCCGGTGACGGTCCGACGGTGGAGCGCCTCGCGCAGGGCATCCGGTGGGCGGCGGACAACGGGGCCGACATCATCAACGTCTCGATCAGCCAGAGCGGGCCCGCCCCGGAGCTCGAGGCGGCGGTGGACCACGCGCAGTCCCTCGACGTCCTCGTGGTCGCCAGCGCCGGCAACCGGGGCGACGACGACGCACCCGACGCGTTGCGCTGGCCGGCGGCCTACGACGGCGTGCTCGGGGTCACCCCGACCAACCGTGCCGACCGGGTCACCGACGCGTCGCTGCACAGTGCCGCCGTCGACGTGGCCGCGCCCGGCCAGGACTTGACCGCCGCCCTGCTGGACCGCAGGGACTGCGTGTACGCCCAGGGGGAGGAGCCGCCCGCCACCAGCTGGGCCACCGGCTACGTCTCCGGCGCGGCGGCGCTGGTGCAGGCGGCGCACCCGGACGAGACCGCCGACCAGATCGCCTACCGGTTGATGGCGACCGCCGACCGCCCGCTCCGCGACGAGCGGGACGACGCGCAGGGGTGGGGCTTCGTCCAGCCCTACCAGGCCATCGTGATGACGTTCGACGCCACACGGCCGGGGCCGACGCTGCCCGGCGCGGAGGAGCAGGAGGTGGTGCCCGAGGTCGAGCAGATCGCGGGCATCGCGCCGCTGACCGACCCGCTGGCGGACCGGCGGGACGACGTCATCTGGTGGGGCCTGCTCGGGCTGGCCGGGCTCGGCCTGCTGCTGCTGCTCACGCGGTGGAACCGCCTGACCCGCCCGCGCGAGCAGTGATGAGCGAGCCGACGGTGCCGGACCGGTCGGACGACGACAGCGACGACGGCTGGGGCGAGGGCCCTCCCGAGGACGACGACGAGCGCCTCACCCGGGAGCGCCCGCCCCACTGGTGACGCCCGCCACCCTCATCCGGCGTCCGCACATCTGGTCGCCCGAGCGACCACTTCGGCGGAAGCCACGGCAGGAAGACGGGAGGGTCAGGGGGTGCGGCCGGGCTGGACCTTGAGCAGGTCGCGGATCTCCTGGAGCAGCGCGATGTCCTCCGGGGTCGCGACCACCTCGGGCTCCTCGCCGCGCTTGCGACGCTCCATCAGGTGCCCGATCGGCACCACGATCACGAAGTAGATCACCGCCGCGACGATCACGAAGTTGATCAGCGCCGTGATGATGCCGCCGAAGTCGACGAACGTGGCCGCGTTGCCCTCGCGGACGAAGAACCCGAGACCCGGCGAGTCGCCACCGCCCGCCGACGCGATCAGGGGGTTGATCACCCCGGCGGTGAACGACGTGATCACCGTGGCGAAAGCGGCGCCGATGACGACCGCGACCGCGAGGTCCACGACGTTGCCGCGGAGGATGAAGTCCTTGAATCCCTTGACCATGTCGCGACCACCCCGGTGGGAGGAAATGAACCGGACGGGGGGAATCTAGGGCAGGACCGCCACGGATAGCCACCGTCCGTCGCTGGCCGCGGTCAGCGCGAGGGCCTCGGGGCGGGTGACCGCGACGACGAGCACGGACGACGCCTCGCCGAGCAGCCCTCCGCCGGCGTCGTCGGGGACCGCCAGCACGGTGGCCGACGACACGACCGCCTCGGCCCGCCCGCCGGCGAGGCCCGCGGCGTCGACCGCCCCCGGGGCCGGACCCGCCAGGACCTGGACCCGGTCGCCGGGCCGGACCAGCGCGGAAGGCGGAGTCTCGGACGGGCGCACCACCATGGCCATCGTGTTCGCCGGCTGGCCGACGAGGAGCCCCGGCCCGAGGACGTCGGCGTCGGTGACCATCGCCCCCTGGCGCACCGGGCCGGCGAGCCGTCGTCCGAGCAGGTGCTCGACGTCCACCGCCCCGGGGGGCACCAGCGCCGCGGGCGCCGCCATGACGGTCAGGTCGCCGGTGCCCAGGACGGCCCCGGCCGGTAGGTCGGCGGCGGCGGCGACCGCGGGCACACCCGCCGGCGGCTCGGCCGCCGTCGCGTCGACGGCCACGCCGGCCGCGACCGCGAGCAGCAGCGCCGCCACCAGCCGGCGGTGGCGTGCCAGCACTCGCGCGGCCCCCGGACGCCAGCGGGCGGAGGCGGGCGAGCCCCTCACGGCAGGTCGAAGGGCAGGTCCAGACCGTCCAGGGCGTGATGGCAGGAGCAGTCGCCTCCCGGGAGGCGCGCGACGGCGTCGGCGAGCAGGACCTTCAGCCGCTCGACGTTGCGGGAGAACACGTCGAGCACCTCCGAGTGCGTGACTCCCTCCGCCCCGTCCACACCGGCGTCCAGGTCGGTGACCAGGGCCACACCGGTCAGGCACAGGGCCAGCTCGCGCGCGATCGCCGCCTCCGGCATGGCGGTCATCCCCACCACGCTGGCTCCGGTCGAGGCGTGCCACACGGACTCCGCGCGGGAGGAGAACCGGGGCCCGTTGACGACGACGATCGTGCCGCCGTCCACGACCGGCTCGCCGGCCGCGTCGGCCGCGGCGCGGACGGCCGAGCGGCCGCGGGGGCAGTACGGGTCGGCGAACGCGACGTGCACGACCGTGCCGACCTCCCCGTAGACCGTGTGCTCGCGCCCCCAGGTGCGGTCGAGCACCTGGTCGGGCAGCACCACCGTGCCGGGCCCCAGCTCCGGCCGCAGGGACCCGACCGCGCACGGCGCGAGCACCTGGCGGACGCCGACGGCACGCAGCGCCCAGAGGTTCGCGCGGTAGTTCACGCGATGCGGGCCGAAGCGGTGGTCGGCCCCGTGCCGGGGCAGGAACGCCACCGACCGGCCCCCGACCGTGCCCACCACCGGCGGCTCGCTCGGCGGCCCGAAGGGGGTGTGGACGTCGACCGCCTCGGCGTCGTCGAGGAACGAGTAGAGGCCGGAGCCGCCGATCACGCCGATCTCGGCTCGTTGCGGGGTGCGCATGGACGCCGACGGTAGCCGCGGGCGGGCACCGGCGTGAGGCCGCGGCGCGCGTTGTGGACGACCGGGCGATCGGGCGTAGCTGTGGACGGGAGGTGGTGCGGGCTCAGGCGGCGCTGGACGAGGAGGACGTGCCCTTGGCCTTCGCGGGGGCGGCCCCGTTGCCGTTGCTGCTCGTCGTCGCCCCGGACTTCTTCTCCGCCGGCTTCTCGGTGGAGCTCGGGGCGGGCTTGTCGGACGACGCCGGGGAGTCCCCCGACGTCGTGCCGCGGGAGTCGGTGCGGTAGAAGCCCGAGCCCTTGAACACGATGCCGACGCTGTTGAACAGCTTGCGGATGCGGCCCTCGCACTCGGGGCACTCGGTCAGCGTGGAGTCGCTGAACGACTGCTGCACCTCGAAGCGGTGCTCGCAGCTGGTGCACGCGTAGGCGTACGTCGGCACGTCGGGCCTCCTGTGCGCGGGTCGTGCCAGCACCGGACCTGGCACTGTCATCCCTGGAGTGCTAACAGTACCGCCTCGCGAACGCTTCCCGCAGCGCCGACCCTCAGGACCGCTCCGGCCTCGTGCGCCGCCCCGACCACTGCGCCAGCCGGCCGCCGCGGCTGACGGCCAGCAGCCGCTGCTCGGTGGCGTCGCGCGCGGCCGCTCCCGCCACGATCAGCAGCTCGTCCCCGCGCCGCAGCAGCGTCCGGCGGTCGGGGACGAACGCCTCGCCCTCGCGGACGACCAGGGTGACGTCGGCACCGGGAGGCAGCCGCAGCTCGAACACCTCGACGCCGTGCATCCGGGACGTCGGCCCGATGCTGACCTGCAGCACCTCGGCCCCCAGCGCGCCCAGCGGCGAGGACTCGACCTCGAGGTCGATCGGTTCGTCGCCGGCCAACCGCAACCACCGGGCGACCGTCGGCAGCGTCGGCGCCTGGACGATCGTGAGCACCACCACGAGCACGAAGACCAGCTCGAAGATCCCGTCGGTGCCCGGCGCCTGCGCCACCAGGGGCACCGTGGCCAGCACGATCGGGACAGCGCCGCGCAGACCGGCCCACGACAGGAAGGCCTGGTCGCGCCACGAGAAGCGGAACCACGACACCGACGCCAGCACCGACAGCGGCCGGGCGACGAGCAGCAGCACGGACCCGACCACCAGCGTGGGGAC
>DASROP010000264.1:0-3348 GCA_035646835.1 Actinomycetales bacterium | reverse complement strand
TCCTGCCCCGATCCTGCGCGCAGGGCGTCCCAGCATGCATAGAGCGAGGGCGGGGACGCCCAGCACTCACGATGGGTGAGCGTGATCGCGCCCAGAGCTGGAGGGCGGGCGATCAGGCGGTGAGGTGCTGATTGTTGCGCGGCAGCCCGTCGGTCACCCGGCCGTCGATCTCCACCTGGGCGAAGGCCATCGGGACGCCGGCAGCTCGGGTCACGCGCGGATGGTCCATCAGCTGGGCGTGCACGTGCGGCTCGCTGGAGTTGCCCGAGTTGCCGCACTCGGCCACCTGCTCCCCCGCCACGACGCGCTGACCCCGCCGGACCCGGACCGAGCCCCGCCGCAGGTGCGCGAAGGCCGCGAAGGTCAAGTCGCCGACGTCCAGCACGACGTGGTTGCCGAGCACCCGACCGACACCGAGCAGCTCACGCACCGACCCCGCCAGCAGCAGGAACGGCAGCGCCGGCCAGGAGTTGCGGCTCCGGTGGTCGCGCTCGCGGTCGTGGACGCGGACGACGACACCGTCGGCGGGTGCCACCACCGGCTGCCCGAAGGCGGGGAACTCGTCGGGCCGTCGCATCACCGGTCGCCACCCGAAGCCCGGACGGGACGAGTGCTCCGGCTCGTGGACGACGTCGATCGCGTACGTCTGCCCGTACATGTGCACCCCGTGGCTCGGCACCCGGGTGGCCGGGCTGTTCATCGCGAGCCAGCGGCCTGCGACCGGTGAGAGCACCGTGGTCGGCTGACCCCGGTAGGTCCCGACGCGGAAGTACAGCGCGAGCCCGACGACGAGCAGCACGATCCCCACGACGCCGAGCCAGAAGACGTCGAGCACCACGTCGCCGACGATCAGCAGCAGCGCGACGCCGAGGACCGGCACCCGCAGCCGCGCGCAACCGACGGCGAACCGCTGGCCTCTCGTCATCGGTTGCCCTCGTGAAATTCGCGCACAGCGGCGACCGTATCGGCCTCGTGTGCTCGCTTGTCGGGCCGGTAGCGCAGGACCCGCGCGAACCGCAGCGCCATGCCAGCCGGGTAGCGCGGCGAGCTCTGGACGCCGTCCACCGCGATCTCGACGACCAGCTCGGGCCGGACGTCGACGCGCCACGTCGTGCTGTGCACCGCCCGCTCGTTCAGCGCCTTGGTCTGCCACGCCAGCAGCTCGTCTGTCATCCCCTTGAACGTCTTGCCCAGCATCACGAAGCCGCCGGGCGGCCCGTAGGCACCGTCGGGATCGCGCGCGCCCAGGTGCAGGTTCGACAGCTTCCCGGTCCGCCGCCCGTGGCCCCACTCGGCGGCGAGCACGACCAGGTCGAACGTCGTCCGCCGCTTGACCTTGACCCAGGCGGCGCCCCGCCGTCCCATCGCGTAGGGCGCGTCCAAGGCCTTGACGACGACGCCCTCGTGGCCCCGTGCGAGCGCGTCGTCGAAGAACGCCTGCCCGTCGGCCCGGACGGCGGGCACGGCGAGCGCGGGGGCGATCCGCTCGAGCACTCCGCGCCGCCGCTCGTACGGCTCGTCGAGCAGGTCCTCGCCGTCGGCGTGCAGGACGTCGAACAGCACCGTCGTCAGGGGCGTCGTGCCCTTCGCGGTGCGGGTGGCGACGCGGGACGCCGTCTCCTGGAACGGCAGCGGCCGCGCGGTGTGCAGGTCGGGGCCGTCGAGGGCGATCACCTCGCCGTCGGCGACGAGGTCGCCCGCACCGAGCGCCTGCACGGCGGCCACCACCTCCGGCACGCGCTCGGTGATCTCGTCGAGGGTGCGGGTCCACACGCTCACCCGGCCCGCGGTGGCGTGGACCTGCACCCGGATCCCGTCGAGCTTCCACTCCACGGACGCCGGGCCGGTGCGCTCGAGGGCGGCCTCCATCGTCGGGGCGGACTGCGCGAGCATCGGCGACAGCGGCCGTCCGACGGTGAGGCCGAAGCCGCTCAGCACCTGCTCGGCGGCGGCGGCGTCTTGCGCCGTGAGCGCTGCCGAGGCGACCTCGGCCAGGTCGCCGGAGAGCGTGACGGCACGGCGGACGACGGCCAGCGGGACGCCGGCGGCCCTCGCGACGGCGTCGGTGAGCACCCCCCGGGCGGCGCCCTGGCGCAGCTCGCCGCCGACGAGGGCGGTCAGCAGGTGCTGCTCGGCCTCGGTTGCGCGCGAGAGCAGGTCGGTGACGAGCTGCCGCCGTCCGGCCTGTGAGCCTTGGCCCGCAACGGCTTGCGCGGCCTCGAAGGCCGCGTCGACGTCCGCGACGGTCAGGGAGGGCGCGGACGCCGGCGCGGGCGGGTCGGCCATCGACCGCCACCCGATGCCGGTGCGGCGCTGGCGGAGCTCGCCCGCCAGGTAGGCGACGACGACGGGGATCTCGTCGGCCGAGGCGTCCCGCAGGGTCTGCGCCAGCCGCTCGGTCTTGGCCGTCCGCGAGCTGGTGCTGGTGACGTCGTCGACGGCGGCGGCGATCTCGGCGAGCAGCACGTGACCATGATGGGGGTGGACCGCGATGGGCCAAAGGGGCAATCCTGCCCGGACACCCACCAGACAGGAGTCGAGGATGAGCAACCACACCTACCGCGTGATCGAGGTCGTGGGGTCGTCGCACGAGAGCGTCGACGCCGCGATCACCACCGGCATCGCCCGCGTCGCCGAGACGACACGTGGAATGGACTGGTTCGAGGTGACGCAGATCCGCGGGCACCTGGAGAACGGGTCGATCGCGCACTACCAGGTCGGCCTCAAGGTGGGCTTCCGAATCGAGGACTAGCGCTCCGCCCACACCCCGAGCTCGTTGCCGCTGGGGTCGTGGAAGTGGAACCTCCGACCACCGGGGAACTCGTACGGTCCGTTGACCACCTCACCACCGGCTGCATTGACGGCCGCCACGCTCTGGTCCAGGTCGGTGGAGAAGAGCAGCACGAGGGGCCCTCCGGCGCGGACGTCGGCGTCCGCACGGAGGCCGCCCACCTCGGCCCCGGCGTCCGGGTCCTTGATGCCGGCGTACTCCGGCCCGTAGTCGTTGAACTCCCAGCCGAAGGCCTCGCTGTAGAAGCGCTTGGCCAGGTTGAGGTCCGTGACCGTGAGCTCGATGTAGTCGATGGCGTGATGGCGATGCGTTTCCTCAGACACGGGGCCCATTGTGCTCTCCGGCCGCCGCTGCGGGTTCCTGACGCGCTTGGTCAGGTCTTGCGCTTGTCGCGGATCAGCACGATCTGGTTCTGCCGCTTGACCTCGAACAGCTCGGTGGCCTCGATCAGGTCGCTCAGCTTCCGGTACCCGTAGTTACGTGGGTCGAACGACGCCTGGTTGCCGATCTGGTTGCCGACCTGGCCCAGGTGCGCCCAGCCGTCGTCGCCACTCGCT
>DASROP010000263.1:0-4787 GCA_035646835.1 Actinomycetales bacterium | reverse complement strand
GATGAAGTCCGGCGCGATCGAGGCACTGCGCGTGCCCTCCAACCCGCTCGACGTGCTCGCCCAGCACATCGTGGCGATGCTCGCCCTCGACGAGTGGACCGTCGACGAGGTCGAGACGACCGTCCGCAGGGCGGCGCCCTTCGCGTCCCTGACCCGGGGCGTGCTGGAGTCGGTGCTCGACATGCTCGCCGGTCGCTACCCCAGCGAGGAGTTCGCCGAGCTGCGGCCCCGCATCGTGTGGGACCGGATCACCGGCACCCTCACCGGTCGCCCCGGTGCCCAGCGGCTCGCGGTCACCAGCGGCGGGACCATCCCCGACCGCGGGTTGTACGGGGTGTTCCTGGCCACGGGCTCCGGGCCGGGACGGCGGGTCGGCGAGCTCGACGAGGAGATGGTCTACGAGTCGCGGGTCGGTGACGTCTTCACCCTCGGCGCCAGCTCGTGGCGGATCGAGGACATCACCCACGACCAGGTGCTCGTCACCCCCGCCCCCGGTCAGCCCGGCCGCCTCCCGTTCTGGCACGGCGACGCCCTCGGCCGTCCCGCCGAGCTCGGCCGCGCCCTGGGTGCCTTCGTTCGGGAGGTGACCGCGCTGGTGGCGCGCGACCCGGTGGCGGCCCGGGCGCGCATCGCGGCCGCCGGTCTCGACGAGTGGGCGACGGACAACCTGCTGGCCTACCTGGCCGAGCAGCGCGAGGCCACCGGCCACCTGCCCGACGACAGGACGATCGTCCTGGAGCGCTTCCGCGACGAGCTGGGCGACTGGCGGGTCGTCGTCCACTCGCCCTTCGGGGCGCAGCTGCACGCGCCGTGGGCGCTCGTCGTCGCGGAGCGGATGCGGGAGCGGTACGGCGTCGACGTGCAGGCGATGCCGGCGGACGACGGGCTCGTGCTTCGGCTGCCCGACCTGGAGATGGAGGGCGGGGCCTCGCTGCCCGACCTGCTGGACGCGGTCCTCGTCGACCCGGATGACGTCGACGCCATGGTCACCGCGCAGCTCGGCGGTTCGGCACTGTTCGCCGCCCGGTTCCGTGAGTGCGCGGCCCGCGCCCTGCTGCTGCCGCGTCGCCGCCCCGACCGTCGCCAGCCACTCTGGCAGCAGCGGCAGCGCGCCGCCCAGCTGCTGGAGGTCGCGTCGCGGTACCCGGCGTTCCCGATCGTGCTGGAGACGGTGCGCGAGTGCGTGCAGGACGTGTTCGACGTGCCCGGCCTGACCGAGCTGATGCGCGACCTGCGCTCGCAGAAGGTGCGCGTCGTCGAGGTGACGACCGAGCAGCCGTCGCCGTTCGCCCGCTCCCTGCTGTTCGGGTACATCGCGCAGTTCCTCTACGAGGGCGACTCGCCGCTGGCCGAACGGCGTGCCGCCGCGTTGTCGCTCGACCCGGGGCTGCTCGCGGAGCTGCTCGGGCGCGGCGAGGGGGCCTCGCTCGCGGACCTGCTCGACCCCGAGGCGATCGCCCGCACGCACGGCGAGCTGCAGCGCCTGGCGGAGGACCGGCGCGCCCGCGACGCCGAGGGAGTGGCCGACCTGCTGCGGTGGCTCGGACAGTTGTCGACCGCCGAGGTCACGGAGCGGTCGACGGCTGCGGACGACGAGACGGCCGGCTGGTTGGCCGGCCTCGAGCGGGCGCGCCGCGTGATCGCCGTCCGGATCGCGGGCGAGGAGCGCTGGGCGGCGGTCGAGGACGCCGGTCGCCTGCGTGACGCCCTGGGCACGCCGCTGCCGGTCGGCGTGGCAGAGGCGTTCACCGAGCCGGTGCCCGACCCGGTCGGCGACCTGGTGTCTCGCTACGCGCGCACGCACGTGCCGTTCACCGCGGCCGCCGTCGCGCACCGCTTCGGCCTCGGCGTCGCGGTGGTCACCGACGCGCTGCGCCGTCTCGAGCAGGCCGGTCGGGTCGCGTCGGGCGAGCTGATGCCGGCCGAGGCGCGAGCGCTGCTCGGCATCGAGGGCCCGCACGGCCTGGAGTACTGCGACGCCGAGGTGCTGAGAGTGCTTCGCCGCCGCTCGCTGGCGGCCCTGCGCGCCGAGGTCGAGCCGGTGCCGGCCGCCGAGCTGGCCTCGTTCCTGCCCGCCTGGCAGGGCGTGGTGGCCGGAGGCCCCGCGGGGCTGCAGGGGCTGGACGGCGTGGTGCGGGTCGTCGAGCAGATCGCCGGCGCGGTGCTCCCGGCCAGCGGCCTGGAGTCGCTGGTGCTGCCGACCCGCGTAGCCGGTTACCGGCCCTCGATGCTCGACGAGCTGACCGCTGCCGGGGAGGTCGTGTGGTGCGGGCACGGCGGGTTGCCGGGTGACGACGGGTGGGTCTCCCTGCACCTGGCCGACAGCGCGCCGGTGACGCTGCCCGAGCCCGGCGAGGTCGAGCTCACGCCGGTGCACGAGGCGGTGCTGGCGACCCTCACCGGCGGCGGAGCGTTCTTCTTCCGGGCGCTGTCCGACGCGGTGGGGTCGACGGACGACGTCGCGATGGCCGAGGCGCTGTGGGACCTCGTCTGGGCCGGGCGGCTCACGAACGACACCCTGGCCCCGCTGCGGGCCCGCCTGGCCGGTGGGAAGGTCGCCCACCGGCGCGCGACCTCCGCTCCCCGGGCGCGGTACGGGCGCCTCCGCCCGGGCCGACCGGGGCAGCCGGGCCGGGCGGCGATGCCGTCGCGCGGGGGGCCGCCGTCCGGAGCCGGGCGCTGGTCGCTGCTGCCGACGGTCGAGGCGGACGCGACGGTGCGCGCCCACGCGCTCGCCGAGGTGCTGCTGGACCGGCACGGGGTGGTGACCCGCGGCGCGGTCATGGCAGAGCGGGTCACCGGCGGGTTCGCCGCGGTCTACCGGGTGCTCGCGGCGATGGAGGAGGCCGGTCGGGTGCGACGCGGCTACTTCATCGAGGGGCTCGGCGCCTCGCAGTTCGCGTCCGCCGGGGCCGTCGACCGGCTGCGCGCGGCATCGCGACCGCTGGGCGCCAAAGGGTCTGGCCAACCGTCGACGGTGGTGCTGGCGGCGGCCGATCCCGCCAACCCGTACGGGGCGGCGCTCGAGTGGCCGGCGCGGTCCGAGCAGGCCACGGGGCACAAGCCGGGACGCAAGGCCGGGGCGCTGGTCGTCCTCGTCGACGGTCGCCTCACGCTCTACGTCGAACGCGGCGGCCGATCGCTGCTGTCGTGGACCGACGACGCCGGAGACCTCCAGTCGGCCGCGGACGCCCTGGCCCTCGCCGTCCGCGACGGGGCCCTCGGCAAGCTCGTGGTGCAGCGGGCGGACGGCGAGGGCCTGCTCGGCGGTGACCACCCGCTGACTGCGGCGCTGACCCAGGCCGGGTTCCACACCACCCCACGAGGCCTCCGCCTCCGCCGCTGACAGTCCCCGTGATCAGGCCCTTTCAGTGCCAGAAGGTCTGTCAGGAGGGGCGGGCTCCGGCGAGGCGGATCCGCGGGTCGAGCATCGCGGCCAGCACCTCGGCGATGGCGTTGGCGATGATCACGATCGCCATGATGAACGTGACCATGCCGACCAGCAGGGTGCGGTCACGGGAGGCGATCGCGTCGAAGAGGGCTCCGCCGACCCCGGGGACGTCGAAGATCCCCTCGACGATGAGCAGGCCCGTGTTCACCGCCACGAAGGTGATCACGGGGATCAGGGAGGGCCGCATCGCGTGCAGTGCGACCACCCGCCGGCGGGACAGCCCGCGGCCCAGGGTCGCATGGATGAACGGCGCCGCCAGCGTCTCCCGCAGCTCGGTGCGTGACAGCAGCGTCACGTAGCCGGTGGACAGCACCGCGAGTGCGACCGTCGGCAGCACGTAGCCCTCCCACCGGAACACGCCCGTGTACGGCAGCCAGTCGAGCTGGGTGCTGAAGACGTGTCGCAGCGTGTAGGCCGCGACCAGCACCGGGGTCGACACCAGGAGCAGGGCCAAGGCGTAGACCATCCGGCCCATCCGCTCCCCGTGCTGCGAGGCGGCCAGGGCTCCGGCCGTCACGCCGACGAGCAGCTGGATGACGACCGCACCACCCAGCACGATCGCGCTCGCCGGGAGCACCGAGACCACGATGTCGAGGACCTCGGGACCCACGCTGGCCCGCCCGAAACCGTCCAGCGGGTAGCTGTTGCCCAGGTCGAGGCGAACGATGTCGCCGAGGTAGAGCAGGTACTGCCGCCACAGCGGCTCGTTGAGGTGGAACTGGTCGCGGATCGCGGTGTAGATCTCCGGCGGCGGGCGCTGGAAGCCGAAGAGCGCGCGGACCGGGTCGCCCGGCAGCTGGGTCACGGCGACGAAGACGAGCGTCAGGGCACCGAACAGGCTCGCGGCCATCTGGAGACCGCGGGACACCAGGAACCGGCCCACGCCTACCTCGACATCCGCATCGTCACCATCGGATACTCCCCTCGTGCACCGACTCTCCAGGACACTCGCGCCCAGGCGACTGAAGGGTCACCGTAGCCCCCAGCTATACATCTCGACGGTCCTGCTGACGGTGCTCGCGGCGATGGCGATCCGGCCTCAGCTGTTCACCGACGCCGACCCGCGCGACTGCCAGCTGGAGCGGTCCGTCGACCCACCGAGCGCGGCGCACCCCTTCGGTATCGACGTGCAGGGGTGCGACTACCTCGCGAAGACGGTCTTCGGCACCCGGACCTCGCTGACGATCGCGCTGATCGTCGTCGGCAGCGCCCTGGTCATCGCCCTGGTGCTCGGCTCCCTGGCGGGCTACCTCGGCGGGTGGGTGGACGCCGTCATCTCACGCGTCAGCGACGTGTGGTCGGGCATCCCGCTGATCCTCGGCGGCGTGGTGCTGCT
>DASROP010000262.1:0-15407 GCA_035646835.1 Actinomycetales bacterium | reverse complement strand
GCTGCGGCTGCCGGAGGTCGCCTACGTCGGGGCGATGGGGTCCCGGCGCACCCACGACGACCGGCTCGCGCGGCTGCGCGAGGCGGGGCTGGCGGACGCCGAGCTCGCGCGGCTCTCGTCGCCGATCGGCCTCGACCTCGGGGCGCGCACCCCGGAGGAGACGGCGGTCAGCATCGCCGCCGAGATCGTCGCGTTCCACTGGGGTGGCGCCGGCAGCTCGCTCTCGGGGACGTCCGGACCGATCCACCACCACGGTGACTGAATACTGAGGCTCCACCCCTTGCGCTGCGGGGCAGTTCAACGTTGGATCAGTCCCACGGGTTCTCGCCGCGACGGTGGAGGATCGGCGCACGCGAAGCCCACGACGAGGTGGAGGCTGCTTTGACTCGGATCACCGTGACGGTCGACGGCGTCAGCTACTCGGACGACGTCGAGCCGCGAACGCTGCTCGTGCACTACCTGAGGGAGAACCTGGGCAAGACCGGCACGGTCGTCGGTTGCGACACCAGCAACTGCGGGGCCTGCACGGTCCACCTGGACGGCACCAGCGTGAAGTCGTGCTCCGTCCTTGCCGTGCAGGCGGACGGCCACGAGGTCACGACCATCGAGGGACTCGCGGTCGACGGCACCCTGCACCCCGTGCAGCAGGCCTTCAACACCCACCACGCGCTCCAGTGCGGCTACTGCACGCCCGGCATGATCATGCAGAGTTGCGCGCTGCTGAAGGACAACCCGGACCCGTCGGAGTCCGACGTACGCGAGGGGCTCGAGGGCAACCTCTGCCGATGCACCGGCTACCAGAACATCGTCAAGGCCGTGCTGGCCGCGTCGAAGGGAGGTGCGGCATGACCGCCGTCGACGACCGCCCGGCGTCCGGAGAGATGGGCAAGGCCCGCCTGCGCAAGGAGGACGCGCGACTGACCACGGGGCGCACCCGCTGGACGGACAACATCACCCTGCCCGGGATGCTGCACCTCGCCTTCGTGCGCAGCCCGTTCGCCCACGCGAAGATCACCTCGATCGACACCGAGGCCGCCCGCGCGGCCGAGGGGGTCGTCGCAGTCCTGACCGGCAAGGACATCGACGGCGAGCAGGGCGACCTGCCCTGCGCCTGGCCGATCACCGAGGACATGAAGACACCGCGGCACCCCGCGATCGCCCCGGACGAGGTCACGTTCGCTGGCGAGGCGGTCGCCGTCGTCGTCGCCCGGAGCGCCGCGGCCGCCCGCGACGCCGTCGAGCTGGTCGACGTGGACTACTCCGAGCTGCCCGTCGTCCTCGACATCGAGGCGGCGGTGGCCGAGGGCGCCGAGCTGTGCCACGCGGGTCTCGGCACGAACACGTGCGCCACATGGGTCTTCGACTCGGCGGCGGCGGGCACCGGCAGCGACGTCGAGGAGGCGATCGCGTCGGCCCGCTCGGACGGCGTCGTGATCGAGCGACGCCTCCGTCAGCAGCGGCTGATCCCCGCGTTCATGGAGCCCCGGTCCGTCGTCGTGGACCCGACCGGCGAGCAGATCACGATGTGGTCGTCGACCCAGATCCCGCACATCCTGCGCGTGATGCTGGCCCTGACGACGGGCGTGTCGGAGTCGAAGATCAGGGTGATCGCCCCGGACGTCGGCGGCGGCTTCGGCGGCAAGCTGCAGGTGACTCCCGAGGAGATCGCGACGTTCTGCGTGGCGCGGCGGCTGGGCAAGCCGTGCAAGTACACCGAGACGCGTACGGAGTCGATGACGACCGGGCACCACGGCCGCGACCACGTGCAGCGGATCACCCTGGCCGCGAAGAAGGACGGCACCGTCACGGGCCTCAAGGTCGAGCTGCTGGCGGACATGGGCGCCTACCTCGGGATCGTCACTCCGGGCGTGCCGATTCTCGGCGCGTTCATGTACAACGCGATCTACAAGTTCCCGGCGTACCACTTCTCGTGCACCAACGTCTTCACCAACAAGACCTGGACCGACGCCTACCGGGGTGCGGGTCGGCCGGAGGCCACGTTCGCGATCGAGCGGATGATGGACGAGCTGGCGACCGAGCTCGGACGTGACCCGCTCGAGGTGCGGGAGCAGAACTGGATCACCCACGGCGAGTTCCCGTTCACGACAGTGGCCGGTCTGGAGTACGACTCCGGCAACTACGAGGCGGCCACCGCCAAGGCGAAGGAGCTCTTCGACTACGACGGGCTGCGCGCCGAGCAGGCCCGGCGACGTGGGAGTGGCGACCCGGTGCAGCTGGGCATCGGCATCTCGACCTTCACCGAGATGTGTGGCCTGGCGCCCTCCCGCGTGCTGGGCGCGCTCTCCTACGTCGCCGGTGGCTGGGAGAGCGCGAGCGTGCGGATGCTCCCGACCGGCAAGGTCGAGGTGGTCACCGGGACCAGCCCGCACGGCCAGGGGCACGTGACGGCATGGAGCCAGATCGTGGCCGACCGGCTCGGCGTCGCGTTCGACGACGTCGAGGTGCTGCACGGCGACACGCAGGTCTCGCACAAGGGGATGGACTCGTACGGGTCGCGGTCCCTCGTCGTCGGAGGGATCGCGGCGGTGATGGCCGCCGACAAGGTGATCGAGAAGGCGAAGGTGGTCGCGGCCCACCTCCTCGAGGCCTCCGCCGACGACCTCGACTTCACCGACGGAACGTTCACCGTTCGGGGTACGGAGAAGGGAACGGGCATCGGCGACGTCGCCTTCGCCGTCTTCCACGCCCACGACCTGCCGGACGGTGTCGAGCCGTCGCTGGACTCCGACGCCACCTACGACCCGGTCAACTTCTCGTTCCCGCACGGCACCCACCTGTGCGCGACCGAGGTCGACACCGAGACCGGGGCGGTGACAATCCGTTCGTACGTCTGCGTGGACGACGTTGGCTCGGTGGTGAACCCGATGATCGTGGAGGGCCAGGTGCACGGCGGGGTCGCGCAGGGCATCGCCCAGGCCCTGTACGAGGAGGCGGTGCACGACGAGCAGGGCACGCTGACGACGGCGACGTTCGTCGACTACCTGGTGCCCGGGGCGCCGGACCTGCCGCACTTCACGACCGACCGGACGACGACGCCGTCCACCACCAACCCGCTCGGCGTCAAGGGTGTCGGGGAGGCGGGCGCGATCGCGTCGACGCCGGCCGTCGTGAACTCGGTGCTGGACGCCGTCCGGCACCTGGGCGTCTCCGACATCGACATGCCTCTGTCGCCGCAGCGGGTGTGGAAGGCGATCCATCGCGGTGCCCCCGCGGCCGGCGGCGAGACCGCCGACACCCAGGCGCACTTCGAGGCGGACGGAGAGGGACGATGATCCCCGCGCAGTTCGACTACCTGGCGCCGACGAGCGTCGACGAGGTTCTGGCAGCGCTGGCGGATGCGGGGTCGGCCGGCACCGACGTCAAGCTGCTCGGTGGCGGGCAGAGCCTGATGCCGGTGCTGCGGATGCGGCTTGCCGCACCGGAGCTCGTCGTCGACCTCTCGAACGTGGAGGGGCTGCGCGGCGTCCGGGAGGACGGCGACGCGCTCGTGATCGGCGCGATGACGACCCACGACGACGTGACGCGTGACCCCCTGGTGCGCCGGCACGCGCTGCTGCTGGCCCTGGCGACGCAGACGGTCGCCGACCCGCAGGTGCGCCACCGCGGCACCTTCGGCGGGGCCCTCGTGCACGCCGACCCCGCCGGCGACCTGCCGGCACCGGCGCTGGCCCTCGACGCCGAGTTCGTCATCGCCGGTCAGGGCGGTGCCCGTCGCACCGTGCCGGCGTCCGACTTCTTCACCGACCTGTTCACCACGGCGGTGGGTGAGGACGAGCTGCTGGTGGAGGTGCGCGTGCCGAAGTACACCGGTTGGGGCGCGCACTACGAGAAGTTCTCCCGGGTGGCGCAGGCGTGGTCGATCGTCGCTGTCGCGGCGGCGGTCCGGGTCGAGGGCGGCTCGATCGCCGAGGCGCGGATCGGCCTGACCAACATGGGGTCGACCCCGGTGCGGGCGACGGCGGTGGAGCAGGCGCTGGTCGGGCAGCCGGCGACGGCGGACGCGATCCGGCAGGCGGCGTCCGGCGCCGGGGACGGCACCAACCCGCCCGAGGACTCCAACGCCGACGCCGACTACCGGCGGCACCTCGCCGGCGTCCTCACGTCCCGTGCGGTGCTGGCCGCCTCCGGAGGCTGACGCCGGATGGAGATGCGGCACGAGTTCACCGTCCCCATCCCCGTCGCGGAGGCATGGGCGACGTTCAACGACCTGGAGAAGATCGCGCCGTGCTTCCCCGGCGCCCAGATCACGTCGGTGGACGGCGACGATTTCACCGGGCTGGCGAAGGTCAAGCTCGGCCCGATCGCATTGCAGTACACCGGAACCGGGCACTGGAACGAGCGCGACGCGACCGCCTACCGCGCCGTGATCACCGCCAGCGGCAAGGACAAGCGGGGCAACGGCACGGCGTCGGCCACCGTCACCGCGCACCTCGAGGAGGCGGGCTCGGGAACGAAGGTGGTCGTCGAGACCGACCTGAAGATCACCGGGCGCCCGGCGCAGTTCGGACGCGGGCTGATCCAGGACGTCGGAACCAAGCTGCTCGACCAGTTCGCCGCGTGCCTGGCCACCACGTTCGACGCCGCCGACCCACCGGCGGCGTCCGCAGAAGTGGCTGCCCCAGCGACCATTTCGGCGGACGCGACGGTGCCGAGCACGCAGGCCGAGCTCGACCTCGGTTCGGTCGTGCTCCCGACGCTGGCACGACGTTTCGGGCCGACCGCGCTGGCGTGCGTGGTGACCGCCGTCGTGGTCTGGGTGGTCGCGCGGCGCCGCTGACGTCAGCGCGTGAACATGCGCGTGTTGCGGTCCTCCACCTCGGCGTAGGACGCGCCGGCGGCCGTGAGCGCGGCGTTGACCTGCTCCAGCGATGCACGCACGCGCTCCTGCGTGGCGCGCCAGTCCGTGACGACGTACTGGAACTGGCTCGCCGCCTGGCCCTTCCAGCTGTGCTGCAGGTCGAGCAGGTGCTTCATCATCCTGTCGACCTCGGCGTTGATGCTGCCGATCGACCCCTTCACTGCCGCGCTGGCCTGCGTGACCTGGGCGCTGTCCACCTCGAACCTGCTCATGGCTCTGCCTCTTCTCGTCGCTGGCGACCCCTCGCCCGACCGACACTAGGCGGGAAGCGCCGACCCGCGCTGCCGTCGTCCACAGCCCCTCGACGATCAAGGACTTCGGTGACGATCAAGAACCTCCCGGCCGGTCGCGAAGTCCTTGATCGTCACGGAGTTCCTTGATCGTCACGAAGGTGGGTGAGCTCGGCGGCGAGGTTGGCGCGTGCGGCTGCGTCCCAGTGTCGGCGCCCGTGATCGGTCCTGAACAGGTGCTCGCGACCCAGCAGGTCGGCCAGCACCGCGGCCCGGGCGGCCCGGAAGGTGTCGGTGTCCACGTGGGAGTACTCCCTCCGGACGCCGGCCACGTAGGCCGCGTACCGCTCGTGCCCGGACGCCAGCACGGCGAGGTCCGCGTCGCAGAGCGCCTCGCCGTGGTCGTCGTCCGGCTCATGGTCGGCAGTGACGAGTACCAGGGAGGCGACCCGATCGGCCGTCTCAGGCGGTATGCCGAGCGCCGTCAGCTCGGTGACGGCGAGATCGGCGGAGTCGCGCTCGTCCTGCCCCGGCCTGCCCTCGTAGACGGCGTCGTGGAACCAGGCCGCCAGCCGTGTCGCCGCCGCGTGCTCGCCGACCACGTCCAGCCGCTCGAGGACCTCGGTGAGGTGCAGGACGTCGTGGTAGCCGCGGCGAGGACTCGACCAACGCTCCAGGAGCGAGGTCCCGGCGCCCTGCAGGTCGTCGTCCGGCGCCGTCGCCCCGGCCTCCCGGCACGCCCGCACGAACTCCGCCAGCAGGTCCATCCGCCGATCCTCGCAGGACGGGGCTACTCCTCGCGCGTGCCGAGGGTGGCGGGGACGTCGACCGTCTCGCCGTCCCGGATCACGGTCAGCGTGACCTCGGTGCCGGGCGCGCGCTCGCGGATGTGAGCGGTCAGGGACTCCGCCCCGGTGGCGGTGTCGTCGTCGACGGCGACCACCGTGTCGCCCGGCTGGAGGCCGGCCCCGTCCGCGGCGCTTCCGGGCACGACCTCGACGACCTCGGCGCCCTGACGCGCGACACCGTCGACGGTCGAGAGGCCGTCTCGCAGGCTGACTCCGAGCAGTGCGTGCTCGGCGGTGCCGTCCGCGAGCAGCTCGGTCGCGATCCGCTGCGCCTCGTCGATCGGGATGGCGAAGCCGATGCCGATGTTGCCGGAGTCCTGGCTGGTGCTGGCGATCGAGGAGTTGATCCCGATCACTGCGCCGCTGGTGTCGACCAGGGCGCCTCCCGAGTTACCCGGGTTGATCGCCGCGTCAGTCTGGATCGCGTTGGTGACGACCGGCTCGGCCTGCCCTCCCTGGCCGGGCGCCGCGGCGTCCTGCGTCGTGACGGGACGGTCGACCGCACTGACGATCCCCGTGGTCACGGTGTCGGAGAGGCCGAGCGGGTTGCCCAGCGCCATCACCTCCTGGCCGACGACGACCTCGCTGGAGGTGCCGAGCGTGGCCGGCGTGAGGTCGGCGGGCGGGTCGGCGATCCGGATCACCGCGAGGTCGGTCGTCGGGTCGGTGCCCACGACCTCGACGTCGTCGAAGACGCGGCCGTCGCTCAGGGCGACGCCGATGGTGGTGCCCGGTCCGGCGCCCGCGACGACGTGGTTGTTGGTCAGGATGCTGCCGTCGGCGTCGAGCACCACGCCCGAGCCCTGACCGCTGCCCGCCTGACCGGAGACCCGGATCGTCACGACGCTGGGTGCGACGGCCTCGGCCACCGCCGTCCAGTCGGGGGAGGTCCCGTCGGCCTGCTGGACCGGACCGGGGGTCTCCGCCGACGTCGTGGGCGCGGTCGGCGCGGGCTCGTCCTCCAGGGCCTGGACGCCGGCCACCGTGGCTCCGCTGGCGAGGGCCGCGGCCAGCACCGACGCGGCCACGACACCCGGCCACCCCGGACGGCGACGCTCCCGCTGCGGAGGCGGCGCACCCGGCGGCGGACCGGTCGGCGGACCGGCCTGCGGGGCCGGCGCGGCCTGCGGGGCGCGCCAGGGGTCGGTCTGCGGACCGGCGTACGGCTGCCGGTAGGCCCCCTGCTGCGGGTCGTCGTTGCTCACGCCGGTCACCTCGGGTCGCGTTGTGTTCATACCCATACTGAACGGGATGGACCTGATCCGCCGCTCCGTCAGACCTGGGAGTCGCCTGGGAGTTCTTGCTCGGCGGGTGCTGACGGGAACGCGACCTCGAAGGTCGCGCCGCCGCCGGGCGTCCGGACCACCCTCGCCGCTCCGCCGTGGGCGTTCGCGACGGCGGCGACGATCGCCAGGCCGAGCCCCGAGCCGCCGCTGGCGCGCTGCCTGGAGCTGTCGGAACGGAAGAACCGCTCGAAGACGCGGGCCGCGTCCTGCTCGTCGATGCCGGGGCCGTGGTCGGCGACCTGCCAGAGCGCCCAGTCGCGGCGGGTGCCGACCCCGACCTCGATCGGCGTACCCGCCGGGGTGTGCCGGACGGCGTTGGCGATCAGGTTCGAGAGGACCTGGCGCAGGCGCGAGTCGTCCCCGCTGGTGCGGGCGGACCCCGGCGCGGCGGCGCCGTCGAGGCCGGTGAGGCGCACGGTGCGGTCCGGCGCCAGAGCGAGGGCGTCGTGGGTCGCGTCGGAGGCGAGCACCACGAGGTCGACGTCCTCGAAGCGCATCGGCCGTTGCTCGTCGAGGCGGGCCAGCAGCAGCAGGTCCTCCACGAGGACGCCCATCCGCCGGGACTCGCCCTCGATCCGGCCGAACGTGCGCGCGACGTCGTCCGGCTCATCCACCGCCCCCTGCCGGTAGAGCTCGGCGAAGCCACGGACGGCGGCGAGCGGCGTCCGCAGCTCGTGGCTCGCGTCGGCGACGAAACGGCGCATCCGGCTCTCGCTGGCCTCGCGGGCCTCCAGGGTGCTCTCGATGCGGTCCAGCATCGCGTTGACGGACGCGCCGAGGCGGCCCACCTCGGTGCCCGGCCAGTCGTCGTCCACGCGCCGTGACGTGTCGCCCGCGCCGAACGCCGTGGCGACCGTCTCGACCTGGCGCAGCGGCCGGAAGGCGCGCCGGACGGCGAGGTGCCCGATCACGGCGCACGCGGCGACGACGACGAGCCCGATCAGGACGAACCTGATCCGCAGGCTCCGGACGGTGCTGTCGACCCCGTCCAGGGGCAGGGCGATCGCCACGCTCCCTCGCGCAACCCCTTGCGGCGTCTCGACATTGACGGGTTGGGCGACGACGCGCCAGCGGTCGGTCTCCCCCCGTGCGGTGAACGGACGACGGTCGCGTCGCTCGGCTTCGCGGAGCGTCAGGCCGTCCAGGGCCGGGATGCTGCCGGCCTCCAGGGTCGGGCCGGTCCTGAGGAAGACGAGCCCGCCGTCGGCGTCGTTGACCCGGATCACGTAGTCCGTGGGCACGCCCGGTGCCGGCGTGCCCGACCCGTCCTCGACGAGCGCCTCGACGAGCCGCTGGTCGTTGGCGACCGTGAGCAGCCGCGCGTCGACCTGGTCCACGAGGACGCCGCGGAGCACGGTCAGCGTCGCGGCACCGGTCAGCACGAGGGCGACGACGAGCAGTCCGACGGCGACGGCGAGCAGGCGCGCGCGCAGGGAGTAGCGGCGGTGCCAGGCCGGCTGGGTCACGCCGCGCTCACGCGTGCTCGGGCGGGAGCCGCAAGACGTATCCCACGCCGCGGCGCGTGTGGATCAGCTGCGGCCGCCCGTCGGTGTCGATCTTGCGGCGCAGGTAGGAGATGTACGACTCGACGATGCCTGCCTCACCGTTGAAGTCGTAGTTCCACACGTGGTCGAGGATCTGTGCCTTCGACAGCACCCGGTTCGGGTTGAGCATCAGGTAGCGCAACAGCTTGAACTCGGTGGGGGACAGGTCGACGCCCGCGTTGCCGCGCCGCACCTCGTGGGCGTCCTCGTCGAGCTCGAGGTCGTGGAAGGCGAGTCTGCCGGCGGCGGTGTCGGCGCCGGCTCCGGTGCGCCGCAGGATCGCGCGGATCCGCGCGACGACCTCCTCGAGGCTGAACGGCTTCGTGACGTAGTCGTCGCCGCCGACGGTGAGTCCCGTGACACGGTCGCTGATGTCGTCCTTCGCGGTGAGGAAGAGCACCGGGGTGTCACGCCCGCGCTCGCGCAGGCGCCGCGTCACGGCGAACCCGTCGAGGTCGGGCATCATCACGTCGAGCACGAGCAGGTCGGGGCGCACCTTCTCGGCCTGGGTGAGCGCCTCCTGCCCGTCCGCGGCGGTGTGCACCTCGAAGCCGGCGAACCGCAGGGACGTCGACAGCAGCTCGCGGATGTTCGGTTCGTCGTCGACGACGAGGAGCCGTGCCTCCGGCGTGGTCTGCTTCATGGCCCCAGTGTGGACGCCGTTCCTGGACGTTTGCTGGGAGCCTGCAGGGATGGGGCGCCTGCGTAACCTGATGACATCGTCCTCGTTGTCGCGGCATGAGACTGACGATCCCGCTCCTGGCCGCGTCCGCGGCGGCCGCCGTGCTCGTCGTGACGCCGTCCGCCGCCGCCCACGACGGCGACCACTTCAAGGTGGGTGAGGTCCTGGCTGCCCCTGCCACCGAGGGCAGCGGGGTCAACATGACGGCGGTCGCGAACCTCCCTCACCAGGGCGTCACGACACCGCAGGCCGCGCAGGGCGGGTCCGACATCGAGTTCTTCACCCACCGCGGCAAGGACTACGCACTCGCCGGCACGCTGCGCAACGGGCTGCAGGTCAACGACGTCTCCGACCCGACGGCACCGACGAAGACCGCGGTGTACGACTGCCCGATCACCCAGGGCGACATCCAGGTGTTCCGCCAGCGCAACCGCGTGCTGGCGACCTACACCGCCGACTCCACGATCGGCGCGTCCCGCACCGGCGCACAGTGCGTGCAGGAGGCGAACGCCCTCGGCTTCGACCTGGACGGCAGCGAGCTCGGGACCTTCATCGTCGATCTGACGAGGCCATCCGCACCGCGCACCGTCGGCTTCGCCGAGGTCCCCGAGGGGTCGCACAACATGACCGTTCACCCCAGCGGCAAGTACCTGTACAACTCGAACTCGGACCTGCTGACGAACACCGCCCCCGAGATCGCGATCTTCGACATCCGCGACCCTTCGTCACCGGAGCTGGTCCAGAGCTACGAGCTCCCCTTCGTGCCCACCTCGCTGGGCTCGAACCCGCACGACATCTTCTTCAGCCCGTCCGGTGACCGGGCGTACGTGGCCGCCCTCTCGCAGACCGTGATCCTGGACACGACGGACCCGACGGCGCCGCAGCGGCTCGAAGGCCCGCCTGCGCTCCCAGGCGCGCCGTCCGCCGGACACATCATCGATCCCGCCATCAACGTGGTGCATCAGTCCGACACGGTCACGCTCACCCGCAGCGACGGCTCGGAGCGCACACTGCTCGTCATCACCGACGAGCGCGCCGGCGCGGCAGGGTCCGCGGAGTGCCCCGGCGGCGGCCTGCACGTCTACGACGTCACGGGCGACCTCGAGCAGTCGCCGGAGAAGCTGGGTACCTGGTTCATCGACAAGGTCGGGCCGGTCGTGCCGGGTGACATCTGCACGTCGCACGTGCTGCGGATGTACGACGACCAGGCCTTGATGACGATCGCGTGGTACAGCCAGGGCGCGCGCGTCATCGACATCGCGGGTCTCGCCGACTACGAGCCCCCGGCCGGGCAGGGCGACGCCGCGGTCGCCTACGGTGACGGCATCGGCATGACCGAGATCGGCAGCTACGTCTTCCCCGACGCGAACACCTGGTCGTTCAAGACCAACGAGATCGGCAAGGACGGCTCGTTCTACGGGTACGGCAACGACCTCAACCGCGGGATGGACGTCTACCTCTTCACGCCCGGGGAGCCGCGGCCGACCACCCCGCTCGTCCCCGTGAACATCCTCGGCGACGAGCTGGTCTCAGACGACGGGCAGGACGGCGAGACGACCGGACTCGTCGATGCCGGGACGGACGCCGGCGTCAGCGGTCCCGGGGCCCTGGCATCCGTCGGGGCGGTCGTCGTCCTGGGGGGTGCCGCGCTGCGTCGTCGGCTGCGCGGCTGACCCACGGCAGGAGCCGGTGCCTCTACAGTCTGTGGGATGAGCACCGTCCTGCGCGCTGCGCGCCGCTTGCGCCGTGCCGCTGCCGAGGGTGAGCTGGAGGCGCTGTGTCGCCGCCACGACGTCTCCCTGCTCGTGCTCTTCGGTAGTGCCCGCACCGAGCATCCGACGGCCAGGGACGTCGACATCGCGGTGCGCTTCGACCCGTACCGCCCCGAGTCGGTGCTGCCTCTCGCCGAGGCGGTCGCCGAGCTGGCCGACTCGAGCGTGGTGGACCTGATGGTGCTGAACACCGCGGGACCGGTCGCGCGTGAGCAGGCGCTCGTCTTCGGCGAGGCGCTGTACATGTCGGAGCCGGACCTGTTCGCCGAGGCGCAGATCGCAGCGGTGATGGAGCGACTCGACACCGACCATCTGCGACGGCAGGAGCTCGAGCTGCTGCAATCCATCGACGGATGAGCCCCAAGGACTTCCGCGCCACGGTCGTCCAGTCGCGGCTGTCGCAGATGCGGCAGCTGCTCGCAGACCTGGAACGGGTCGGCGACGCCACAGACCAACAGCTCGAGAGCGACCGGTTCCTGCGGCACGTCGTCCACCACGTACTGGTACAGCTCGTTCAGCTGGCGGTGGCGATCAACAGCCACGTCGCCGCGACGATCAACGGAGTCGCCGTCACCGACTACCGTGCCTCCTTCGACGCGGCGGTCGAAGCCGGAGTGATCGACGCCGAGCTCGCGGCTGCCTTGAAGCCCTCGATCGGGTTGCGGAACGTCGTCGTCCACGAGTACCTGGACGTCGACCACGCGGTGGTCGCTGCCGCTCTGCCGAGGGCCCGCCGTGACTACGACCGCTACCTGCGGAGCGTCGCCGACTGGCTGAGCAGTCGCTGAGTCCGGGGATCGACGGTGTGCAGGTGCTCGAGCAGGTGTCCGGCCCTCTGCTGGCCATCGGGCCGCATGCGCTGGCGATGAGTCGTCGCCCCGCAGACCCGTTGTCCACAGGGGCTCAGCGTCGCCGTCGCCGGTCGGGCTAGCGTCGACGGACACGGACGACGGGAGGCACCAGATGAGACTGGCCGAGGCGCTCGCGCGGCGGGCAGACCTGACACGCCGGGCGGCCGAGCTCAAGTCGCGCGCGATCCGCAACTCCCGCCAGCAGGAAGGCGAAGAGCCCGCCGAGGACCCCGCAGCGCTGCTGGCGGAGCACGACCGCGTGCTCGCCGAGCTCGAGGACATCGTGACGCGGGTCAACACAACCAACCTCGCGACGGAGATCGAGCCCGGCGCGACCCTGACGGCGGCACTGTCCCGTCGGGATGCCCTGCGTGCACGGCACCGGATGCGCGCCGACCTCGCGGACGCGGCGTCACAGCGGCAGGACCGCTACACACGTACCGAGCTGCGCTACGTCTCGCCTCTCGACGTGCCGAGCCTGCGCCGCGAGGCCGACGACGTCGCACGGCAGGCCCGGGAGCTGGACACGCGGATCCAGGAGGTGAACTGGACGACGGAGCTGCTCACCTGAGTGGGGCCCGTCGCAAGGACCGGCAGTTGGTAGTCGCCCGGCGAGGGCGAGCACGACCCGGCCCGGGAAGGGCGACTCCAGAATGGGTCGATGGGCAGACCCGCTCCGCGCTCGACGCGGCATCGCGCAGCCCAGCACGGTGCACACGGGCACGCCGCACACGGAACGCCTCATCACCGAGTGCTGACTCGCCGGACGACGAGGGTGGGTTCGGGGACTCGCCGGTCAGGGCAGGAACAGCATCGAGTCGCCGAACTCGTGCCACCGGTACCGCTCGGCGACGGCGGCCTCGTAGGCGCGGGCCACGAGGTCGGTGCCGGCGACCGCCTCGAGCAGCAGCAGGTGGCTGGCCTCCGGCGCGTGCAGGCCCGTGACCAGCCCGCTGACGGCCCGGACGCCGCGCTCGCGTGACAGGACCAGGTCGGTCCAGCCGCAGTCGGCGCGGGTGACGCCGTCGGGGCCCGTCGCGGCCTCCAGGGCTCGGACGACGGTGGTCCCGACCGCGACCACCCGCCGTCCCGCGGCGCGGGTGCCTCGCACCAGGGCGGCCGTCGCCTCCGGCACCACGAACCGTTCCGGCGACGGCGGCTCGTGCAGCTCGGGGCTGGAGACGCCGGCGTGCAGCTCGACCGGGGCGACGGCGACGCCGTGCGCCATCAGCCTCGTCAGCAGCGCATCGGTGAACGGACGCCCGGCGCTCGCCATCTCGGCACTTCCGTTGCCCCACACGGGATCGGTGGCGTACACGGTCTGGTAGTCGGACAGTGGGTACGTGCCCCGCAGGTACCCGTAGGTGACCGGCCGGCCGTGCTCGGCCAGGTAGGGGGCGAGGGACGTCGGCGGCGAGACGGCGGACGCCCGTAGGCGGCTGTGCGGTCCATGGGTCG
This sequence comes from Actinomycetales bacterium, assembly GCA_035646835.1. GTDB lineage: Bacteria > Actinomycetota > Actinomycetes > Actinomycetales > DASROP01 > DASROP01. The sequence continues at coordinate 1,857 of DASROP010000262.1, read as the reverse complement.
GGTAGCCCCGGCCCAGCGTCAGCACGACGCCTCCGGGGAGGCGCAGGCGCTCGCCGTCGGGCCGGTCCAGGTCGGGCCCGCTCCCGTCGTCCCGGCGCACCTCGACCACCCAGGTGGCGTCGTCCAGCGCCGCGGAGACGTGCACGGTGACCGTGCCCCGAGCCTGGTCGGTGCCGGCCAGCGCCGCCGGCAGGGTCGGTGACGTGTTGACCACGACCAGGTCCCCCGGGTCGAGCAGGCCCGGCAGGTCGTGGAAGCGGCCGTGTCGCACACCCTCGGGCCCGGCTGTCAGCAGCCGGACACCGTCGCGCGCCAGGCCGCGGTGTTCCGGCGGATCGGTCGCGTCGCTGCCCTCCGGCAGCACGAAGCGGGCGTGCGTCTCGGTGGCGACGCTCATCGGGCGGCCACCGGGGCCAGCTCGGCGGCGCGGTACCGGCCGCTCGGTTCGTCGCCGTCGACCAGGCGCAGGAAGGGAACCAAGACGTCGTCCGGCAGCGGACGGTCGCTGATGTCGTCGCCGGGGAAGGCGCGCTGGTGCATCTCGGTCCTCATGTCGCCCGGATCGATCGCGTAGACCCTCAGGTCAGGGTTCTCGACGGCGAGGACGGCGGTGGCGTGGTCGAGCGCGGCCTTGGCCGATCCGTAGGCACCCCAGCCCTCGTAGGCCTCGACGGCCGCGTCGGAGCTGACGTTGACGACGCGGCCCCCGCTGCGACGCAGGGCAGGGAGCACTAACTGCAGCAGCGCCAGCGGAGCGATCGTGTTGACCGCGTAGACATGCTCCAGCGCGTCCACGGCGTGGTCGGACAGGTGAGGGAGAGGGCTGGCGCCCAGCGTGCTGGCGTTGTTCACGAGCAGGTCGAGACGGCCGAGCGAGTCGACAGCGGCGGCTAGGGCGGCACGGTGGCGGGGGTCGGCGACGTCGCCTCCCACAGGGGTGACGTTCTCGAGGTCGCCGACCGCGCCGTCCAGGCGGACGGCGTCGCGCGCGTCGGTGATCACGTGCCAGCCGCGGGCGGCGAGCGCGCGGACCAGGACGAGCCCGAGCCCTTGCGACCCACCGGTGACGAGGGCTACGGGTCGGGGGTCTGTCTGTGGTGTCATGAGTAGATCGTGTAAGTTGAAGTCAACTTCATGTCAAGGAGACTGCGTGAGATCCTCTGATCTGATCCCGATCGGCGAGGTGGCGCACCGTGCCGGGGTGGCGCCGTCCGCCCTGCGGTTCTATGAGAAGGAGGGCCTCGTGGAGGCCCAGCGGTCCGCGGGCGGCCAGCGGCGGTACGCCCGCAGCGTGCTGCGCCGCCTGGCCTTCATCCGCGCTGCGCAGAACGTGGGTCTCTCCCTGGAGGAAGTCCGCGACGCACTGGCCTCGCTGCCGGACGGCCGGACGCCGACGTCCGCGGACTGGGCACGACTGTCACGGACCTGGCGGACCCGGCTCGACGACCAGATCGCCGGGCTGGTGGCCCTGCGCGACGGCCTCACCACCTGCATCGGCTGCGGCTGCCTGTCGCTGCGTCGGTGCCAGCTGTCCAACCCGGACGACAGGGCCGCCTCGTCAGGTGCCGGCGCCCGCTACCTGCCGCCCTCCCTCCGCCGGAGGGAGCGGCCCTGACGTGCTTGATCACGGGGGCGGGGGACACTCGAGCGGGGTTCAGAGGTCGGCGGCGCCGGCGAGCACGTCGTCACCGTCCACGATCCGGTAGGCGTAGCCCTGCTCGGCGAGGAACCGCTGGCGGTGCGCGGCGAACTCCGAGTCGAGGGTGTCGCGGGCCACGACGGCGTAGAAGCGGGCGGCCCTCCCGGAGGCCTTCGGGCGCAGCAGCCGCCCGAGGCGCTGGGCCTCCTCCTGCCGGG
>DASROP010000261.1:0-4681 GCA_035646835.1 Actinomycetales bacterium | reverse complement strand
CGCGGTCGTGGACGGCCGGGCGGCGATCAGGTCCTCCGAGAGCATCCCGTCCAGGTGGCGCCGGACGGCGGCCGGCGTCAGGCCCAGCGTCCGGGCCAGCGCCGAGGCCGTGACGGGACCGTCCTCGCCGACGGCGCGGGCGACCCGCGTACGGGTGCTCACCTCGCGGTCGGCCGCAGGTGCGGTCACGAAATTCACAACAACAGTGTGCCCTAATTCGCCGTCCCGGTCGAATCGGCCTGCCGCTACGCGACGACCTCGACGGCCGGAAGGCCACGGAGCCGACGATCGGTGGTGACCAGAGGAAGCGCGCTCTGCGCAGCAAGCTCCACGTACAGTGCGTCAGCGAGGCGGAGGTTGTGACGCCTCGACCATGCTCCCCTCAGCAGACCGGCCAGTTGCTGGCGCCGAATCGGTGCAACCGCCAGCCACGCCAGCATCTCCTCCACGGCGTCATCCTCCACCGCTCCGGCACGGTTCATTCGCCCGAGCGCCGAGAGGACCTCGGAGTCCACATGTGCGGGAGCCTGCAGCGCTCGGCCAGAGAGTCGTTCCCGGACGGTGAGCCCCACGTCGTTGCCCAGGAGCAGGTCGACGAGGGCCGACGCGTCGACGACGACCTCAGCCATGGTGGGTGGACGGCGCCTCGCGGACCGCATCCAGGGCATCCATCACCTGGTCGTGCGTCGCCTGACCGGACGGCGTCGGCAGCTTGGCGAGCCAGTCGTCCGTGGACAGGCCTGCAAGGGAGCGTCGGACCGCGTCCTGTGTCAGCGCCGACAGGTTGAGCCCCGCAGCGCGTACCTGCGCGGCGAGCTCGTCCGGGAGGTACACGTTGAGCCGCGCCATACCACACAGTATACACACACATCGCGACGTGGCGGAGCCGCTGGCCCGCCCTACGGTGAGCGCGTGATCGCGGCGAGACTCGCCTCCCAGGGGCTCAGTGGGGAGCCGGCCAGAAGCCCGGAGCACGTCGTGCAGCGACTGCTCGCCGTCCAGGCGCAGGACCCGCGCGGCGCCCGGCTGAGCATCCGGAGCCGCTCGACCGGCGTGACCGCCGCGGACGTCGACACCGCCCTGACCGAGCGGCGGTCGCTGGTCGTGAGCTGGCTGAACCGCGGGACCCTGCACCTCGTCGCCCCCGAGGACTACCGGTGGCTGCAGCCCCTGACGACCCCCCAGCTGGTGACGGGCAACGCGCGACGCCTCGGTCAGGAGGGCGTCTCCCCCGCCCAGGCCGACCTCGGCGTGGACACCGTCGTCGACGCGGTGACCTCACACGGCCCCCAGACGAGGCCGCAGCTGCGGGCCCGGCTGGAGGCGGCCGGCGTCCCGACCCAGGGTCAGGCCCTGGTGCACGTGCTGGCGGCGGCGTCGCTGCGCGGGCACGTGGTCCGGGGTCCGGTCCTCGGCGGCGAGCACGCGTTCGTCGCGGCAGATGACTGGCTCGGCGCGGCCCCGCCGCCGCTGGACCCGGACGACGCGCTGGGTCGACTGGCCCACCGCTACCTGGTCGGCCACGGCCCCGCCGACGCGCGTGACCTCGCGAGGTGGGCCGGCATCACGCTCGGCCGGGCCCGGCGCGGCCTTGACGTGGCCCGCGACACGCTGGTCGAGCGCCCGGACGGCCTGGTCGACCTGGCGGACCGCGCGCCGGAGGCGCCACTGCCCCCACCGCGGCTGCTGGGAGCGTTCGACCCGCTGCTGCTCGGCTGGGTGTCCCGCGACGACGTGGTCGGGCGCCACCGCGAGCTGGTGACCACGAACGGGCTCTTCCGGCCGTTCGCGCTCGTCGACGGCCGCGCGGTGGCGACGTGGGGCCTGGACGGCGGCACCGTGAGGATCCGCGGCCTGGAGCCGATCGCCCCCGCGGTGCTCGACGTGCTGCGGGCGGACGCACGCGCGCTGCAGCGGTTCCTCGGCCTGCCCGAACGCCCTCCTACACTCGCCGGGTGACCGAGCCGCTGCACGTCCAGGGGCTGGTCAAGCGGTACGGCCGGGTGACGGCCGTCGACGGGCTGGACCTCATCGCGCGGACCGGTGAGGTGACGGCCGTGCTGGGGCCGAACGGCGCCGGCAAGACCACCACGATCGAGTGCTGCATCGGGCTGCGGACCCCGGACGCCGGCCAGGTGCGCGTGCTCGGCGTCGACCCGTGGCGCGCTGACCCCGGCCTCCGGGCGCGCGTGGGCGTGATGCTGCAGGACGGCGGGCTGCCCCCCGGCACCCGGCCGCTGGAGCTCCTGCGGCACCTCTCCCGGCTGCACGCCCACCCGCGGGACGTCGACGCCCTGGCCGGGCAGCTGGGCCTGGCCGACCAGGCCGGCCGTACCGTGCGACGGCTGTCCGGCGGACAGAAGCAGCGCCTGGCTCTGGCCTGCGCGCTGGTCGGGCGACCGGAGGTGCTGTTCCTCGACGAGCCCGGAGCCGGGCTGGACCCGCAGGCCCGGCATGCCGTCCACGACCTGGTCCGCGCCGAGCGCGAGGCGGGGACGGCCGTCGTCCTCACCACCCACGACATGCACGAGGCCGAGCGGCTGGCCGACGCCGTCGTCGTCGTCGACCACGGGTCCGTGATCGCGTCGGGGACACCGGCCGAGCTGACCGGCGCCGCCGACGGCGCGGTGACGATCCGCTTCTCCGCCCCGTCGTCCCTGTGCCTCGACGAGCTGCGGCGCACGCTGCCGCCGTCCGTCGTCGTCTCCGAGCCCCGTCCGGGCGACTACCTCGTCGAGGGGGACGTCGACACCCACGCGCTGGCCGGCGTCACCTCGTGGTGCGCTCGCCAGGACGTGATGCCACAGCAGCTCTCCGTCGGGCGCCGGAGCCTCGAGGACGTCTTCCTCGACCTGACCGGCAGGAACCTGCGGTGACCGCCGCGCCGGTGGCCCGCCGGGTCCGGGCCCAGGGCCTGTTCGAGGCGCGGGTGATGCTGCGCAACGGCGAGCAGGTGCTGCTGACGCTGGTCCTGCCGGCGCTGCTGCTGGTCGGCCTCGCACGGACGTCGGTGGTGCCGATCGACGGCGCCGCCGAGCGCATCGACCTGGTCGCGCCGGGAGTGCTCGCCCTCGCGGTGATGTCGACGGCGTTCACCGGTCAGGCCATCGGCACCGCGTTCGACCGGCGGTACGGCGTGCTCCGCCTCCTGGCCACCACTCCCCTGGGCCGAGGCGGTCTGCTGGCCGGCAAGGTGCTCGCGGTGCTGGCGGTGATCGCCGTCCAGGTCGTCGTGCTCGGAACGCTCGCGGCCGTGCTCGGCTGGCGGCCGGCGGCGTCCGGACTGCCTGCCGCGGTCGTCGCGGTGGCGGCGGGTGCCGCGGCGTTCACCGCGCTGGGCCTGCTGCTCGCCGGCACCGTGCGGGCGGAGGGGGTGCTGGCCGGGGCGAACCTGCTGTGGGTGCTGCTGGTGGTCGGCGGCGGTGTCGTCGTGCCCGCGTCCACGTTGCCGGCGCCGCTGTCGGACCTGGCCCCGCTGCTGCCGTCGGGGGCGCTCGGTGACGCGATGCGCGCCGCGCTGACCGACGGCGCCGTCGACGGCGTGGCCCTGGTGGTCCTGGTGGTCTGGGCCGTCGCGGCGTCGGCGGCGGTGCGCCGGTGGTTCCGCTGGGCCTGAGACCTACCCTGGGCCCGTGCACGCCGCCGGTCCCGTGACACGGGCGATCCTCGTCGCGAACGTCGTCGTCCAGGTCGGCATCGTCGTCACCGGCGGCCTGGTGCGCCTGACCGGCTCCGGCCTCGGTTGCCCCACCTGGCCCGAGTGCGTGCCGGGTTCCTACACCCCGGTCGTCGAGCAGGCCGAGGGCATCCACTCCGCGATCGAGTTCGGCAACCGGCTGCTGTCGTTCGTCGTCGGTGCGGTCGCACTCGCCACGCTCGTCGCGGTCTGGCGGCTCGGACGGCGGCACCTGCGGTTGCTCGCCGCCGTGCCGCTCGTCGGGTCGCTGGCCCAGGCCGTGCTCGGTGGCGTCACGGTGCGGACCGGGCTGCACCCGGCCACCGTGTCCGCCCACTTCCTCCTGTCGATGGTGCTCATCGCCGCCTCGACCGTGCTGCTGCTGCGCGTCCGCGCCGGCGACGGCCCGGCGCGGTCCGTCGTCCCGGCCCCTGTCCGCGGCCTGGGTTGGCTGCTCGCGGGGGTCGGTGCGGCCGTGCTGGTCGTCGGGACGGTGGTGACCGGCTCGGGGCCGCACTCCGGCGACGCCGAGACCCCTGCCCGCTTCGGCCTCGACCCGCGCACGATGAGCTGGCTGCACGCCGACCTGGTGCTGCTGTTCAGCGGCCTGCTGGTGGGGCTGCTCGTCGCGCTGGCGGTGACCGGCGCGCCGTCCGCCCTCCGGCGCCGCGGCTGGTGGTTGCTCGGCGTGACCCTCACCCAGGGTGCGGTCGGCTACACGCAGTACGCCACCGACCTGCCCGAGGCGCTGGTCGCCGTCCACATGCTCGGCGCGAGCCTGCTCGTCGTCACCCTCACCGCCGTGGTCGCCGGCACCACAACGCGGGGTCCCGGCCCGGCCGCCCCGTCATCCCCGGTGATCATGGCCAGATCGACCACCTGAGCGCCGCCGGTGGTTCATTCGCCCATGATCACGGGGAGGGTGGGGTCAGAAGGTGACGAAGGGGTCGACCGCGATGGCCAGGAACAGGAGCGTCAGGTAGGTGATCGACGTGTGGAACACCC
>DASROP010000260.1:0-3587 GCA_035646835.1 Actinomycetales bacterium | reverse complement strand
CGCTCGCGGTGCGGGCCGGGGCGGCGGCCCACGCGACGGCCGCCCAGGCCCGCACCGCGAGCGACCCGGTGGCCTCGCCGGCGGCCAGGTAGGCGCCCAGCCCGGCGAGGGGGACGGCGAGCAGCATCAGGCCGACGACCGCCAGCGCGGGCGACCCGCCGGAGAGCAGCGAGGCGCCGGAGAGCACGGCGAGGAACGGGTCGGGCGGGGCCGGCGTCCCCAACCCGGTCGCCCCCCACGACGACGTCGCGGAGAACCAGAGCCGGCCCAGCGTGTCCGGCGCGGCGGCGAGGCCGGCGCCCGTGACCTCGCCCGGCCCGACGAGGCGGTGCAGCGAGGCCGCAGCGAAGGCGGCCAGGACGCCGACGCCGATCAGGGCGGGCTTCCATCGTCGGTGGCGGCGAGGCGCCGCCGGGGACGCGGCGGTGCGTCGGGCGTGCCAGCGGGCCCGGTGCCACCCGGCCACCTCGCGGCGACCGGCCAGCAGGGCGGTGACGTCCCCGCGCGGGCGGACGGCGGTGGCCGTGGCGGCCCGGCGCGAGCGCCACAGGCGGTCGGGGCGGAGCAGCACCTCGGCGACGGCGAGGACCTCGGCCAGCCCGCGGGCGGGTTCCTTGGCGGCGATCCGGACCCCCAGGCGTGCCACCGCCCCGGCCATCACCCCGAGGACGACGAGTGGCAGCAGCGGCAGCGGCGCCGACACCAGCCTCAGGTGCACGAGCTGCCGGCGGTCCCAGCCGTGGGCCGTCGGGCGGCTGAGCACGGCCCGGCCCGCCAGGGTGACCCGGTGACCGGCGCGCCAGGCGCGGCGGCAGAGGTCGACGTCGGCCGCGCGACCGCGCAGGGCGGGGTCGAAGCCGCCCAGGTCGTCCCAGGCGTCCCGGCGGATCAGCATGCCGTCCGAGCCGACGGCGAGCACATCCTCACGGTGGTCGAGCTGGCCCTGGTCGACGTCCCCTGCCTCGACACCGGTCAGCGGCCGCCCGAGGCGACTGAGGGTGAGGCCGGCGTCCACCAGCCGGTCGCCGTCGGTGTGCTTGCACCCGGCGACCGCCACCGACGGCGCGACCTCGACGGCGTCCAGCAGCCGCGCCAGGGCGTCCGGGGCGGGGACACCGCCACCGGCCAGCACCCAGAGCCAGGGGCGGCCGGCGGCCGACGGCCGGGCCGCGTCGTGGGGGTCGGGTGCGGGCGCGAGCCGGCTGGCGTCGTGCGCGCCGACCCCGGCGCGGACGGCGTCCCCGAGGCCGACGGCATGGGCGGTGACGACGTGGTCGAGGTGTGTGCGCAGGGTGGTGGCGTGGGCACCGGTCCCCGTGACGTCGACGCCGACGACGGCGTCCGGACGGCGGGACTGGGCGGCCAGGGCCGCGAGGCTGACCCGGACGTCGGTGCCTGTGCCCGCGACGACGACGGCGAGCACGCGCGCCGGTCCGGGGTGACGGGGCCGCCGGTGGGGGGACTGTGCCGGCGGCGCGTCAGGACGGGGCAGGCGCGGCGGCGCGGTGAGCTCGAGGGTCACCGCGCCTCAGACGGCCTGCTTCTTCAGGCGCCGGCGTTCACGCTCGGAGAGCCCGCCCCAGATCCCGAAGCGCTCGTCGTTGGCCAGCGCGTACTCCAGGCACTCGCTGCGCACCTCACATCCCACACAGACCTTCTTGGCCTCGCGCGTGGACCCGCCCTTCTCCGGGAAGAAGGCCTCCGGGTCGGTCTGGGCGCACAACGCGCGCTCCTGCCACCCGAACTCCCCCTCCCCCTCGTCGACGTCCACCAGACCCAGGGGCGTCACCCCCGCCAGTGCCGCAAAATCATCCATGCCCGACCCCTTATCGACCCGGCCGTCGCGGTGCACCCGCCACCCGTGCGCACCCGCGAACGACACAAGTGGAATTACACGCGTGTCGTGGGGGTCCCGTCAAGCGGAACCGTGCTATCCGCGAGGACTCGATGCTCGTCCGCAAGGATTGGCCCCATGCGGATCACGGCCCTGGCGGGCGGAATCGGAGGGGCGCGCTTCCTGCGCGGCCTGCTGGCCCACCTCGCGGAGCGGGCAACCGCGGGCGACGCGGGCGACCACGAGGTCATGGTGATCGGCAACACCGCCGACGACATCACGCTGCACGGGCTCCGGGTCTGTCCCGACCTCGACACGGTGATGTACACCCTCGGCGGCGGCGTGCACGAGGCCCAGGGCTGGGGCCGGGCCGCCGAGACGTTCGAGGTCGCCGGCGAGCTGGCCGCCTACGACGCGGGGCCGGACTGGTTCACGCTCGGCGACCGCGACATCGCCACCCACCTGGTCCGGTCCCGGATGCTGGGTCTCGGCTACCCGCTGTCCCAGGTCACGGCCGCCCTGTGCGCCCGCTGGCGGCCGGGGGTGGAGCTGCTGCCGATGACGGACGACCCGGTCGAGACGCACGTGGTCGTCGACGACGCCTCCGCGCCGGGCGGGGAGCGAGCGATCCACTTCCAGGAGTGGTGGGTGCGGCTGCACGCGGCGGTCGAGGCCCGCCGCATCGTCGTGGTCGGTGCCGAGCAGTCGACACCCGCGCCCGGTGTGCTGGAGGCGGTGCGCGACGCCGACGTCGTCCTGCTGCCGCCGAGCAACCCCGTCGTCTCGATCGGGACGATCCTGTCGGTGCCCGGTGTCCGGGACGCCGTGCGGGGCACGCGGGCGCCCGTCGTCGGCGTCTCCCCCATCATCGGGGGCGCAGCCGTCCGCGGGATGGCGGACGCCTGCCTGCGCACCCTGGGGGTGCCGACCACGGCGACCGCGGTGGGTGGGCTGTACGCGGACCTGCTCGACGGCTGGCTGGTGGACACATCGGATGACGCCGACTCCGGCGTGGTCGCGGGCGGTCACGGCCGGGTCGTCTCGCGGCCGCTGCTGATGACGGACGTCGAGGCCAGCGCCGCGATCGCCGGCGCGGCCCTCGACCTGGCCGAGGCGGTGCGGTCGTGAGGCTGGAGGCGTTCGCCGTCCCGGGCCTGCCCGAGCTGCGGACCGGTGACGACCTCGGCCGCCTGATCGCCGAATCCATTGCGGCGGAAGGGCTCTCGCTCGGCGACGACGACATCGTCGTGGTGGCCAGCAAGGTCGTCGCCAAGATCGAGGGCCGGTCCGTCGCCGCCGGGGACCGGGCGGCGGCGGTGGACGGCGAGACCGTGCGTCTCGTCGCCGCCCGGACCCTGCCGGACGGGCGCGTGACCCGGGTCGTGCAGTCGAGGAGCGGGCCGGTGCTGGCCGCGGCCGGGGTCGACGCGAGCGACGTGGAGCCTGGCACCGTGCTGCTGCTGCCGGTCGACCCGGACGCCTCGGCACGCCGGCTCCGGGCCTCCCTCGCTGCGGCCACCGGCGTGCGCCCGGCCGTCGTCGTCTCGGACACCACGGGTCGGCCGTGGCGGGAGGGGGTGACCGACTTCGCCCTGGGAGCGGCGGGCCTCGTCGTCCTCGACGACATCCGCGGGCGGAGCGACCGCTTCGGCCGTCCCCTGGAGGTTACCGTCCGGGCGATCGGCGACGAGGTCTGCGCAGCGGCGGATCTGGTGCGGGGCAAGGCAACCGGGCTGCCGGTGGCCGTCATCCG
>DASROP010000259.1:0-8210 GCA_035646835.1 Actinomycetales bacterium | reverse complement strand
CAGCGAGGTGACGATCTCCTCGAGCAGGTACTGGACTCGCGTCGGTACCGGCCGCCCGGGGTACGCCGCCTCCACGAGGTCGAGCCCTTCCTCCACGGTGGTGAAGTCGAGAAGCTGGTAGAGCGACCGGATGTCGTCGGCATCGCTCTCGGGCCGCGCAGCGAACAGCTTCATCGCCAGCAGGTCACGAGGGGACGCCACATCGACGCGCAGGCCCGGCGCCGAGAAGTACTCGACGGCCTCGGCGTCGTCGCCGACGAGGAAGACGTCGGCGGTGACGCCTCGTCGATCCAGTGCACGGCTCACACGCGCTCCAGTGCGCCGGAGGTGATGAACACGCCCCGCTTCCGGAACGACAGCGGGGACTCCACCAGCGCGCGCGGGTGGATGCCTCGCAGGGGGTCACGAACCACCACCGGTCTGTCCTGCGCTCCGAGTCGCGCACCCACCGCGGGGGCGGCCAGCCGTCACGGCGCGCGAGGTACTCGACGAGGCCGGCAAGAGCGGCGTCGACCCTCGGCTCCCCCATCAGCGCCGGTGCCTCGCGGAGCAGGTCAGCAGCAGCCTCCAGCCCGTCGTGTCGCCGGGTGCTCTCGTAGTCGTCGAGCAGCTGGATGACGCCGTGGCGCCAGACGTCGATCAGCGACTCGCCGTCGTCCAGCATCTGGCGAGCACTCTCGGCGGCGGCCGACACGGTCGCCGTTCCCCGGACCGTCATGCGGGTAACGGTAGCGAGACACGACCGGTCCAGGGTTCACGAAGTCCTTGATCGTCGCGGAGTTCCTTGATCGTCGCGGGGGTGGGGGCCGTGTCAGAGGCGGGGGACGGCGGCGCGCATGGCGGCGACCGGTGCCTCGTGGCCGGTCATCAGCTCGACCTGGGCGGCGGCCTGGTGCAGCAGCATCTCGAAGCCGTCCACGGCCACCCCGCCTGCCGCCGTCCAGGCCGATGCCAGCCGCGACGGCCACGGGTCGTAGGCCACGTCGAGCAGGACGCCGGGCACGCGGGCCGGCACCTCGAGCTCGTCCGCCGCCCCCGCGGGCAGGGTCGAGACCACGACGTCGGCCCGCGACCAGGAGTGGTCGTCCAGCGTCAGTATGGGCACGCCCAACCGGGCCGCCCGCTCGGCCGATCGCGCGTGCACGACCGGCGCCGTGCAGCCCAGCTCGACCAGGGCGGCCAGGGTCGACGCCGCCGTCGCCCCTCCCCCGAGGACGGCACCCGTCCCGACGCGGGACACCCCCGCCGACCGCAGCGCCGCCACGATCCCGTGCACGTCGGTGTTGTCACCCGACGCCCCGTCGTCCGAGAACGTCACTGTGTTCACCACGCCGACCGAGGTGGCCAGCGCCGACACGCGGTCGAGCAGCGGCAGCACCGCCCGCTTCAGCGGCATCGTCACCGACAGGCCGGCCCAGTCCGGCCCGATCTGTCGCAGAAACGCCGGCAGCTGCTCGGTCGTGACGTCGATCGCGTCGTAGGACCAGCGCAGCCCGAGCGCCGTGTACGCGGCGCGGTGCAGCGTCGGTGAGAGCGAGTGCGCGACCGGGTGACCGATCACCGCAGCCCTCAACCGTTCTCGGCCAGCCACTGCCGGAACAGCTCGACGTTCGCGGCGTGCTCCTCGGCGGTCACCGCGAAGCGGGTCTCCCCGGTCTCCGGGTTGACGGCCACGAAGAACAGCCACTCCCCCGGCGTCGGGTTGAGCACCGCCTCCATCGCCGCCTCACCGGGCGAGCTGATCGGCCCGGGAGGCAGCCCCTCGACCTGGTACGTGTTGTACGGCGAGTCGATCGCCCGGTCGGCGTCCGTCGTGGTGATGCCTTCCTTGCCGGTGGCGAAGTTGACGGTCGAGTCAAACTGCAGCGGCATCCGGGCAGCCAGGCGGTTCTCGATCACCCGCGCGACCTTGCCGAAGTCCTCCGGCTTGCGGGCCTCCTCCTCCACCAGCGACGCCTTGGTCAGTACCTCGGTCCGCCGCGCCGCCGGGACCCCGACGCTCTCCATCGCTTGCAGCGAGCGCGAGACCATCGCGGTCAGCATGGCGACCGGCGTGGAGTCCGGCTCGAAGTCGTAGGTGGCCGGGAACAGGTAGCCCTCGACGTTGCCACCGGCCTCCGGCGGCAGCCCGATCGCGGGGTCGGCCGCCGCCGCCTCGAACTCCGTCGCCGCGATGCCGGTCTCCTCGGCCAGCCGGCCGAACACCTGCGCCGCGTTGAATCCCTCCGGCACCACCACCCGGAACGACACGCGCGCGGCCGGGTCCAGCAGCAGCTCGAGCGCCGCGCTCGCCGACATCTGCGACCGCAGTCGGTACGTGCCCGGCTGGATCTGGTTCAACCGGGGGTCGCCCTCGACCACGTCGACGAACGCCCCCGCCGTCTTGACGACGTCCGCGCCCTCCAGCGTGGAACCGATGGCGCGGCCGCTGGCCCCTGGCTCGATCACGACCTCGACGCTGCCGGTGCCCTGCCCCTCGTAGTCCTTGGCCGCGGTCAGCTCGACGTAGATCGGACGGACGAACTCGTACACCGCGTATGCGCCGCCGCCGAAGACGGCGAGGCAGATGACGAGGACGACGGCCGCGCGGCGCCGACGACGACGCCGCCGGGTCCGGCGGTCGCGCTGGTCCCGGCGCCGCTGGGTTCCGCTCGGCAGGTCGTGGAGCGACAGCTCACTCACGCCTCCTCCTGTGCCCGTGCCGGGTCGACGACCGACCCCGGCACACGGCCGGACGCGCGTTCGGCGTCCAGTGCCGTCTGCAGGATCAGCACGGCGGCCACCTGGTCGACCACCCGCCGGTGCCTGCGCCCCTTGACGCCGGCGTCGTGCAGCGCGCGGTGCGCGCCCACGGTGCTGAGCCTCTCGTCGACGAGTCGCACCGGCACCGGCGCGACCCGCCCCGCGAGGCGGACAGCGTACCCACGGGCCACCTCGGCCGCGGCCCGGTCCCGGCCGTCGAGCGAGCGGGGCAGCCCCACCACGACCTCGATCACGCCACGCTGCGCCACCTCGTCCGCGATGCGCGCGATGTCCGACTGGCCCCGGTCGTCGCGCGGCAGCGTCTCGAGCGGGGAGGCGATCACGCCGTCCGGGTCGCACACCGCCAGGCCGACGCGCACCGTCCCGACGTCCACCCCGAGCCGGACGCCGCGACGCATGGTCACCGTGATGACGTGACCTTCTCACCGACGGCGTGCTCGAGCCGCCGCAACGCCTCGCCGACCGCCGAGGCGTCGGTGCCGCCGCCCTGGGCGACGTCGTCCTTGCCGCCCCCGCCGCCCCCGAGGACGCCGGCCGCGAGCCGCACCAGGTCACCGGCCTTGACGCCCCAGTTCCGCGACGCGTCGTTGGTGGCGACCACGACCAGGGGCCGGTCCTTCGCCACCCCGGCCACGGCCACCACCGACGGCCTGTCGTTGCCCAGGCGCCCGCGGACGTCGAGCGCCAGGGCACGCAGGTCGTCGGCGGATGCGACGGTGCCCGCGTCGTGGCCCACGAACGCGACCCCGAACACGTCGGTCGGTGACTGCGCCAGCGTCGGAGCCGCCGCCAGGGCCTGCTTCGTGCGCGAGGCGGCGATCTCCTTGTCGGCCTCGCGCAGCTGCGCGAGCAGCCCGCCGACCCGGTCGGGCAGCTCCTCCGGGCGCACCTTGAGCATCGTCGTCAGCTGTCCCACCAGGGCGTGCTCCCGGGCGAGGAAGTCGTACGCGTCGGTGCCCACGAGCGCCTCGACGCGACGGACGCCGGACCCGATCGACGACTCCCCCAGCAGCTTGACCACCCCGAGGTGGCCCGACCGCGGCGCATGAGTGCCCCCGCAGAGCTCCCGGGCCCAGTCACCGACGGAGACCACGCGCACCTCGTCGCCGTACTTCTCGCCGAACAGGGCCATCGCGCCGATCTCCAGCGCCTGCGCCTGAGTCATCACCTCGGCGCTGACCTCGAGGTCCGCGGCCAGCAGGGCGTTGACCTTGTGCTCCACGTCGTCCAGGACCGACACCGGGACGGCGGCGCCGGCGCTGAAGTCGAACCGGAACCGGCCCGGCGCGTTCTCCGAACCCGCCTGGGTCGCGGTGTCACCCAGTGCTTCGCGGATCGCCTTGTGCACCATGTGCGTCGCGGTGTGGGCGCGGCTGATGGCCTTGCGCCGGTCGGTGTCGACCAGAGCCTGGACGCCGGCGCCGGCCGTCACCTCGCCGCTGACCACCCGGGCGCGGTGCACGATCAGCCCTGCGATCGGCGACTGGACGTCGTCCACCAGGACCTCAGCGGTCCCGTTGGCTGCGTCATGGATCACGATGCGGCCGGCGTCCGCCAGCTGACCCCCGCCCTCGGCGTAGAACGGCGTCCGGTCGAGCACGAGCTCGACCGCGTCACCGGCTCCCGCGCTCGGCACGCTGACCCCGTCCACGAGCAGAGCCGCGACGGTCGCCTCAGACACGTGCTCGCCGTAGCCGGTGAACTCGACCGCCCGACCCAGCCCGTCGGCGACACCGCGGTACACCGTGGTGTCGGCCCGGCCCGTCTTCTTGGCGCGCGCATCGGCCTTGGCCCGGTCCCGCTGCTCGCCCATCAGGCGGCGGAACCCCTCCGCGTCGACGGCCACGCCCTGCTCGGCCGCCATCTCCAGGGTCAGGTCGATCGGGAAGCCGTAGGTGTCGTGCAGCGCGAACGCCTGCTCGCCGGTCAGGCCCGTCGCCCCCTGCGACTTGGCCTTGGTGACCGCGGTGTCGAGGATCGTCGTCCCCGCGCTCAGGGTGCGTAGGAACGCCTCCTCCTCGGAGTACGCGATCTGCGAGATGCGCCCGAACCCGCTCTCCAGCTCGGGGTAGGAGGCCTTCATGCAGTCCTTGCTCAGGGTCAGCAGCTCCGGCAGGGTCGCCTCCGCCACACCCAGCAGCCGCATCGAGCGCACCGCACGGCGGATCAGCCGCCTCAGGACGTAACCCCGGGTCTCGTTGGACGGCGTCACCCCGTCGCCGATCAGCATCAGCGCGCTGCGGACGTGGTCGGCGACCACCCGCAGCCGGACGTCGTCCTCGTGCGACGCCCCGTGGTGAGAGTCCCCGTAGCGCTTTCCGGCCATCTCGGCCGCCCGGGCCAGCACCGGGTAGACCTCGTCGATCTCGTACAGGTTGTCGACGCCTTGCAGCAGGAGCGCGACCCGCTCGAGACCCATCCCGGTGTCGATGTTCTGGGCGGGCAGCTCGCCGACGACGGTGAAGTCCTCCTTGCTGCGGACGTCGGTGAGCTCGTACTGCATGAAGACGAGGTTCCAGATCTCCAGGAACCTGTCCTCGTCGACGACCGGGCCGCCGTCCGGGCCGTACTCGGGCCCTCGGTCGACGTAGATCTCGCTGCACGGACCACCGGGCCCGGGGGTTCCGGTGTGCCAGTAGTTGTCCTTGCGGCCGCGGCGCTGGATCCGCTCGTCGGGCAGCCCGGCGATGCGTCGCCAGAGACCGGCGGCCTCGTCGTCGTCCTGGTACACCGTCACCCAGATCTTCTCCGGGTCGAACCCGTAGCCGCCGTCGCCCTGGGGCCGGGTGACCAGCTCCCACGCCATCTCGATGGCGCCTTCCTTGAAGTAGTCGCCGAACGAGAAGTTGCCGTTCATCTGGAAGAAGGTGCCGTGCCGCGTCGTCTTGCCGACCTCCTCGATGTCGAGCGTCCGCACGCACTTCTGCACGCTGGTCGCGCGCTTCCACGGCGGTGTCTGCTGGCCGGAGAGGTACGGCGTCATCGGCACCATGCCCGCGACCACGAACATCAGCGTGGGGTCGTCGGTGATCAGTGAGGCGCTGGGCACCACGGCGTGGCCGGCGGCCTCGAAGTGGCGCAGGAAGCGACGGCGGATCTCGGCGGTGTCCACGGAAGAGGCTCTCTCGGGGGTCAGTCGCGGTGCGACGTCGGGTGCTCGATCAGGTCGCGCGCGGTCTCGGCGTCGATGGCGCCGGAGTCCACGCCCAGGGCGACCCTGAGCTCGTTCTCGCGGACGTCCATCCCCTCGCGGACGGCGCCTGCGAAGTCGCGGATCGCGTCGCCGACGCCCTCGAGGCTGTGCGCCACGCCCTCCGGCGTGTACTGCTGGGCGGTCTTCGTGACCTTGCGGACGACGAGCACACCGGCCGCGGCGCCGAGCGCGATCCAGAAGAGCCTGCCCATGACTCAGCCCCTCCTGCGCAGGCGGCCGGCGCCGGTCCGGCGTCCGTGCATGGCGCTGCGCACGCCGTAGGTGAACGCGGCGACCTTGACCACGGGCGAGCCGAGCGTGGCCGCGAACAGCGCCGTCAGCGCACTCACGTTGGTGGCGACCTGCGCCGCGTTCGTGGTGATCGTGTCGACCTTGACCAGTTGCTCGTTCGTGTGCGAGACGGTGGTCGTCACCTCGGTCAGCAGCGGCCGCGTGTCGTCGCTCAGGCCCCGGATGGTCACCCGGGTCTCGTCGAGCACCCGGCCCAGCTTGATCAGCGGGACGGCGAAGAGGGCCACCAGGGCGACGAACGCGATCGCAGCGATCAGTCCCGCGACGTCTCCGAGCATGTGCGCCCCTCTCCTGGTGCTCGTCTCAGTGCCCGCCGACCCTATCGCGCACGTTCGGGCGCCGCCGTGGCCGTGCGACCTCACCCGATGGGGCTATCGAGGCCGGCCATCTGCGTGCCGATACCAGCGACAACGGAGGGGGACCGATGGGCGAGGAGCAGACCAGCAGGTGGGCGTCGCGACGGCGGAGCGCCATCGTGGTGCGGGTCGCCGTGTTCACCGTGCCCGCCGCCGTCGCCGTCGGAGCCGGGCTGCTGGCCAGCCGGCTGCTGCCGCTCGGAGAAGGGGCCTGGCGGCTCGCGCACGTGCTCGCGGTGCTGGCGGTCTCGACCGTCGTGCTGCTCGCCGTCGACGCTCTCGCCCGGCGGGCACTGCCGCTGGCCACGCTGCTCGACCTGACCATAGCTCTTCCCCGACCGGGCGCCGTCCCGGCTACGGGTGGCCCGTGACGCTGTCCGGCGCCGCACCGTCGCCGAGCACCTGGCCGCCCTCGACGCCGTCGGCGACGACCCCGCTGCCGCCGCCCGCGAGATCCTCACGCTGGTGGCGGCGATGGACCGCCACGACCGACCCACCCGGGGGCACGCCGAGCGCGTCCGGCTCTTCTCCGACCTGGTCGCCGAGGAGATGAACCTGCCGCGCCGTGACCGGGACCTGCTGCGCTGGGCGTCGCTGCTGCACGACATCGGCAAGCTCACGGTGGACCCGACGATCCTCAACAAGCCGGCCAAGCCCACGGAGTCCGAGTGGGAGGTGCTGCGCGCCCACCCGGCCGCCGGAGCCAAGCTGGCCGCGCCGCTGCTCCCGTGGCTGGGTTCGTGGGGCGACCTCATCATCGAGCACCACGAGCGGTACGACGGCACCGGCTACCCACGCGGGCTGGCGGGGTCGGACATCGGCCTCGGCGGCCGGATGGTCGCTGTCGCCGACGCCTTCGACGTGATGACCGCGGCCCGCGCCTACCGCCGTCCGGTCTCCCGTGCCGCCGCCTACCGCGAGCTGGTGCGCTTCTCCGGAACCCAGTTCGACCCCGCCTGCGTACGCGCGATGGTCGCGATCTCGGCGCCCCGGCTGCGCCGCGCGCAGGGCCTGGTCGCCTGGCTCGGCGACGTGCCGTTGCTCGCGACGCAGAGCGTGCCGGCCGCCACGCTGGCGCAGGTCGTCGGCGCGGGCGCCCTGGTGGTCGCCGGTCCGGGCCTGGTGGCGCCCGGCGCGCTGGCGGCCTCCCCCGGCTTGGTCGCCGGTCCGCCGGCTTCCGCGCAGCACCTCGACGGCTCGACCGACGCCGGTGCGGACGACGGCTCGCCCGCCTCCTCGGGGGACCTGGTCACCTCGTCCTCTCGCGCCACGACCGGCCCGTTGTCGCCGTCCGCCGATGTCCCTGCGCCTCGGGGCACGGCGCCCGGCGCCGCCCCGACGTCGCCGAGCAGCGATGCTGCTGCCCCGTCCTCCGCGCCGACCGGGACCGACCCCACCGGGTCCACCTCGAGCCCGGCGCCGTCGACTCCGCGCCCGCCCCGGGTGCGCGACACAAATGTAGGTCGGTCCTGGACCCGTGCTTGTTTACGGATACTCTGAGTGTAGACAAACACTCAGAGTATCCGTAAACAAGCACGGGTCCAGGACCGACCTACATTTGTGTCGCGCACCCGAAACGGGGAAAC
>DASROP010000258.1:0-4754 GCA_035646835.1 Actinomycetales bacterium | reverse complement strand
GCCGCGTCGAGCGCCGCGCTCGTGCACTCACAGCCGAGGCTCATGTTGGCGACGTCGATGATGTCGGCGCGCGCGGTCACCCAGTCGATGCCGGCGACGACCCCCGCGATGGACCCGCTGCCGCTGTCGTCCAGCACCTTCACCGCGTGCAGGCGCGCGCCGGGCGCGACGCCCACCACGCCGATCCCGTTGTCCAGGGCTGCGACGGTGCCCGCGACGTGGGTGCCGTGGCCGTTGCCGTCCCCCGGCAACCCGTCTGCGCAGGAGGGGGCGCTGAAGGGCCCTCGGCCCTTGATGGTGCAGTCGACCCCGGCCACCACGTCCAGGTCCGGGTGGGTGTCGTCGATCCCGCTGTCGATCACGGCGACGTCGGCGTCGACCCGCCAGTCGTCCTTGCCGTCGATCGTGAGGTGGCTCCCGACGTCGCCCTTCGTTCCCGGCGCGGCGATCCGGTCGACACCGGTGGGCACGGTCTGCTCGAAGGCGCGCACCACCTGGTCGCGCTCGACGGAGACGACCTGCGGGTCGCGGGCCACCCGCACCGCGGCCAGCGCCGACATGGTGCCCGCGTACCCGCGCAGCGCGTGCCGGTAGACCTTCTCCGGGTTCGCCCCCTGCTCGCGCGCGTGCCTGGCGGCGGCCCGGTCCGGGTCGGCCCCGTCCTTTAGCACCACGATGTACCGGTCCGCCGCGGCGCCAGTGGACCGGCTGTCCGGCGGGTCGCTCGCCCCTGCCGCTGGTCCAGCGAGCACTGTCGAGAGCAGGAGCACCATGGCCCCGAGCCAGGTCGTACGCATCAGAAGGGTCCTTATCCATCGCGAGGGGAACGGTCGTGCTGGCGGGGAGCCTACACCTGCCAGGGCGTCGGCGGACTGATGTTCACCATCTCGACCAGCGACTTTCGCTCACAGCAGCCAGGCGGTCCGGGTGTCGCCGTCGTAGCGGCGCGCGGCCACCGCGGAGCCGTCGACCTCCTCGCCGGCGCACACCACGAGCGCGGCCCCGAGCTGGTCCTCCCGCAGGCCGCGCGCCAGCGTGATGTGCGCCGTCCAGCGGCCGGGCGCCAACAGGTCGCGCTGCCCCGGGCAGCCGTTGAGCACCCCTGCCACCTCGGCGTGCAGGGTCAGCAGCTCCGGGCTCGGGACGACGAGGCGGGCGAGGACTCGTCGCCGGGTGCCGAACACCACCAGGCCACCGAGGCGCAGAGGGACCGGCAGCGCGGCGACCGCGTCGGCGAGGCGGGGTTCCACCGAGTGCGGGACGGCGGAGCACACGCCGAGGGTGACGTGCGGGGCGTTCGTGGCGCCGGTGTGCCGCGCCTGGCTCGGCAGACCAGCGGCGAGCAGGGCCTCCCACTGGGCGCGGACGGCGGCGTCCGTCGCGGCGTCCGGCAGCAGCTCGACGGTCTGGACCACGGTCACCGCTCCCGGACACGTCGCGACATGTCCACATTGTGGTCCTCGACCGGTAGCCTCCGGCGGTGTGACGGGGGCCACGGGCGACGCAGCCCGCTACTACACGGTCGACGTCGTCGCGCACCGCCGCGACGGCGCCGTGCTGCGGGGTGTGCGCAAGGTCGGAGCGGTGGTCGCGGAACTGTCCTCCGGGTTCCTGCCCGCCCCGTCGGTCGGCGACCTCGTCGTCACGCGCCGCGGCAGCAGCGTCGAGCTCCTGCGCACCTCGGCCGGCGACGCGCAGGCGGCGTCCGGCTGCCTCGCCCGGGCCCGCGCCGACCTGCTGACCCTCTCGGTGGAGGACTTCGCCCGGCAGTGGGGGATCAGCCCGCGCCTGTGAGCGCCCCGAACGCCTCGCCCAGGACGTCGAGGGCGTCGTCGAGCAGCGCCTCGCCGATCACCAGCGGCGGCAGGAACCGCAGCACGTTGCCCTCGCTGCCGCACGTGAGGACGACGACACCCCCGGCATGGCACCGGGCAGCGACCGCGGCGGTCAGCGCCGCGTCCGGCTCTCGGGTGCCCGGGACCACGAGCTCGACCGCGAGCATCGCGCCCCGACCCCTCACGTCACCGACAGCGGCGTGCCGGGACGCCAACGACTGCAGCCGCGGGAGCATCCGCGCCTCGATCCGCCGCGCGGCCCCGACGAGGTCGTCGCGCTCGTACGTCTCGATCGCGGCCAGGGCCGCCGCGCACGCGATCGGGTTGCCCCCGTAGGTGCCGCCCAGGCCACCCCGGTGGACGGCGTCCATCACCTCCGCCCGGCCGGTCAGCGCTGCCAGCGGCAGGCCGCCGACGATGCCCTTGGCGGTCGTGACCAGGTCGGGCACCACGCCCTCGTGGTCGCAGGCGAACATCGAGCCGGTCCGCGCGAAGCCGGTCTGGATCTCGTCCGCGACCAGCAGGACGCCGTTGGCGCTGCACCAGTCGGCCAGCGCCGGCAGGAATCCCGGCGCGGGGACGACGAAACCGCCCTCGCCCTGGATCGGCTCCACCACCAGCGCGGCGACCTGGTCGGCGCCGACCTGCTTCTCGACCAGGTGCGTCGCGCGCGTCGCCGCATGCTCGCCGGTGAGGCCGGCAGGGTCACGGAACGGGTAGGACGTCGGCACCCGGTAGACCTCGCCGGCGAACGGCCCGAAGCCCCGCTTGTACGGCATCGCCTTCGCCGTCATCGCCATCGTCAGGTTCGTGCGGCCGTGGTAGGCGTGGTCGAGGACGACGACCGCGTGCCGGCCGGTCGCCACCCGCGCCACCTTCACCGCGTTCTCGACCGCCTCCGCCCCGGAGCTGAACAAGGCCGAGCGCTTCTCGTGGCCTCCCGGGGCGTTGGGCCTGTAGCAAAATAACCTAGTTTCCGGGCTCCGGGTGCCTATGGTCTGTGCTATGAGCGCTGTGGTGGAGTCTCTGCTCGGCCGGTATGACGCGATCCGGCCGCATCTGAGTGAGCGTCAACGCCGGCTCTGGCTGGGTGTGGAGGCCCGTGAGCTGGGCAGGAGCGGGGTGCGGATCGTGGCCCAGGCGGTGCAGGTCTCTGCGGACACTGTCCGCCGGGGCAGGGACGAGCTCGATGATCCGCAGCCGTTGGACGTGGACCGTTCCCGCGCCCCGGGTGGAGGGCGCAAGCGCGCCGAGGAACACGACCCCGGCCTGGTCGAGACGTTGGACAAGCTGGTCGACCCCGAATCGCGGGGTGATCCGATGACGCCGTTGCGGTGGACGTCGAAGTCGCTGCGCAGGCTGGCCGAGGAGCTGGGCGCCCAGGGCCATCCGGTATCGGCGAGCCTGGTCCTACGCGGCGCTGCACCTGCGCGTCGCCGACGAGGTGCGCGACCGGCGCCGCCCCAACCCCTTCGCGTCGCTGGTGCGACTCGACGTCCGTCTGAAGGCCGTCAGGTGATCGCGCGAGAACGCTGGGACGCCGACCGGCTGGCTTGTCGGCGTGCGGTCGAGGCCTTGCGCAGTGGCGTCCCCAACGCCGATGCCGTCTCTGCACTGGGGTCCGGGCAGGGTGACATCGAGGACGAGTTCACCCGCCTGCTCGACCGGGTGGTGGTGGGACCCTCGGACCGGCGTCCGGGCCGCGCCTCGATGCTGTTCGGTGGTGGTTTCGGCGAGGGCAAGAGCCACCTGCTCACCCACCTGAGCCACCTCGCCGCCTCGGCGGGCTTCGTCGTCAGCCGGGTGGTGGTCAGCAAGGAGACCCCGCTGCACGACCCGGCCAAGGTCTTCCGTGCGGCGGTGGAGTCCGCCGTGGCGGCTGGCGGCGTCCGCGGAGTCGTCGCCGAGGCTGCGGCGTCGCTGGACCCCGACAGCTCCGCCTACTCCGAGCTCCTGCGGTGGCTGCGTGGCTCCGGTAGCGACCTGAACGAGCGCTTCGAGGCCACGCTGTTGCTCCACCAGCGTCTCGGTAGCGACGCCCCCGGCGCCGAC
Organism: Actinomycetales bacterium; assembly: GCA_035646835.1. Lineage (GTDB taxonomy): Bacteria > Actinomycetota > Actinomycetes > Actinomycetales > DASROP01 > DASROP01. Next base: position 867 of record DASROP010000258.1, on the reverse strand, counting down.
GAGGAGTTCGTGGACGCCATCGTCCGCTTCTGGTCCGGCGACCCCCTGCAGATGCCGGACCTGCGTCGCCAGCTGAAGGCGGTCGGTGAGGGCAGGTTCTTCACGTTCACCCCGGTCCGAGCCCGCGAGCTCGCCCGGCAGCGCCTGCGGTTCCTCCCGCGGCTGCTGAAGGCCGGCGGCCACGCCGGGTGGGTGGTGCTGTTCGACGAGGCCGAGCTGATCGGCCGTTACACGCTGCTGCAACGGGGTCGCTCCTACGCCGAGCTGGCGCGGTGGCTCGACGGCGACGGCGACGGCGAGCCCGGTGAGCCGCTCGTCGTGGTCGTCGCCATGACCGACGACTTCGAAGCAGCCGTACTGACCGAGAAGGGTGACCGCGAGATCGTCCCGGGCCGGCTGCGGGACAAGCAGACCGACGAGTACGCCGAGATGGCCACGCTCGCCCAGCAGGGAATGCGCCACATCGAGGCCGACATGCGTGCGCTGGTCCCACCGGACTCAGCCGAGCTCGACCGTGCCTATGCGACCCTGCGCCGGCTGCACGGCGCCGCCTACGACTGGGAGCCACCGGACGTCTCGGGTCTGGAGCGGCTCGGCGCCACCCGGATGCGGCAGTACGTGCGCGCATGGATCAACGAGTGGGACCTCGTCCGACTCGACCCGCGGTACGCACCGGACACCGAGGTGCTGACCGTCGCCACCGGCTACCAGGAGATGGACGACCCGGGCGACCAGGACAGCGCAGGCCGGGACGGCTGAGCCGCTCAGCTGCAGACGACGTTCTTACCCCTCTTGGTGCACGTGATCGTCTGGGCAGCCGAGTCCAAAACCGTCCCGTCGCTCACGGTCAGCGTGACGGTGTAGGAG
>DASROP010000257.1:0-2992 GCA_035646835.1 Actinomycetales bacterium | reverse complement strand
CAGCCCGGCCACTGTGTCGGCACCGAGGGTGGTCAGACGGCCCGCCACCTCGCGCAGCTCCTTCTGCCGGGCGTGCAACGGCCGGACGACGAAGCCCAGGGCCCCGGCGACCACCGGCACACCGAGCAGCACGACCAGGCCGAGCGTGACCGACGTCCGCAGCAGCAGGGCCGCCACGACCACGTACGAGACGATCGCGCCGAAGAACCGGGCGGTGACGTCGTACGCGTCGCCCAGGCGGACGGCGTCCGTGGCCACCGTCGAGACGACCTCCCCGGTCGGCAGCCGAGCGGGCATCGCCGCCCCGGTCCTGGTCACGTGGTGCCCGATCACCTGGGACGAGCGCAACGCGGCCTGCACCCAGTTCCACAGCGCGCAGCGGTGTCGGAGGACGCCCGCACCGGCCTGCACGATCGCGAGCCCGGCGAGCACGCCGACCCACAGCACCAACGCGCTCAGGTCCTTGGCCGCGATGCCGTCGTCCACGGCCCGGCCCAGGGCGAACGGGAGCATGGCCTGGGCGCACATCCAGATCACGCCCCAGACGACTCCCGCAGCCAGGGTGGTGCGCTGCATCTTGGCGAGCCACCACATGAAGCCGACGGCCGAGGTGTGCGTCGGCTGGCCGGGGTCGGTCCTCCCCAGCCGGTACGGCCCGACGCCCGGTCGGCGCATCGAGGTCATGGTCGGCACAAGTGACCAGGGTAGGTGCCGGATCCCTCCGGCCACGAACGGTTTTCGGCGGCCGGGATAGCGTTGGACGGTGTCGCCCAGCTTCCTGAGCACTGCCGTGCGGCCGCGGTGGCTCGGGCTGCTCGGGCTGGTGCTGGCGCTGGCCACGGCGTTCGCGGCCCTCGGCAGCTGGCAGCTGGACCGCTCGCGCGACGAGGCGGACGCGCCGGGGATCGTCGAGCCCGTCGCCCTGCGCGACGTACTCCAGCCACAGGAGCCGCTGACCGGGGACGCGGTCGGTCGACCGATCGAGGCGACGGGGGAGTTCACCGGCGAGCCCCTCCGGGTCGAGGGCCGGCGGCTGGACGGCGAGACGGGCGCCTGGGTGCTGATGGCCTTCGCCGTCCCCACCGGGACCGGTACGGCCACCCTTCCCGTCGTCCGCGGCTGGGTCCCCGACGACGCGCGGGCGCCGGAACCCCCGGCGGGCACGGTGACGATCACGGGACGCCTCGAGTCGAGCGAGGCGCCGACCGGGACGACGGGCGGCTCCGTGGAGTCGGTGTCGTCGGCCGACCTGGTCAACCGGTGGGGGTCGCCCATCTACGCCGGCTTCCTCGTGATGGACTCCGCACCAGCGGGCCCGATGCGGACCATCCCACCGGTCACCGACGACGGCGGCTTCGCGCTGCTGAACCTCTCGTACGCTTTGCAGTGGTGGATCTTCGCCGCATTCGCCGTCTTCATCTGGTGGCGCGTGGTGCGCGACGCCCACCGCCACGAACTCGCGGCCCTGGTGGACAATGGGTCGTCGTGACGACCTCTGCGCGCAAGACCCGGCCGATCCGCCCGGCGCTCACCCGCTACCGCGTGATGGCCTACGTGACCGGGGCGTTCCTGCTCCTGCTCTGCCTGGAGATGCTGCTCAAGTATGTCTTCAACGGCGGCGAGGCCGTTCTGGGCGACTGGATCGCCATCACCCACGGCTGGATCTACGTGATCTACCTGGTCACCGTCGTCGACCTGTGGTCGAGCCTGAGGTGGCCGTTCGCGCGGCTGGCGGTGCTGGTGCTGGCCGGCGTCGTCCCGGTGCTGTCCTTCGTGGCCGAGCGCCGTGTGACGCGCGAGGCACTCGACGGTGAGGCCGAACGGCAGGGCCGCGGCACTACCCTGACCGCGTGAGCGAACGCCCCGAGGTCACCGATCGTCCGGTCCCCGGCAGGTCCGCGGACGACGTCCCCACACGCCAGCACCCCGACGACCCGACGGGCGACGTCCTCGCGGACGGCGCACCGTCGTCCGGGGCCGCCCCGGCCGAGGGCGAGGGGCACCGGCCGGTCCTCGTCGTCGACTTCGGAGCCCAGTACGCCCAGCTGATCGCGCGGCGGGTGCGCGAGGCCGACGTCTACTCCGAGATCGTGCCGCACACGTGGTCGGTGGAGCGGATGCTCGCGCGGGACCCGGCGGCGATCATCCTTTCCGGCGGGCCCGCCTCGGTGTACGCCGACGGCGCCCCGGCCGTGGACCCCGCCCTGTTCGAGGCCGGCGTCCCCGTGCTGGGTATCTGCTACGGCTTCCAGGCCATGGCGCTCGCGCTCGGCGGCGAGGTGGCGAGGACCGGGCTGCGCGAGTACGGCGGCACCCAGGTCGCCGCGACGCCGGTCGACAGCCTGTTGTTCGGCGGCCAGCCGGAGCGGCAGAGCGTCTGGATGAGCCACGGCGACGCGGTGCACGGTGCGCCCGAGGGATTCACCGTGGTGGCGGAGAGCTCGGGTTCCCCCGTCGCCGCGTTCGAGGACCGCGACCGCGCCCTCTTCGGCCTGCAGTGGCACCCCGAGGTGAAGCACTCGACGTTCGGGCAGCAGGTGCTGACCAACTTCCTCCGGCACGGCGCCGGTATCGAGCCCGACTGGACGACGGGCAACGTGATCGCCGAGCAGGTGGCGCGCATCCGCGAGCAGGTCGGCGACGCCCGGGTCGTGTGCGGTCTGTCCGGGGGCGTGGACTCGGCGGTGGCGGCCGCGCTCGTGCACGAGGCGGTGGGAGACCAGCTCACCTGCGTCTTCGTCGACCACGGGCTGCTGCGTGCGGGCGAGGCCGAGCAGGTCGAGCGCGACTACGTCTCGGCGACCGGCGTCGAGCTCGTCGTGGTCGACGCCGCCAAGCAGTTCCTCGACGCTCTCCTCGGGGTCGTCGACCCCGAGGAGAAGCGGAAGATCATCGGCCGGGAGTTCATCCGCTCCTTCGAGGGCGCCGAGCGCGGCATCATCGAGCGGGCCGGGGCGCACGGCGAGCAGGTGCGCTTCCTCGTGCAGGGGAC
>DASROP010000256.1:0-3164 GCA_035646835.1 Actinomycetales bacterium | reverse complement strand
CCCACGAAGCCGACCTGCCCGCCGGGTCGGACGACGCCCATCGCCTGCTCCATCGCCGGGCCGTTGCCGACGCACTCGAGCACGCTGTCGACTCCGGTCCCGCCGGTCAGCTCGAGGACCGCCTCGATTCCGTCGTCGCCGCGCTCGGCCACGATGTCGGTGGCGCCGAAGGCCCTCGCCAGGGCGGCCCGCGGCTCGTGCCGGCTCATCGCGATCACCTGCGACGCGCCCATCCGGGCCGCGGCCAGCACCCCGCACAGCCCCACCGCGCCGTCCCCGACGACGGCCACCGTGGAGCCCTCCCGGACCCCGGCGCACAGGGCGGCGTGCCACCCGGTGCCCATCACGTCCGAGAGGGCGAGCAGCGACGGCATCACGTCGTCGTCCGGTCGTCCGGGGACGACGACCAGCGTGCCGTCGGCCTGCGGGACCCGGACCAGCTCGGCCTGGCACCCGTCGTAGAAGCCGCCGGCCCGGCACGACGTCTGGACGCCGTTCGCGCAGTGGTCGCAGGTGCCGTCGCTGTAGGCGAACGGGGCGACGACGAGGTCCCCGGGCACCACGGACGAGACGGAACCGCCGACGTCCTCGACGACGCCGACGAACTCGTGCCCGATCTTGGTGCCGGGTGTCACGTCGTTCTCGCCGCGGTAGCTCCACAGGTCCGAGCCGCAGATGCAGCTCGCGACCACGCGGACGACGGCGTCGGTGGGTTGCTCGACCCGCGGGTCCTCGACGTCGGCGAGGCGGATCTCGAACGGTGCGTCGATCAGGGTGGCTCTCACAGCAGGGCATCCTGGCGCAGTGGCAGGATCGGCCTCGTGCCACCCCGCCGCAAGGATCCCGCGGCCGGTGAGGCGGCCTTGGCCGCCTGGCGCCGGGACCCGCATGACGTCGACCGCCCGACGCTGGCGACCGCCGTCCGCCATACGTTGGACCTGATGGCGCAACGCGCCCCCGGCAACAGCGTCGAGGTGCGTGTCCCCCCGTTCGCCGCGGTCCAGTGCGTGCCCGGCCCGCGGCACACCCGCGGGACGCCGGCGTCCGTGGTCGAGACGGACGCCGGCACCTGGCTCGCGCTCGCGACGGGGGCGCTGACCTGGGGCGAGGCCGTCGAGTCCGGCCGCGTGCGGGCCAGTGGCGAGCGCAGCGACCTGTCGCCCTGGCTGCCGGTCGGTACGGTCGGTCCGTGACCGAGCCGACGGACGACGAGCTGACGCGGGCCCGGCGCGGACGGGTGCGGCGGGCGCCCCGGTACGTGCCGTTCGTGGCGAGCGGAGCGCTCGCGGGTCTGGCGGTCGCCGCCGTGCTCGCCGTCGTCCTGCCACCTGCCGAAGGCCACGACACCGGCGCGGTCCTCGGGTACCTCGGGCTGGTCCTCGCGCTCGTCGGCGGCCTCGTCGGGGCGGCGGTCGCCGTCCTCCTGGACCGCCGCGCGCGCTAGCCGGCCGGCCCCGTGTTGGCGACGTCCAGCACCAGGGAACCGGGGACCGCCGGGTCCGGGTGGAAGCCCACCCGGGGAAGTAGTCGGCGGCGTCGGTCATCCGGTCGGTGGGGGCGCGGAGCACGCTGAAGCCCAGGCGTGACAGCAGCCCCTCGCGGCGGTAGACGAACTTGCCGACGCTGAAGTCGCGGAACCGGGGCAGCGCGTAGTCGAGCTCGACCCGGCCCTGCGGCTCGTCGCCGCGGTCGCCCAGGTGGCTGAGCAGCACGACCCCGACCGTCTCGGTCTCCCGCAGCACGAGGAAGGCCGAGCGGCCGGGCGCCGCGCCGTCCCAGGCGAAGCCGGGGTTGTGGCGCTCGATGTCGGTGTCGTGGCGGCGCAACAGGTAGCGCAGGTACTCCTCGGTGGGCCCCACCTCGACGACCTCGTCGGTGGTCTCGTCGTCCCGGGTCCGGGCCAGCCGCACCAGGTGCCAGGTGTTGATGCCCGCGATCGCGGCGTTCATCGCCACCATCGGCCAGATGCCGAGGGCGGCGTTGTAGGTGACGAGCAGCACCGACGCCACCAGGTTGAGCGCGCGCAGCCGCAGCACGCGTGCCTGCAGCAGCGAGTAGACCAGGACGCCGGAGCCGACCCAGCCGAGGACCTCCAGCCAGAACATGGTCCGGATCGTAGGCGCCGCGGACGCGCGGGGATCGAGCCGTGCTGTGCGACGATGGGGAGGTGGCTCGCGGCGACGGACGTCTGACGCACGACCTGCTCCCCGGCGAGAATGCCCCGCAGGACGCCTGCGGGGTCTTCGGGGTCTGGGCGCCCGGCGAGGAGGTCGCCAAGCTCACCTACTTCGGCCTCTATGCGCTGCAGCACCGTGGCCAGGAGTCGGCGGGTATCGCGACCAGCAACGGCCGGCAGATCCTCGTCTACAAGGAGATGGGGCTGGTCTCGCAGGTCTTCGACGAGGCCGCGCTGAGCTCCCTCAAGGGACACCTCGCCATCGGCCACTGCCGCTACTCCACCACCGGGGGCAGCCGCTGGGAGAACGCCCAGCCGACCCTCGGCGCCACCGCCGGCGGCACGGTGGCCCTCGCCCACAACGGCAACCTCACCAACTCGGCCGAGCTGCGCGACCTGGTCACCGAGCTCTACGGGCGCGCCGCGGGGAGCGAGCTCTCGCGCGGCAACACCACCGACACCGCGCTGATCACGGCCCTGTTCGCGGGCGACCCCGACCGGACCCTGGAGGCCACGGCGCTCGAGGTGCTGCCCCGGCTGCGGGGAGCCTTCAGCCTGGTGTTCTCCGACGAGCGCACGCTGTACGCGGCCCGCGACGCCCACGGCGTCCGCCCCCTGGTGCTCGGCCGGCTCGAGCGCGGCTGGGTGGTGGCCAGCGAGACCGCCGCCCTCGACATCGTCGGCGCGAGCTTCGTGCGCGAGATCGAGCCGGGCGAGATGGTCGCCGTGGACGACGAGGGCCTGCGCTCCTCCCGCTTCGCCGAGGCGACCCCGACCGGCTGCGTCTTCGAGTACGTCTACCTCGCGCGGCCGGACACCACGATCGCGGGCCGGGTGGTGCACGCGGCTCGCGTGGAGATGGGACGACGGCTGGCTGCCGAGCACCCGGTCGAGGCCGACCTCGTGATCCCCACTCCCGAGTCGGGGACGCCGGCGGCCATCGGTTACGCGGAGGCGTCCGGGATCCCGTACGGCCAGGGCCTGGTGA
>DASROP010000255.1:0-5603 GCA_035646835.1 Actinomycetales bacterium | reverse complement strand
GCCACCGTCACCCACATTCATGCCGGGAGAGCCGGTTTTTGACGCACGAGCAGGTGGCAGCGCTGGCGAAAGCATCCGGCACGTACGGGCCGGTGATCAGGACGCTGGCGTACTGCGGGCTCCGCTACGGCGAGCTGGCCGCGCTGCGCGTCCGTCGCGTCGACCTGGCCCGTCGCCGCCTCACGATCGCGGAGTCGGTCACGGAGATAGCCGGGACCGCGGTCTTCGGCACGCCCAAGACGCACCAAGTCCGCTCGGTGCCTGTGCCCCAGTTCTTGGTCGAGCAGCTCGCCAGGACGATCGAGGGCAAGGGCCCCGAGGACCTCGTCTTCACGAGCACCGGAGGCTCCCTCCTGCGCTTGACGAACTTCCGGCGGCGGATCTTCGACCCGGCGGCGGCCGCCGCAGGTCTCCCCGGCCTGACGCCGCACGAGCTCCGTCACACAGCAGCCAGCCTGGCCGTGAGCGCGGGAGCAAACGTCAAGGCCGTGCAGCGGCTGCTCGGCCACGCCAGCGCCGCGATGACGCTGGACGTGTACTCCGGCCTGTTCGATGACGACCTCGATGCGGTGGCCGAGAGACTGGATGCCGCTGCTGTTGTGCCCCCAGCGTGCCCCAAGCCCGCCGAGAAGAAGGTCAGAAGGACGCGCGCACGTCGCTGACCTGCAGGTTTATCGGTGCCCCCGGCAGGGATCGAACCTGCGACCGTCGGATTAGAAGTCCGCTGCTCTGTCCGCTGAGCTACGGGGGCGGGGACCCGGACACAGAGCTGGCAACGGACCGGCACCACTCCGGACGTTCCCTGGTCTGCTCCGCATCTCCGCGACAAACCGTAGCCTCCACGTAGGCGTCGATGCGGGCATCGACCGGAAGAGGCGCCGCGCGGCGGTGGCTGACGTCGACCCGCCGGAGGATCGGGCCTCGACCCGCATCTCGAAGGTCGAGACCCAGCACCCGTACAAATACCGTACAGTGATCCACGGAGGTGTCACCATGTCCAGGACCAAGACCCGCCGCCTCGAGCTGCGTACGGATCAGGCCACCGACCAGCTGATCGCCGAGGCGGCCGGCCTTCTCCGCATGACCAAGTCGGCGTTCGTCGCTGACGCGGCCCGCAAGGAGGCCGAGAGACTGATCGCACGGTCGGACTTGACACTCATGTCGCCTGACGTGTTCGACCGCATGATGGCCTCGCTCGCCGTCCCGGACGAGTCCCCGGAGCTGGCCGAGCTTGCCCAGCTGCCGAGGCTCATCGCCCGGTGACACAACCGTCCTACCGAGTCGTCACGCTGACCCCCAGGTTCGACCTGGGGGTCTTCGACTGCGGGGAGACCTCCTACAACGACTGGCTCAGGGAACACGCAGCCAGGGCCGTCGCGGCGGGATCCAGCATGGTGTACCTGCTCGTGGAGCAGGCGCAGCCAGGCGGCGACGAACGCGTGGTCGGCTACTACGCCATCTGCCCGACCACGGTCGTTCGGGACGACATCCCGAAGCCCCTGCAACGCGGCGTCATGCGCGCCGCCCCAGGCTGGCTGCTGGCGAAGCTGGCACTCGACAGGTCCCTGCGCGGGGACACCGAGACCCGCTGGGGAGCCCGGCTGCTGCGTCACGCGCTGGAGACGATTCTGGCGAGCGCCGACCTGGGCGGGGGACAGGTCATCGTCGTCGACGCCGACAACCCCGGTCTGGTGGCCTGGTACACCCGTCACGGCTTCAGGTCTACGGGAGCCCAGCCACTGCGGCTCCATATGAAGGTCGCCACCGCCCGTCGGTACCTTGCGGTTGAGTAGAGCAGTCGCCTCAGATCACGTCTCGCCGCTGCACCAGCACCAGCGACACCAGCACCGCCACCGCCGCCCACGCCGCGAGCAGCCAGACCGACTGCCCGCCGTCCAGGACCGTCAGCACGCCCGGCGTCCCCTCAGCGCCGCTGGCCGTGCCGAGCGCGCCGACCAGCGACCCGGCCGCCGTCCCCGGCAGCACCTCGGTCAGCGCCTCGACCGGACCGAGCAGCGACGCCACGCCGCGCAGCAGGTTCTCGACCACCAGCGACCAGACGAGGCCCAGCCCGACCGCGAGCGCCGGCCCGCGCGCCACCGTCCCGACCATCACGCCGAGCAGGGTCCACATGCCCATCACCAGCAGGCCGGCCCCGAGCGCCTCCGCAGTCTCCGACAGCGGTGCCCACACGACGTCCGCCGACTCCAGGGCCGCCACTCCCAGCGCGAGCCCGGTGTCCAGGACGAAGGTCACCGCCACGGTCGAGACGACGACGACACCGAGCGCCGCGAGCGTGCCAAGTAGCGCGACCCCGCGCCGCGGGCCCTGCACGAGAACGGTCTTCCAGGTGCCCCAGCCGAAGCCGCTGCCGACCACCAGCGCCCCCAGCACCGTCATCAGCGCCCCGCCGAACATCGGCATCCCCTGGATCACGGCGTCGGGGACGGCGGCAGGCAGGACGTCGGCCAGCAGCGCCTCGGGCGGCACGCCCTCACCGACCGCGTTCGGCTCGCCGCTGCGGTAGGCGAGGTACGGGAAGGCGTACGCGAAGGTGAAGTTCAGCACCAGCCACGTGCCGACCACGACCCACAGCGCCGGCCACTTGCGCAGCCGCAGCAGCTCGGCGCGGGTGCTCCTCAGGACGTCGTTCATCGCACTACCTCCATGGTCCTCGCGGGTTCTGACGTGAGCTCGAAGAAGACGTCCTCGAGCGACTTCTCGGACGGCGTGGCCTCGTGCACCGAGACGCCGGCCCGGACCAGCTCGGTCACCAGGTGCGGGGTCAACGACGCGTCGGCGGTGAGCCGCAGCGAGGTCCCGGTCAGCTCGACCGCGTCGTCCCCGGCCAGCCGGGTCGCGACGGCGAGCGCGACGTCCAGCGGCTCGGCGCGGACGACGAGCACGCTGGCCCCGCGCAGCTCGGCCACCGTCGCCTCGGTCAGCAGCCGGCCTCCCGAGATGACGCCGACGCGGTCGCAGATCTCCTGTACCTCGCTGAGCATGTGGCTCGACAGCAGCACCGTCTGGCCCGACGCGGCCAGGTCGACCAGCAGCCTTCGCATGTCGGCCATCCCGGCCGGGTCCAGTCCGTTGGTCGGCTCGTCGAGCACCAGCAGGCCGGGGCTGCCCAGCAGCGCGGCCGCGACGCCGAGGCGCTGCTTCATGCCGAGTGAGTACGACTTGAACCGGTCCCCGGCCCGGGACAGCAGGTCGACCCGACCGAGCACATCGGTGACCTCGGAGTCTTCCAGGCCCCGGTACCGGGCCAGCACACGCAGGTTGTCGCGGCCGGAGAGGTACGGGTAGAAGCCCGGCCCCTCGACGAGCGCGCCGACGTCCGCGTTGGCCGCCGGGTGTCCCGGTGGCTTGCCGATCACGGACGCCGTCCCCGACGTCGGGCGGACCAGGCCGAGCAGCATCCGCAGCGTCGTGGTCTTGCCGGCTCCGTTCGGGCCGAGGAACCCGTACACCTCCCCCCGGCGAACGGTCATCGAGACCGCGTCGACAGCGACGCGGTTCCCGTAGCGCTTGGTCAGGCGATCCGTGGACACGATGGTTTCCATGTCCGCCAGCGTGGTCGGCCGGGGCTTCGCCGTCGTCAGCCTCCGAGCGGCACCGCGTGTACGCGGATCTGCGCAGGACGGATACGCGCGACAGCGGACGCCGGGCCCCCGTCCGGCCGCCTATCGTCGCCCGTGTGGACCTCGTCGCGCGTGCCGGTGTGTGGCTGCGGGACGTCGGCCTCGTCGTCCCGCTGCTCTTCGTCGGCCTCGCCGGCACGAGGCCGGCGGGGGAGAACCAGGTCGACTGGTCGAAGACGCCGGACGCTCTGGCCTACGTGTGCGTCATCCTGGCCGCGTCGTCGCTGGTGGCCCGCCGCAGGTGGCCGGCGTGGATGCTCGCCCTGTGCGGTGCATCGATCGCGCTGTACCTGTTGATCGGGTACCCGTTCGGGCCGATCCTGCTGTCGGCGCCCTTCGCCGCCTACGCCGTCGGGTCGCGGTGGACACCGAGGCGGACGGCGGTCGGCGCGACCGCCTTCTACGTTGCGACCCTCGCGGCGTCGCTCGGCCGGTTTGTCGACGCCCCCGCGGAGTGGGCCTCCGGCCTGGCGTGGGCGATCGCGTGGGCCGCGGTGATCGCCGCGCCGGCGGCCGTCGGTGTCGTGGTCGGGGTGCGCCGGGAGGCGGCCGAGGGCGTGCGCGCCGAGCAGGCCAGGCGCGCCGTGTCGGAGGAGCGGCTGCGGATGTCGGCCGACCTGCACGACGTCGTCGGCCACGGGCTGGCGGTGATCGCGATGCAGTCCGGCGTGGCGCTGCACGTGCTGGATCGCAGCCCGGACAAGGCCCGTGAGTCGTTGGAGGCGATCGTGGTGATCGCCCGGGAGGCCCTGGACGGGCTCCGCGATGAGCTCGACCAGCTGCGCGAGCCCGACGGCGCGGCACGGCGTCCGCTGCCGGGGCTGGCGGACGTCGGCGGCCTGGTCGGACGGGTCCGCGCCGGTGGCGTCGACGTCGAGCTGCGTTTCGATGAGCACGAGCTGTCGGACGTCGACCCCGCTGTCGGCGCGGCCACCTACCGGATCGTCCAGGAGTCGCTGACGAACGTGCTGCGCCATGCCGGGCCGGCTCGGGCGCGCGTCGGGATCCGACGCGACGACGGCGTGGTCGTCGTCGAGGTCACGGACGACGGCGCGGGCTCGCCGGGTACGGATGCGCTGGCCGGCAGCGGGATCCGCGGCATGCGGGAGCGCGCGGAGACGCTGGGAGGTCGTCTCGAGGCCGGCCCTCGCGCCGGCGGCGGGTTCGCCGTCACGGCCCGGATCCCCACCGTGGAAAGGTCGGCGTCATGATCCGCGTCGTGGTGGTCGACGACCAGCCCCTGGTGCGGATGGGCATGCGCACCCTGCTGGAGTCCGAACCGGACACCGAGCTGGTCGGCGAGGCACCCGACGGTCGGGCGGGTGTCGACGTCGTCCGCCGGACCCGACCGGACGTCGTCCTGATGGACATCCGGATGCCGGTGCAGGACGGCCTGGAGGCCCTCGCTGAGATCACCGCGGACGCCGCGCTGGCCGGTGTTCGTGTCGTGATGCTGACGACGTTCGAGCTGGACGAGTACGTCTTCGAGGCGCTCCGCAACGGCGCGAGCGGCTTCGTGCTGAAGGACTCCCCGCCGGCGGAGCTGCTGCGGGCGGTGCGGGTCGTGGCCAGCGGCGAGTCGCTGCTGTCGCCGTCCGTGACCCGCACCGCCCGCAGCAGCTCGGGCGGCGGGGAGTCCTTCAGCACGAATCCGCTGGCGCCGCTGCGCAACGCCTCGAAGACGTACTCGTCCAGCTCGAACGTCGTCAGCATCACAACACGAACACCGGCCAGCGCGGCGTCCGCGGTGATCTCAGCGAGGGCCTCCAGGCCGTCCTGCACCGGCATCCGGATGTCCATCAGGACGACGTCCGGCCGGGTCCGGCGGACGACGTCGACTCCCGCCCGGCCGTCCGGGGCCTCACCGACCAGCTCGGTGTCCGGTTCGGACTCCAGCAGGGTGCGCATCCCCATCCGCACCAGGGGCTGGTCGTCGACCACCACCACGCGGATCACGAC
>DASROP010000254.1:0-12196 GCA_035646835.1 Actinomycetales bacterium | reverse complement strand
TCGGTGCTGACCCAGAGCACGGAGCGGCGCGGTGCCCTCGTCTCGCGCGTGACGAGCGACGTCGACACCATCTCGACGTTCGTGCAGTTCGGCGGGCTGCTGCTGATCCTGGCGATGGGCCAGCTGGTCGTGGCCACCGTCCTGATGGCGTTCTACTCCGCTCCGTTGACCCTGTTCGTGCTCGCGGTCTTCGTGCCGCTGATCCTGCTCGGCCGCTGGTCGCAGCGCTACGTCTCGGTGGCGTACGCGACGGTGCGCGAACGGGTGGGCGACATGCTCGGGGCCATCTCCGAGACGGTCGTCGGCGCCGACACCATCCGCGCCTACGCGATCGAGGCGCGCACCGCGGACCGGGTGGACGCGACGGTCGCGGCCCACCGCGCCGCCTACATCCGGGCCCAGACGATGGTGTCCCTGAGCTTCTCCTCGGGCGTACTGGCCTCCGGCCTCGCCGTGGCCGGTGTCGTGGCCGTCGGCACGTGGCTGGGGGTGGGTGGCTCGGTGACGCTGGGCGAGCTGCTGGCTTTCCTGTTCCTCGTGCAGCTGTTCACGGGCCCGGTGCAGAGCGTCACCGAGGTGCTCAACGAGCTGCAGAACGCGGTCGCCGGGTGGAGGCGGGTCCTGGCGGTGCTGGACACGCCGGCCGACGTCGCCGACCCCGGTGACGACGGCGAGGAGCTGCCACGCGGCGAGATCACGGTGCGGTTCGACCGGGTGTCCTTCTCCTACCCCGGCGGCCCCGAGGTGCTCACCGACATCAACCTGTCCATCCCCCCACGCACCAAGGTCGCGGTCGTCGGCGAGACCGGCTCGGGCAAGACGACCCTGGCCAAGCTGCTGACGCGGCTGCAGGACCCGGGCTCCGGGCGCGTGCTGCTCGACGGCGTCGACCTGCGGCGGCTGCGCTTCTCGAGCCTGCGGGAGCGGGTCGTGATGGTGCCGCAGGAGGGTTTCCTGTTCGACGACACGCTCGGAGCCAACATCCGGTACGGCCGCCCGTCCGCGCGCTGGGCGGACGTCGAGCTGGCCGTGACCGAGCTCGGTCTCGACGACTGGGTGGACGGCCTCCCGCACGGGCTGGACACGCAGGTCGGCCAGCGCGGCGAGTCCCTCTCGGCGGGGGAGCGGCAGCTGGTGGCGCTGGCCCGGGCCTACCTCGCCGACCCCGACCTGCTGGTGCTCGACGAGGCCACCTCGGCGGTGGACCCCGGCACCGAGGTCCGGATCCAGCGCGCACTGGTCGGTGTCACGCACGGCCGGACCGCGGTCTCGATCGCGCACCGGCTCTCCACCGCCGAGGCCGCCGACATGGTGGTCGTGGTCGACGCCGGCCGGATCGTGGAGGTCGGCCACCACCGCGAGCTGGCCGCCGCGGGTGGCGTCTACTCACGCCTGCACGCCTCGTGGACCGCGCAGCAGCGCGCCTAGGATCGCGTCCGTGCCTCTCGATCCCGATGTCGCCGTGCGCCTGAAGCGGGACGGCGACGGCCTGGTGTGCGCCGTCGTCCAGCAGCACGACACGGGCGAGGTGCTGATGGTGGGGTGGATGGACGACGAGGCGCTGCACCGCACGCTGACCACCGGTCGCACCACGTTCTGGAGCCGCAGCCGGGGCGACTACTGGCGCAAGGGCGACACCTCGGGCCACGTGCAGCACGTGCGCTCGGTCGCCCTCGACTGCGACGGCGACGCGGTGCTGGTCCGCGTCGACCAGGTCGGGCCCGCCTGCCACACCGGCACCCGCACCTGCTTCGAGGCTGGCGACCTCGGCGCGGCGCCCGGGTCGGCCACGTGACCACCGGGCCACCGCGGGGGCTCGGTGGCGTCTGGCCCGACCTTCCCGCGTTCCGTGAGCTGGCGCGCGACCGAAGGGTGATCCCGGTCGTGCGCCGGCTGCTCGCCGACGCCGAGACGCCGCTCGGGCTGTACCGCAAGCTCGCGGCGGACGCACCGGGCACGTTCCTCCTGGAGAGCGCCGAGCACGGCGGTGTCTGGTCGCGGTACTCGATCGTCGGGGCCCGGTCCCACGCGATCCTCACCGAGGCCGGGGGCGAGGCGGTCTGGCTGGGGGAGGCCCCGGTCGGCGTGCCGACCGCCGGGCCGCCGATGGACGCCCTGGCCGGCACGCTCGAGGCGTTGCACACGGCGCGTCTGCCCGGCCTGCCCCCGCTGACCGGCGGCATGGTCGGCGTGATCGCCTACGACGCCGTGCGGCACTGGGAGCGGCTGGGATCGCACGCCGTCGACGAGCTCGGCGTCCCCGACCTGATGCTGGCGCTGGCGACCGACGTCGCCGTCCTCGACCACTCCGACGCGACCCTGCTGCTGGTCGCGAACGCGGTCAACTACGACGCGACCGACGAGCGCGTCGACGAGGCCTGGCACGACGCCGTCGCCCGGCTCGACCGGATGACGACCGAGGTCGCCGTCCCCGCGTCCGCGACGGTCGCCGTCCACGACTCTCCACCCGACCCGAGCCCGCGAACTCGAACGAGCCGGGCCGCGTACCTGGCCGCCGTCCGGGCCGGGCTGGAGGCGATCCGGGACGGTGAGGTCTTCCAGGTCGTCCTGTCCCAGCGCTTCGACCTGGACTGCCCGGCGGACGCCCTGGACGTCTACCGCTGCCTTCGGGCGGAGAACCCGAGCCCGTACATGTACCTGTTCCGTGGGACCGGACCGGACGGCGCGGCGCTGGACGTCGTCGGCTCCAGCCCCGAGGCCCTCGTCAAGGTCTCCGCCGGCCGGGTGCTGGCCCACCCGATCGCGGGCACCCGACCCCGGGGGGACCAGCCCGAGGACGACGAGGCCCTCGCCCGTGACCTGGTCGCCGACGCCAAGGAGCGGGCCGAGCACCTGATGCTCGTCGACCTGGCTCGCAACGACCTCTCGCGGGTGTGCGAGCCGGGGAGCGTCGAGGTCATCGACTTCATGTCCGTCGAGCGGTACAGCCACGTGATGCACATGGTGTCCACGGTGACGGGGGAGCAGCGGCCGAGCGAGTCCGCCCTCGACGTGCTGCGCTCGGCGTTTCCCGCGGGGACGCTGTCCGGGGCCCCGAAGCCGCGGGCGATGGAGCTGATCGACACGCTCGAGCCGGTGCGACGAGGCGTCTACGGGGGCGTCGTCGGATACCTCGACTTCGCCGGGGACCTCGACATGGCGATCGCGATCCGGACGGCGGTGCTGCGCGACGGCGTCGCCCACGTCCAGGCCGGGGCGGGCATCGTCGCCGACTCCGTGCCCGAGTCCGAGGACGCCGAGTGCCGGGCCAAGGCGGCCGCCGTCCTCCGTGCGGTGGCGACGGCCGCCACCTTGCGGAACGGCGCCCCATGAGGCGCGCACCCGTCGTCCTGCTGGCCGCCGCGTCTGCGGTGGCCGTGCTGGCCCTCTCGACCCGGGTCTGGGTGGACGCCGCGCTCTCCGCCGGTGTGCCGACCCCCGGCGGTGTCCAGGTGGTCGGCAGCAGCGCCGCACCGCTGGTTCCTGCACTGGCGTTCGTGGCGCTTGCGGCGGCGGGAGCCCTGACGATCGCCGGTCGTCGGGCGCGAGGCGCCGTGCTGGCGTTGATCGCGCTGGCCGGCGCCGGCGTCGCGGCGGCGGCGGTGCGGGTCGTGCTCGAACCCTTCGAGGCCGCGCGCGCCGGCCTGGGCGCCGCCACGGGCCTGACCCCGGCGTCCGTGGACGGCCTCGACGTGACCGTGCGCAGCACCGTCTGGCCGTTCGCCTGCGCCGTGCTCGGGGCGCTGCTGGTCGTCGTCGCCGTGGCCGGCCTGAGAGCACGTCACCGGTGGGACGAAACCCGGCGCTTCGACCGGGACGAGCGCGGTGTCGACGCCGATGTCGACGCAGACGCCGACCGGCGGGACGGCTGGGACGCGCTCAGTCGCGGCGACGACCCCACCCGTCCATGAGTCGAGGATTCCCGGACCGAAAGAGTGGCACGTTGCGGCGGCTGGTGGCGGCTGAGTGGCACGCTGCGGCGGCGACACGCCGACGGCGGCCTACCGAACGTGCCACTCGAGCCGGCCAGTACACAGCAACGCGCCAGTTCGTCAAGGACGGGTAGCCCGGGCCGCACGCGCAATCCGACACCTTCGCTCAGGTGCTGCCACGCGAGGCCTGACACGGCACAAGGCCTCGACACGACACAATGGCGCCGACTGCACCTGCCCAGGAGGGACACCGATGGCCGAGCGAGACAGAGTCGAGACAGCAGACCGCGCCGACGAGGCCGACCCGCACGAAGTCGCGCACGAAGACCCGCACGGACACAGCATCGCCGCGTGGGTGTGCGTCGGCACCGTGATGCTCGGCAGCCTGGTGATGTCGGTCGCGGTCGTCGCAGCCCTGGTCTGGATGTTCGTCGTCGGTGCCGTGGTCGTGCTGGTCGGGATGGTGCTGGGCAAGGTGCTGCACGGGATGGGCTTCGGCGAGCCGGCGCAGGAGGCGCCACCGCACCCGTCGAAGCCGGGCGTCCGCTGACCGCTGGCGAGTCAGCCGCCGAGGTTGTCCTCCACGCAGGCCGTGACCTCCTCGGGGGTGAGGTTCGGGTCGGTGCAGTCCTCCACCTGGTTGAAGAAGAGGGCGGCGAGGACGACGTACGCGATGGTGATGAGGATCGCGAGGACGGAGAGGATGATGCCGACCAGGGCCACGCCGCCGTTGGTGGCGTCGCCCCGCTTGACCTTCCCGCGCGCGATGACGCCGAGGATGACGCCGACGATCCCCAGCAGCCCCCCGAGGATCCCGATCACGGGGATGAACGCGAGCAGCAGGCCGATGATGCCGAGGACGAGCGCCGCGGTGCCGAGGCCGTTCTTCGGAGCCGCGGCGCCGGGGCCGTACCCGGGCTCGTTGTAGCCGGGCGCGGCCGGTTGCCCGTAGCCGGGTGTCGGCTCGTGAGCCGGCCTGTCCTGGGGGTTCGGGTCGCTCGGGGTGCTCATGGCTCCTCCATCGTGGGCACGGTGCGTGACGCCGTCCAACGTAGGGGTGATCCGGGCCGCCCGCACGAAGGCGCGCTGCGGTGACGGGGGGCGGACGTCGGCCCTACGGGCACCCTCTAGCATCGAACGGCCGGACCTCGGGGTCTGGTTCCATCGGGCCAAGGGGAGAGGATTTCGTGACCGTCCTCGACGACATCATCGCGGGAGTCCGCGAGGACCTGGCCGAGCGCCAGGAGCGCGTCAGCCTGGACGACCTGCGTCAACAGGCTTCCGGAGCCCCCGCCCCTCGCGACGCGGTGTGGGCGCTGCGGCGGGGGGACGACGACGATCGCAGCGTGAAGGTGATCGCGGAGGTCAAGCGGTCGAGCCCCAGCAAGGGCGCCATGGCCGCGATCGGGGACCCCGCCGGGTTGGCTCGTGACTACGAGGCCGGCGGAGCGAGCGTGGTCAGCGTCCTGACCGAGCAGCGGTGGTTCGGCGGCAGCCTCGCGGACCTGGTCAGCGTCCGCGCCGCCGTCGACGTCCCGGTCCTGCGCAAGGACTTCGTGGTCACGCCGTACCAGGTGTGGGAGGCGAGGGCCTGCGGCGCCGACCTCGTGCT
This sequence comes from Actinomycetales bacterium, assembly GCA_035646835.1. Classification (GTDB taxonomy): domain Bacteria; phylum Actinomycetota; class Actinomycetes; order Actinomycetales; family DASROP01; genus DASROP01. The sequence continues at coordinate 6,652 of DASROP010000254.1, read as the reverse complement.
GCTGCTCGTGGTCGCGCTGGACCAGTCCACCCTGACGTCCCTCGTCGAGCGGGTGCACTCCCTGGGGATGACCGCGCTGGTGGAGTGCCACGACTCCGAGGAGGTCGACCGTGCGGTGGGCGCCGGCGCCCGCGTGGTCGGGGTCAACGCCCGCGACATGCGGTCGCTCGAGGTGGACCGCTCGACGTTCGCCCGGCTGGTGCCCGGCATCCCGGACGGTGTGGTGAAGGTCGCGGAGTCCGGCGTCCGGGGGCCGCACGACGTGCTCGACTACGCACGCGCCGGCGCGGACGCGGTGCTGGTGGGGGAGTCGCTCGTGACGGGCGGCGACCCGCGGTCCGCGGTGGCCGACCTGGTCGCGGCCGGATCCCACCCGGCGCTGCGCTCCGCGCCCCGATGAGCGCGAGCGCACAGCGCCCGGGCTACTTCGGCGAGTTCGGCGGCCGGTTCGTCCCCGAGGCCCTGGTCGCGGCGCTGGACGAGCTCGAGCGCCATTACCGGGCGGCGATGGTGGACGACACGTTCGGGGCCGAGCTCGCCGAGCTGCACCGCAGCTACACCGGCCGCCCCAGCATCATCACCGAGGTCCCCCGGTTCGCCGCGCACGCCGGTGGCGCGCGCGTGCTGCTCAAGCGCGAGGACCTCAACCACACCGGCTCGCACAAGATCAACAACGTGCTCGGCCAGGCGCTGCTGACCCGGCGCCTCGGCAAGTCGCGGGTGATCGCGGAGACCGGCGCGGGGCAGCACGGCGTCGCCACGGCCACCGCCGCAGCGCTGTTCGACCTCGAGTGCGTGGTGTACATGGGCGAGGAGGACACCCGCCGCCAGGCGCTCAACGTCGCGCGGATGCGCCTGCTGGGGACCGAGGTCGTCGCGGTCCGCACCGGGTCGCGGACCCTCAAGGACGCGATCAACGAGGCCCTGCGCGACTGGGTCACCAACGTCGATTCGACGAACTACATCTTCGGCACCGTGGCCGGCCCGCACCCGTTCCCCGAGATGGTCCGCGACCTGCAGCGCGTGATCGGTGACGAGGCGCGCCAGCAGGTCCTCGACCTCGCCGGCCGGCTGCCCGACGTGGTAGCGGCCTGCGTCGGCGGCGGCTCGAACGCGATCGGCATCTTCCACGCGTTCGTGCCGGACGCCGGCGTCCGCCTGCTCGGCCTGGAGGCCGGTGGTGAGGGCATCGACACGGGGAGGCACGCGGCCTCGATCACCGGCGGGAGCCCGGGTGTGCTGCACGGCGCCCGGTCCTTCCTGCTGCAGGACGACGACGGCCAGACGGTCGAGTCGCACTCGGTGTCGGCGGGGCTGGACTACCCGGGGGTGGGCCCCGAGCACGCGTGGCTGGCCACCACCGGCCGGGCCGAGTACCGCCCGGTGACCGACTCGGAGGCGATGGACGCGTTCTCCTTGCTGTGTCGCAGCGAGGGCATCATCCCGGCGATCGAGAGCGCCCACGCCCTGGCCGGTGCCCTCGTCGTCGGGCGCGAGCTCGGACCCGACGCGACCGTGCTGGTCAACCTGTCCGGTCGCGGCGACAAGGACGTCGACACGGCGGCCCGGTGGTTCGACCTGCTCGAGCCGGGCGAGGGCACGTGACCGCGAGCCGGACGGCGGGAGCCATCGACGCCGCACGCGTCGCCGGACGCAGCGCACTGGTGGGCTACCTACCCGTCGGGTTCCCGGACCTCGACACGTCGGTCCGTGCGGCCACCGCGATGGTCGAGGCCGGTGCGGACGTCGTCGAGCTCGGCCTGCCGTACTCCGACCCGGTGATGGACGGTGTCGTCATCCAGCGCGCCGCCGAGGCAGCCCTGCGCGCCGGCACGCGTCCGCGCGACGTGCTGGCCGCGGTCGAGAGGGTGTCGGCGTCCGGTGCCCCGGTGCTGGTGATGACCTACTGGAACCCGGTGCTGCGCTACGGCGTCCAGCGGTGGGCGCGCGACCTCGCCGCGGCCGGCGGCGCCGGCATGATCACGCCGGACCTGTTGCCCGACGAGGCATCCGAGTGGCTCGACGCGTCCGACGCGCACGACCTCGACCGGGTGTTCCTGGTGGCGCCGTCGTCGACACCGGAGCGGTTGCGGACCACGTGCTCGGCCAGTCGAGGCTTCGTCTACGCGGCCTCGACGATGGGCGTGACCGGCGTCCGCACGAGTGTCGGGACGTCGGCCCGCGAGCTCGTCGGGGCCACCCGCTCCGCCGGCGGGGAGCGTGTCTGCGTGGGCCTGGGCGTCTCGACCGGGCAGCAGGCGGCGGAGGTGGCGGCCTTCGCGGACGGCGTGATCGTCGGCTCCGCCCTGGTCCGCGCGCTCTCCGACGGTGGTGTGGACGCCGTCTCGACCCTGGTCTCCGAGCTCTCTGCAGGGGTGGAACTGTGATCACGACCGTGCTGGCCGGCATCCCGAGCCCCTCGCAGGGCGTCTGGTACCTCGGCCCGCTGCCGATCCGGGCGTACGCGCTGTGCATCCTCGCCGGGATCGTCGCCGCGGTCTGGATCGGCGACCGCCGCTGGCGGGCCCGCGGCGGCCCGCCCGGAGCCGTCGCCGACGTCGCCGTCTGGGCGGTGCCCTTCGGCGTGGTCGGCGGCCGTATCTACCACGTCGTGTCGTCGCCGGACGCCTACTTCGGACCGGGCGGGGACCCCGTCTCGGCGCTCTACATCTGGCAGGGCGGCCTGGGCATCTGGGGGGCGATCGCGCTGGGGGCGGTCGGCGCCGCGATCGGGTGCCGCCGCGCGGGCCTGTCACTGGCCGTGTTCGCGGACTCCGTCGCGCCCGGCGTCCTGGTGGCGCAGGCGATCGGCCGGCTGGGCAACTACTTCAACCAAGAGCTCTTCGGCGGCCCCACCGACCTGCCGTGGGGCCTGGAGATCGACCCGGCCTTCCGCCCCGTCGGGCTCGAGGACGTCGCCACGTTCCACCCGACGTTCCTCTACGAGCTGCTGTGGAACCTGGCGGCCGCCGCCCTCCTCGTCTACCTGGATCGTCGCTTCCGGCTCGGCCACGGACGCGTCTTCTGGGGCTACGTCGTCCTGTACACGCTGGGGCGCGGGTGGATCGAGGCCCTGCGGGTCGACCCGGCCGAGCAGGTCCTCGGTCTGCGGCTGAACATCTGGACGTCGGTGCTGGTGTGCCTGCTGGGCATCGTCGGCTTCGTGGTCAGCGCACGGAGGCACCCGGGGCGGGAGTCTCCCGATCAGGTCGCGGCGTCGGTGGCCGCCTCAGAAGGGCCAGCCGAGGACGCCGGCGGGGACCACCCCGGGGGCGAGCAGGACGGCGAGGAACCGGACGAACCGGCCGATGAGCCCGCAGAGCGCGAACAGCCACCAGCGCATCCGTAGCGTCCCCGCCAGCACGCTGACCACCGCGAACGGGGGCAGCCCCACCACGGCGCTGACCAGCGTGACCGCGCTCGGGCCCCACGCGTGCCGGTCGCACCAGTCGGAGACCCGGGCCATCCGCTCGGTCCAGCGGCCGGTCGTGCGCGAGTGCCGTCGCAGCCGCGAGAGGTCGATCACGCCGCGACCGAGCAGGTAGAACGCCATCTTGCCGAGCACCTGGCCGCTCGCCGCGGCGACCGCGAGCAGCACCGGCGGGGAGTCGGTGGTGACGGCGACCCCGACGAGGTACACCTCCGCGTTGGCGACCGGCACGACCGCTGACAGCAGGCAGTAGAAGAAGGTGCCCACCGCCACCACGTCGCCACCCCTTCCCGGCCCCGGAGGTCATGAGATCACGACGCGCCGGTCGTGATGCGGTGTTGTCCTGCGTGCCGCACCCACGTATCGTAGGTACGTACCTACCAGGCGAGGGGATGCGGATGGCCACACTGTCGGCGCGGGAATTCAACCGCGACGTCAGCGCCGCGAAGCGGGCCGCCGAGAAGGGGCCGGTGGTGATCACCGACCGTGGCAGCCCGTCGCACGTGCTCATGTCCATCGGCGAGTTCCGACGGCTCAGCGGAGGGGAGCCCGATCTCGTGGCGTGGTTGTCGATGGACGACGACGGCGTCGCCTTCGAGCCCGGCCCGATCCGGCTCGGTCTGAGGGCGCCCGACCTGTGAGCTACCTGCTGGACACGAACGTCGTCAACGAGCTACGAAAGTCGCAGCACCGATCCGATCCGCTGGTCCGTAGATGGGTCGGGAGTCAGCCGTCGCACGCCCTGTTCCTGAGCGTCGTCTCGGTGCTGGAGCTGGAGATCGGGGTCATCCGGGTCGAGCGCCGAGACTCCAGGCAGGGGCGCTCCCTCCGGCGCTGGCTGGAGGAACGTGTCCTCCCGGCGTTCGAGAGACAGATCCTCCCGGTGGACCTCGCCGTGGCCCGCAGGGCGGCGTCACTTCACGTACCCGACCCGCGCCCCGAGCGTGACGCGCTGATTGCTGCGACTGCTCTCGTGCACGGCCTGAAGCTCGTGACCCGCACTGCGTCGGACTTCGAGCCTTCCGGCGTCGAGGTGATCGACCCGTGGAGTGGGTGATGGCGTGACCCCGCGCTGGACGACGCCGGACACCGCCTGCGGCCACCGCGGCTGCTGGGACGGGTGGCCCGAGCCGTGGACGACCTGGGCCAACCTGGTCACCGGCGTCCGGACCGTCGCGGCCGTGGCCCTGGCGATCGCCGCCGTCGCCACCTCCCGGCTCGACCTGCTCCTGGTCTCCCTGGCCGTGTACTGGGTCGGCGACGTGGTCGACGGTCAGGTGGCCAGGCGGTTGCGTCAGGAGACCCGCCGCGGCGCCCTGCTGGACGTCCTGACGGACCGGGTCTGCAGCGTGGCGTTCTGGGTCCCGTGGGCGCTGTGGCACCCCGACGTGATGTGGCCGGTGGCGCTGTACCTGCTGGAGTTCGCCGTCGTGGACACCGTGCTGTCGATCGCCTGGCTCGGCTTCCCGCTGACGTCGTGCAACTACGTCGAGCGCGTCGACCGCGCGGTCTACCGCTGGAACTGGTGGGCACCGGCCAAGGCCGTCAACACCGCCGGCCTCGTGGTCCTCGTGGTGGTCTGGCCCCAGCCGCTGCTGGCCTCGGCGTTCGTGCTGGCGGTGCTCGCGGTCAAGGTGGCGAGCCTCCGGCTCCTGGTGCGGCGGCTGCCCGGCCCCGGCCCGGGGTGCGCGGCGGCGTCTCGCCATCCAGAACCGTCCGTCTTGCACAGTGAGACGCCGAGCGGGGTACGAACCTGACCCGGCCCCCGGTGCTCGTGTAACCTCGCCGCACGATCCGCGGGGCCAGCGCCGTCCTCGTGCGAATGCCCCGGGTGACCCGGGACGACGAGACGAGGACGGTGCCCGACTTGCTGTCGCCCTTCGAGCGGTTCTCCGCCCAGCCACCCGCCCAGGGCCTGTACGACGGGACGCACGAGCACGACGCGTGCGGCGTGGCGTTCGTCGCGACCCTGCGGGGCGAGCCGGGCTACGACATCGTCGAGCAGGCACTGACCGCCCTGCGCAACCTCGACCACCGCGGTGCCGTCGGCGCGGAGGCCGACACGGGCGACGGCGCAGGCATCCTCACCCAGGTGCCGCACGCCTTCCTCGACGCGGTCACCGACTTCGACCTGCCGGCGAGGGGGTCCTACGCCGTCGGCCTGGTGTTCCTCCCGGACGACGACGGCGAGGAGGCCGCCGCACGGGACGCCGTGGCGCGGATCGCCGAGGAGGAGGGGCTCGCCGTCCTCGGTTGGCGCGACGTCCCGACCGCCGACTCCCTGGTGGGCCGGACGGCCCGCTCGTGCATGCCCCGCTTCGCCCAGCTGTTCGTCGCCGGTGCGAAGGCACGGGTGATGGGCATCGCGCTCGACCGGATGGCCTTCTGCCTGCGCAAGCGGGCCGAGCGCGAGGTCGGTCTGTACGCGGCCTCGCTGTCCTGCCGCACGCTGGTCTACAAGGGCATGCTGACGACCGGACAGCTCGAGCCGTTCTTCCCCGACCTCTCCGACCGGCGGTACACCACCGAGCTGGCGCTGGTGCACTCACGCTTCTCCACCAACACCTTTCCCTCGTGGCCGCTGTCGCACCCGTTCCGGTTCATCGCGCACAACGGTGAGATCAACACCGCCCGGGGCAACCGCAACTGGATGCGTGCCCGTGAGGCGCTGCTCGCGACCGACCTGATCCCTGGCGACCTCGACCGCATCTTCCCGATCATCGACACGCAGGGGAGCGACTCGGCTTCGTTCGACGAGGTCCTCGAGCTCCTTCACCTCAGTGGTCGGTCGCTGCCGCACTCGGTGATGATGATGATCCCCGAGGCGTGGGAGAACAACCCCACCATGGACGCCGAGCAGCGGGCGTTCTACGAGTTCCACTCGGCCCTGATGGAGCCGTGGGACGGGCCTGCGTGCGTGGCGTTCACCGACGGCAGCCAGATCGGCGCCGTCCTCGACCGCAACGGCCTGCGTCCTGGGCGCTACTTGGTCACCGACGACGGACTCGTCGTGCTGGCCTCGGAGACCGGCGTCCTCGACATCGATCCGGCCACCATCACCCGCAAGGGCCGACTCGAGCCGGGCCGCATGTTCCTGCTCGACGTCGACGAGCACCGCATCATCGAGGACGAGGAGATCAAGGCCGACCTCGCCACCGCCAATCCGTACGAGGAATGGCTCTACTCCGGCCTGATCCGGTTCGAGGACCTGCCCGACCTCGA
>DASROP010000253.1:0-9470 GCA_035646835.1 Actinomycetales bacterium | reverse complement strand
GGGGTGGGAGTGGTTGCCACGGCCCGGTGTCATGATTGGGCGGCCGGCGTCCGGGGCGCGAATTCCCCCCTTTCGCGTTCCGGGCGTCGGTCTGCAGGCACAATCGCGACGGTGAGAGCCCGCCGACCGCCGACCAGGCTGCTGCGCTGGCTCGGCGTGGTGCTGGTCGGGCTCGGCGGAGCCGCTGTGGGCTGGGCGCTGGCACCGGGCAGCCAGGTCTACGTCGGCCCCCTGCTGGTGCAGGTCGACATCCGCCCGAGCCTGTCGTCGGGGGTGCACGTGCAGCTGCCGCCGGTCGGCAACGTCACGTTCGACACCCACCTGGCGCCGGTCGCGGTGAACGCGTCCGTGCTGTCGGTCGACCTCGCCGAGGCCCAGCAGCTGATCGCGTCACCGCAGGGCCTGCTCGCGCTGCAGCTGGCCGCGCCCGAGGTGTTGCGCGACGCCGCGATCGAGGCCGTCACGTGGTCGGTCGGGTGCGCGCTCGCCGGCGCCCTGGTCGGAGGCCTGGCGGTGTACCGGCTGAGCTGGCGCCCGGTGCAGACCACTGCGGCGGCGCTCGCGGTGCTGCTCGCCCTCGGCGGTGTCACCGTCGCCACCTTCGACGCCGCCGCGCTGCGGGCCCCCCGCTTCACCGGTCTGCTGCAGAGCGCGCCCTACATCGCCGGTGAGGGTCGTGACGTCGCGGAGCGGCTGGAGTCCTACCGCAGCGGGCTCGCCGACTTCGTGCAGAGCGTCACCACCCTGTACGCCGTGGCCGACCGCCTCCCCGTCCTGCCCCGCGGTGGCGAGACGACGACCGTGCTGCACGTCTCCGACATCCACCTGAACCCTCTCGGCTTCGACGTCGCGGACCGCCTCGTCGAGCAGTTCGGCGTGGACGCCGTCGTCGACACCGGTGACATCACCACCTGGGGCACCGGCGTCGAGTCCTCCACGCTGTCGAGGATCGGTGAGCTCGGCGTGCCGTACGTGTTCGTGCGGGGTAACCACGACTCGGCCTCCACCGAGGCGGCGGTCGCGGCCCAGCCGAACGCGGTCGTCCTCGACGGCGACACCGCGGAGGTCGCCGGGCTGGTCTTCGCCGGCATCGGCGACCCGCGCTTCACCCCGGAGGGCGAGGAGCCGGACGACGAGCGCAACCGCGAGCTGGTGCTCGGCGCCTCCGAGGAGCTGGCCGACCTGATCACCAGCAGGCCCGAGGCGGACGACGGCACGCACGGCGTCGACGTGGCCCTGATCCACGACCCGAGCGTGCTCGACCCGCTGTTCGGCGAGGTGCCGCTGGTGCTCTCCGGGCACTACCACCGGCGGATCGTCAACGTGTACGAACCGGGCACCAGGGTGATGGTGCAGGGCTCGACCGGCGGCGCGGGCATCACCGCCAACGGCCTCGAGGCCCTGGGCGAGGGCGAGCCGCTGTCGCTGACGGCGACGCTGCTGTACTTCGCCACGTCGGGCGACCGCGAGGGCCGGCTGGTGGCCTACGACGAGGTCACCGTCGGGGGGCTCGGCCTCGCCTCGGTCACGATCGAACGCACCGTGGTGGAGTCGGAGGAGGCCACCGGCGACGAGACCCCGGCCGAGCCCTCCGAGCCGCCGTCCACCTCACCCACCACCTCACCCACCCCCTCCCCGTGATCAAGCACTTCGATCCCGGTGAAGTTTGAGCGTTCGCCCGACGGCGGCTCCGGCGACGGCGTAGCGTCGGACCCGCGCCGCAGAGGCAACCAACACTCGCACGGGGACCGGAAGGAGCGCTGCGCCATGGGTGAGAGCGAACGCAGCGCCCGGCACCTGGCCGACGACGACCTCGCCGACGAGATCGTGCTGTACGGAGACCTCGTGGTGGCCGCCTCCGAGAGCGAGGCCCCGCTGAGCCTGCCGGAGATCGACCGGGTGCTCGGGCTGCCCGGCGGCTAGGGACGCCGCCCGCCGCCTGAGGACCTGGGTTGCGCACCGACGCCGGGACTGCCCTAACCTTGCCGCGCCGGGCCCCCGACCGGGGGCCACCTTGCTGCCTGGAGATCGACGTTGCGCCTGCGCCTGACACCCGAGGACACCTCGTTCTTCGACCTCTTCGCCACCAGCGCGAAGCACCTGGTCACCGGTGCCTCCCTCCTGGCTGAGCTGCTCGGAGCCGACCCCACCGCACGCGAAGGGGTCTCGCAGCGCCTGCGGGACGCCGAGCACGACGCCGACGACTCGACGCACGAGATCATGCGGCGCCTCAACTCGACCTTCGTGACGCCCTTCGACCGGCAGGACATCTACGGCCTGGCGTCCGCCCTGGACGACTGCATGGACTTCATGGAGGCGGCCGGCGACCTCGTCGTCCTCTACCGGATCTCGAGCCTTCCCGCCGGCGTGTCCGACCAGGTCCAGGTGTTGCAGCGCCAGGCCGAGCTGACCGCCGAGGCGATGCCGCGCCTGCGCTCGATGAAGGACCTGTCCGACTACTGGGTCGAGATCAACCGCCTGGAGAACCAGGCCGACCGCACCTACCGGCAGCTGCTCGCCGAGCTGTTCGACAACGCCACCGACGCGATCGAGCTGATGAAGGTCAAGGAGGTCGTCGAGGAGCTCGAGGCCGCCGCCGACGCCTTCGAGAAGGTCGCCCACATCGTCGAGACGATCGCCGTCAAGGAGTCCTGAGACCTCGATGGAGCTCGCGCTCGTCGTCCTGGTCATCGTCGTTGCGCTGACCTTCGACTACACCAACGGATTCCACGACGCGGCCAACGCGATCGCCACCTCGATCTCGACGCGCGCGCTGACGCCGCGGGTGGCCCTGGGGATGGCCGCGATCTTCAACCTGGTCGGCGCGCTGCTCGGCACGCAGGTGGCCGAGACCATCGGGTCGGGCATCATCAGGGTGGAGGAGAGCTCCCACGGTCTCGTGGTGGTGCTGGCGGGGGTCCTCGGGGCGATCGCGTGGAACCTGGTGACGTGGTGGCGCGGGATCCCCTCGTCGTCCTCCCACGCCCTGATCGGTGGCCTGATGGGGGCCGGTATCGCCTCGCTCAGCACCGTGCAGTGGGCGGTGATCGGCACCAAGGTCGTGATCCCGATGATCCTGTCGCCGCTGGTCGGCTTCTCCCTGGCCTACCTGGTGATGCTGGCCATCCTGTGGTCGTTCCGCAACGCGATGCCGGGCAAGACCAACCGCCGGTTCCGGATGGCCCAGACCGTCTCCGCCGCCGCGATGTCTCTCGGCCACGGCCTGCAGGACGCGCAGAAGACGATGGGCGTGATCGTGCTGGCCCTGGTCGCCGGCGGCTACCAGGAGGGCACCGAGATCCCCCTGTGGGTCAAGATCTCCGCCGCGCTGGCGATCAGCCTGGGCACCTACTCCGGCGGCTGGCGGATCATCCGCACCCTCGGACGCCGCATCATCGAGCTCGACCCGCCGCGCGGCTTTGCGGCCGAGACCGTCGCCGCGTCGGTGCTGTACGTCACCGCGTTCGTGTTCGCGGCGCCGATCTCGACCACCCAGACCATCACCTCCTCGATCATGGGCGTCGGCGCCACCCGACGGCTGTCGGCCGTGCGCTGGGGCGTGGCCGGCAACATCGCGGTGGCCTGGGTGCTGACCATCCCCGCCGCCGGCCTGTTCGCCGCCGTCGCCTACATGGTCGCCCGACTCTTCCTCGAGTAGGCGCGCCGTTTCGTGCCTGGGGCGGCAGCCGGGATACCGTGACGTGTCCGTCGACAAGGACCGGAGATGATGACTCACCCGCGCCCCACCGGCGATGCCACCCGGCCGGCCGATGCCTTCGAGCTGCGGCCGATGGCGAGCGACGACTGCGACGCGACGGCCGACCTGCACGTGCGCTACCTCGGCGACGGCCTCTTCCCCCGGCTCGGACGAGGCTTCGTGCGCCGCTGGCACCGCACGTTCGTCGAGTCGGAGCACGCCAGCGGGCACATCGCGGTGCGCCCGGACGGCGAGGTGCTCGGCTTCGTGACCGCCGCGAGCGACCAGCGGGCGTACGTCATGTGCACGGTGCGGACGGCGCGGGCGTCGCTGATCAGCCGGGGGGCGCTCGCGATGCTCGTGCGTCCTCCCGTCGCGGCGCACTTCTTGCGCACCCGGGTCAAGTCCTACTGGGCGCGGCTGCGTCGCCCGGTCCAGTCGGCACCGCCGGGACCCCGGACGGCGGTCGTGCACGCGATCGTCACGGTCCCGGAGTCGCGTGGCACGGGTGTGGGACGCCGGCTGCTGGTCGCGATCGAGACCGACGTGCGCGCGGCGGGCACCGAGCGCATCGAGCTGCTCAGCGAGGACGGCGAGAACGGCGGCGCGGACTTCTACCGCCTGCTCGGCTGGACCGAGGGCACCACGTTCGTCAACCGTGACGACCGCACGATGGTGCGGTTCTCGCGGCACGTCGTCGACGGTTGAGAGCGTCGATGGGTGAGCGCCACCTGAGCCGGCGCGGGTTCGTCACCGGTGGTCTGGCCGCGGTGCTGACGGGTTGCGCGTCGATGCCTGAGCAGCCGACCCCCTCCTCGACGACCACCGTGCCGCCGGGGTGGACGCCGTCGCCGAGCCCGGAGGCGCCCCCTCCGTCGCCGGTCGTCGTCCCGCCGTACTCGGTGCTGGCGGGCGAGGTGGAACCCGCCTGCAAGGAGGCGGCCGTCGCGGCCGTCGCGGCTGCCCTGACCTGGCGGGACGGCGCCACGGAGCCTGCCGCCGCGGTCGACCGGCTGGAGGCGCTGGGCAGCCCGCCCGCCGCCGTGGCGACGCTGCCGCCGCTGCTCGGGGGCTCGCCGTGGTCGTCGGCCGAGATCGTCTACCCGCAGTACGGCGGGCTGGTGCGCGACCTGTCGTCGGCCAGCGTGTTGGTCGTCGGTGAGCAGCTGCTGGCCGGTGACGAGGACGTGGTGAGACGGCCGTTCACGCTCGACGTGCGTCTCGTGCACCCGGCGTCGGGATGGCAGGCGACCGAGATCCTGCTGGCCCCGACCCCGCCGCCGGCGCCGACGGTCAGCGCCGCCGCGAGCGCGTTGCTGACCAACGACCGGGTGGTGCTGCCGGCCGCCGCGAGGGCCGATCTCGAGTCGGGCCTGATCGACGACCTGGTGCCCACCCTGCTGGTGCAGCTGGCCGAGCGCTGGAAGCTCACCGTGCAGGTGCTGAGTACCGGGCACCCGTTCACCGTGTTCGGTACCGACCGGCAGTCCAACCACACCCGCGGGCGCGCGGTGGACGTGTGGGCGATCAACGACGTCCCCGTGATCGACCATGCGCGCTCGGCGTGGCGTGCCGTGATGGAGGCGGCCGCCGAGCTCGGCTCCGACGAGATCGGCGGGCCGGAGGACATCGACGGTGTCCGCGGCCGTCCGTACTTCTCCGACCAGGTGCACCAGGACCACGTGCACCTCGGCTTCGAGCCCGACCCGCCGACGCCTTCCTGAACACGAGGATGAGAGCGTCCTCATCGACGCCTCACCGAGATCGGCCGGCCGGGGCGGTAGCGTCCCGTGACGTGACTGCTGCTGCCGCCGTCCGCCCGATCTCGGACGACGAGCACGCACCGGCGGGCCAGCTTCCTGCGGGCCGAAGGCGCACGCGGTCTGGTCACCTCGGGACCCGCTGCCGTTCGCCGTCGAGATCGGTCAGTCAGGCGCCAAGGCCGCCCGTCGGCTGGCGGCAAGGGCCCGACGAGTCACCACACGCGCGCGCGGCCGGGTGTGAACCACAACGGCACGGAGTAGCTCGCTCGGAACTGCTCGTCGCTCATGCCGAGGCTCCCCAGCCCGCGGCGGTACTTGTCGAGGTAGCGCGCGAGCGTCTCGGCGTCCGGCTCGTCGCCGGCGGCCATCGTGCCCTCCAGCGCCACCACGTGACCGCCGGTCTCGTCGCTGTTGAGATGCAGCCCGGCGCTGGGGTTGCGCGCCAGGTTGCGGGTCTTGGCCGTGTCCGGCTGGCTGAACACCAGGGCCGTCCCGGCGTCCCAGAGGAACCAGACCGGGCTCGACAGCACGCCTCACCCCACGACGATGACGCTGACGCCGACCGCCTCGTACGTGGCACGGGCGCGCAGGTCACGGGTGGCCAGGTCGGCCCCGTGCTCGGCCGCGGCGAGCGCCACGAGCGCGTCGTAGACCGCGCCACCTGCGATGCCGTGCCGGCTGAGCACATCCGGGATGCGACCGGCCACTTCGGCGCCGAGAAGCAGCGGTTCGGCGAATCGCTCGCTGAGCAGCCGCGCGGCGTCAGCGGGAAGCAGGCGCACGTCGCTGGGTAGCCGGGTCAGTACCGAGTAGGTCTCCGCCAGCGCGGGACCGCTGAGCACCACAGTCCGACCGGCCCACCAGCGCACGACGCTGTCGTGCGCCCGGTGCGTCCGCACCAGCAGCGGGACAGCGACGCTCGTGTCGAGGGCGAGGGTCGTCACCGGCGTCCGGCGTCGAGCAGCCCGAAGACCACGTCGTCGTCGATCGCGGTGTCGCCGGTGGCGACCAGCGCCCCGGACTCGTCGACCAGCCGGGCCGTCCGCCCGGCAGGGACGAGCTGAAGCCCGCTGCCGTAGCGGGAGATGTCCACGGTCGACCCCGGGGTGAGGCCGAGGGCGTCCCGCAGGGACTTGGGGACGACGACCCGCCCGACGGCATCGATGGTGGCCTCCATTGGGATGACGTTACCAGCGATTTCCCAGGAGTGTCCTTCGGTCGCGACTGTTGTTCGCGCACTCGATCATGGTCGGCAGCTGGTGTCGGGTCGGCCGTCGCCGTGGTTGAATCAGCCTGTGCTGGTATCAACGATCACTGATGAGAGGCTGCGGGCGCTCGCCGACCCGGTGCGCTGGCGGATCGTGCAGCTGCTGGCCCGCGAGCAGCTGTGCACGTGCCACCTGCAGGACGAGCTGCGCGCCAAGCAGACCCTGGTCTCCCACCACCTGCGGGCGCTGCGGGACGCCGGCCTGGTCGAGACCGAGCCGTGCGGCCGGTTCACCTACTACCGGTTGGCTCCCGGCGCACTGGACGGCCTCGCCGACGACCTGCGCGCCCTGGCCGGTGCCGCCGTCGTCCCGAAGCGGCCCTGCTGATGGCGGTCGTCGAGGCCTCGCCGCAGGTCGCCGTCCAACCGGACCTCGGACGGCGGGTGGTCGCCGAGGCCCTCGGCACCGCCTCGCTGGTGGCGATCGTGATCGGCTCGGGGATCGCGGCCACCCGGCTGTCACCGGACGACGTCGGCCTGCAGCTGCTGGAGAATGCCCTCGCGACGGGGTTCGGGCTCGCGGTGCTGATCGCCTGGCTGGGCCCGGTCTCGGGCGCCCACTTCAACCCCGTCGTCAGCCTCGCCTCGTGGTGGCTGGACCGCTCGACCGGCCGGGGGCTGGGACGACGTGACCTCGCCGCGTACATCACCGCCCAGCTCGCCGGCGGGGTCGCCGGAGCGGTCCTGGCGCACGCGATGTTCGGCGAGGCGCTGCTCAGCCTCTCGCGGACGTACCGCGACGGGCCGGGCCTGGTGCTCGGCGAGGTGGTGGCGACGTTCGGTCTGGTCGTGCTGATCTGCGCGCTCGCGCGGCAGGGGCGCCAGGCGTGGGCCGGGCCGATGGTGGGCGCCTACATCGCGGCGGCGTACTTCTGGACGTCGTCCACGTCGTTCGCCAACCCGGCCGTCACCCTGGGCCGCACCTTCTCCGACACGTTCGCCGGCATCGCCTGGGTGTCGGTGCCACCGTTCGTCCTGGCCCAGCTGGCGGGCGGTGCGCTCGCCGTCGCCGCCGTTACCTACCTGCACCCATGGAGGGCCCGATGACCGACGTCCCCGAGGTGCTGTTCGTCTGCGTGCACAACGCCGGCCGCTCCCAGATGGCCGCGGCGCTGCTGGCGCACCACGCCGCGGGACGGGTCGTCGTCCGCTCTGCCGGCTCCGCCCCGGCGGACAGCCTCAACCCCGCCGTCGTCGAGGTGATGGCCGAGACGGGCATCGACATCTCGGCCGAGCTGCCCAAGCCCCTGACGGACGACGCGGTGCGCGCCAGCGACGTGGTCATCACGATGGGCTGCGGCGACGCGTGCCCCTTCTACCCCGGCAAGCGCTACCTCGACTGGGAGCTGGACGATCCGGCCGGTCTGGGCGTGGACGACGTCAGGGTGATCCGCGACGAGATCGGACGCCGGGTGCGGGCCCTGCTCGCCGAGCTGGTTCCTGCCGACGGGTGAGCCGGCGCGGTCGTCACCACACCCGCGCGCGGGCCGGCGTGAACCGCAGCGGCACCGAGGAGATCGCGCGAAACTGCTCGTCGCTCAACCCGAGGCGGCCAAGCCCGTTGCGGTACTTGGGCGTGTCCGGCTGGCTGAAGACGAGGGCCGACTCGGCGTCCCAGAGGAGGAACCAGATCGGGCTCGACTGGGGCGCGCCGGCCTTCGAGACCGTGGTCAGCCAGCCGATCTGCTCGGTGCCGAGGCGAGCCAGTGCCGCCGCGTGCTCGGGCAGGAATGCATTCTGCCCCTAGCGTTGGCCCAATGACGCACACCCACACCTACCGTTCGACGCTGACCTGGCAAGGCTCCACCGGCGTCGGCTACGACGACTACCCGCGGACCCACCGCGTCGCCGTCCCGCCGGCCGACGCCGAGCTGGTGCTGAGCAGCGACACCGCCTTTCGCGGTGACGCGCACCTGGCCAACCCGGAGCAGCTGCTGCTGGCCTCGGCCAGCTCGTGCCAGCTGCTGACGTTCCTGGCGATGGCCGCCCGGGCGCGGATCGACGTCGTGGACTACGCCGACGACGCCGAGGCGGTGATGCCCGAGGACTCCACGCCGATGCGCATCACGAAGGTCACGCTGAGGCCGCGGGTCGTCGTCGCCGCCGGAGCCGACCTCGACCGGGTCCGACGGCTGGTGGCACGGGCCCACGACGCCTGCTACATCGCCAACACCCTGACCGCCGAGATGGTGGTCGACCCCACGATCACGGAGGAGATGTCATGAAGGACCTCACCATCGTCCTGGCCGACCGGCCCGGTGCACTCGCCGAGATGGGGGCCGCGCTCGGCGCGGCCGGTGTGAGCGTGGAAGGTGGCGGCGCCTGGGTCGTCGACGGCGTCGGCGTCGCACACTTCCTGTTCGCGGACGGGGCCGCAGCGCGCGCGGCGCTCGAGGGTGCCGGCATCCGCGTGCTGGCCGAGCGCGACGTCGTCGTGGGGCGGCTTCGGCAGGACGTGCCGGGCCAGCTCGGGGAGCTCACCCGCCGGATGGCCGACGCCGGCGTCAACATCGAGGCGATGTACTCCGACCACGACCACCAGCTGATCCTCGTCGTCGACGACGTCGAGCGAGGTCGCGCAGTGTCGTTCGGCCCCTGAGGTCGTCGGGTGGGAGAGGGCGCCTAGCGGCGGGTGGCGCGCACGATCGCGGACGAGGCGTGGCTGTGCACCCGGTGGGTCGGCCGGATCTCGACGTCGGTGAAACCGCTGTCGCGCAAGGCATCGGCGAACTCGGTCTCGGTC
>DASROP010000252.1:0-23167 GCA_035646835.1 Actinomycetales bacterium | reverse complement strand
GGCACGTCGCGTCCGCGCGATGACGCTGCCCGCAGAGCTGCAGTGGTCGCACCTGCCGCTGCAGGCGCTGGCGGGTGACCGGTTCACCGTCGCCGGCAAGGTGCTGCCCACCTACGAGGTCGGCGGTGACCTCTTCGACCTCTCGTGGGGTCCGCGCGGTCCGTGGGTGGCGGTGTTCGACGCCGTCGGCCACGGCCTGCGCTCGAGCCTGCTGGCGCACGCGGGGGTCGGCACCACCCGGCACGCGCGACGCATCGGCCTCGACCTGGTGGGTCAGGCGGAGATGGCGGACCGTTTCCGCTGGGTCAACGCCGGACACCCGCCGCCGCTGCTGCTGCGCGACGGTGCCGTGCACGAGCTGACCCGCCCGTCCCAGCGGCCGCTGGGGCTGCTCGACGAGACCGCCTACGTCGTGCACTCGGAGGAGGTGCGCGCCGGCGACCGCCCGCGGCACCACGGACGCCGTCCGGGACGTCGTCCGCCTCGTCGACGACTGGACGAACGGGCGCCCGAGGGACGACGCCACGCTCGTCCTCATCGACCTGCTGTCGCCGACGTTAGGCTGATCCGATGTCGACAGGGCCGTCAACCGTTCTCGGCTGCGCCGACCTTGACGCGACCACGGAGCTCTTCACGTCGTTGGGCTTCCGGCTGGACGTGATCTGGCCCGCGGACGACCCCTCGGTCGCCGTGCTGTCCCGAGGCGACGGCACCGGGGTGCGCCTGGTGCGCACCTCGGCGTCCGTTCTCGTGCACCACGACCTCGACCTCGCCGACGGCGACGGCGTGGTCCCGATGCCGGCCGGGGCGGCGACGTTCGAGCTGACCCACGCCGAGGACACCGACGCCGGGGTCGGGCGGGCCGGCATGCACTACCGGGACCTGCTGCCGAGGAGGCAGGACGGCCGGTTCGTCGCCTCGCACATCCTCATCCCGGACGGCGGGCCGGTCCCGGACTACGTGCACCACCACCGGGTGCTGTTCCAGCTGATCTACTGCGCGGCCGGCTGGGTCCGGGTCGTCTACGAGGACCAGGGCCCGGCGTTCGTCCTGGCCGCCGGCGACTGCGTGCTGCAGCCGCCGGGCATCCGGCACCGGGTGCTCGAGGCCTCGCCCGGGCTGCAGGTGGTCGAGATCGGCTGCCCGGCCGAGCACCCGACGTTCGTCGAGCACTCCATCACCCTGCCGACCGACGAGGTCGCCCCGGACCGGCGCTGGGACTCACAGCGTTTCGTCCGCCACGTCGCGGCCGAGGCGTCGTGGGAGCCGTGGCGGGCCTCCGGTTTCGAGTGCCGGGACACCGGGGTCGCCGCCGCCACCGACGGTCTCGCCGCGGTGACCGTCGTCCGCCCCTGCCCGCCGTCGTCCTGCGTCGAGCTGTCGCCGCACGACGGCGAGCTCCTGTTCTGGTACGTCCTGTCCGGCACCGCCGTGCTGCGGTACGCGAACCGGTCCGAGCGACTGGGCGCGGGGACGGCCATGGCCCTTCCGGCCGACGTGCCCTACGGGCTCACCGACGTGTCCCCCGACCTCGAGGTGCTCGAGGTCATGCTGCCCGGCGCGCGTCGCTAGCCTCGCCGCGTGCTCGAAGCCCTCCGCCTGGCATCCCCGACCGGCACGCCTTCCCGCCTGGGTGACGAATGGGTGCGTCCGCGGCCGTCACGCGACGGGTTGCGCCGTGACATGGCCGTCGGCGTCCTGCTGGTGGTGGTGGCCGCCGTCGGCTTCGAGCTCGCCCGCAGCTCGGGCCTGCTCGAGGACGCCCAGCGTTCGGACGCCGAACAGCTCGCGTGGACGGTCGCCATCGCGGCCCCGCTGGCGGTCCGCCGGCGCTACCCCGTCGCCGTCGCCCTCGTCAGCGCCGCGCTGTTCCTCGGGCTCGGGCTCCGCGACCCGGTCGTCGCGGTGCAGCTGACCGTGCAGGTCTACTTCTTCGCGGCGCTCTACAGCGCCTGCGCGTGGGGACCGGACCGGAGCCGCACCCGGATCGGGCTGGCCGTCGTCCTGCTGGTGATGTTCGGGTGGGTCGCCGTGATCGTCGCTACCGGTGCGGGCGTCAGCGGCGCGCGGCCCGAGCTGGACCGGGCGGGCCTGCTGCCGCAGCTCCTGGCGCTGGGGCTCTACAACGTCGCCGTCAACGTCGTCTACTTCGTCGGCGCGCTCCTGATCGGGCAGGTGGCGTGGAACGGCGCCCGCCAGCGGGAGGAGCTGCGGCTGCAGGCCGACGAGTTGCGCGAGCAGTCGGCGACCATCGCCCGTCGTGCGGTGCTGGACGAGCGCGTGCGCATCGCCCGTGAGCTGCACGACGTGGTCGCTCACCACGTCAGCGTGATGGGCGTGCAGGCTGCCGCCGCCCGGCGGACGATCGACCACGACATGGTCGAGGCGCGCGAGGCGCTGATCTCCGTCGAGGACTCCAGCCGACGCGCGGTCACGGAGATGCGGTCGCTGCTGGGTGTCCTGCGCGCGGGGGACGACGTGATGACGGACACCGATCGCGCCCCGTTGCCCGGCTTGGCCCGCCTCGGCGACGTGGTGGCCGACAGCGCCGAGCAGGGTCTGGCGGTCGAGCTGCACGTCGTCGGTGCCCCGTTCGAGGTGCCCGGAACTGTCGGTGCCTCGGTGTTCCGCACCGTCCAGGAGGCCCTCACGAACGTCCTGCGCCACTCCACCGCCCGCACCGCCCAGCTGACCCTGCGCTACCACGACGGCCCGCCCGACCGGGCGGTCGAGGTCGAGGTGCTGGACGCCGGCACGCCCACCCGGCGCGCCCACGGCACCGGACTGGGGCACGTCGGGATGCGTGAGCGCGCCGCACTGCACGGTGGCGAGGTCGAGATCGGGCGGCGTCCGTTCGGCGGCTTCCGGGTGCGGGTGCGCTACCCGGTGGGCACACCGTGACCGTCCGGCTCGTGCTCGCCGACGACCAGGCGCTGGTCCGCTCCGGCTTCCGGATGATCCTGTCGGTGGAGGACGACCTGGAGGTGGTGGGAGAGGCGGTCGACGGGCGTGAGGTGGTCGAGCTCGTCGAGCGGCTTCGTCCCGACGTCGTGCTGATGGACGTGCAGATGCCCGGTCTCGACGGCGTCGAGGCGACGAGGCAGGTGGTCGCGGCAGGGCACGCCAGGGTCGTCGTCCTGACGACGTTCGACCGCGACGACTACCTGTTCGACGCGCTGCGGGCCGGTGCCAGCGGCTTCCTGCTCAAGAACGCCGACCCCGACGACCTGGTCGATGCGGTGCGGTCCGTCGCGGCGGGCCACGCACTGCTGGCGCCGGAGGTCACGCGCCGGGTGATCGCGCGGTTCGCCTCGGCGCCCGGTGGCGGGTACCGGCCGGACCGACTCACCGGGCTCACCGATCGCGAGCGCGAGGTGCTCGAGCAGGTCGCGCGCGGTCTCAGCAACGCCGAGATCGCCGGTCGCCTGCACCTGGGTGAGGCGACCGTGAAGACCCACGTCTCGCGGGTGCTGGCCAAGCTCGGCCTGCGCGACCGCGTCCAGGCCGTGGTCTTCGCCTACGAGTGCGGTCTCATCTCCCCGGGGGAGGCCCTGGGTCCGTCCAGCGGCTGACGCGCCGGGCGGTGCGGCCGACCTACCGTGGCCGCATGACAACGAGCTCAGCGATGCTCGAGGTGGACGGCGTCAGCCGCCGCTTCGGCGAGACCACGGTGCTGGACGACGTCACCTTCGACGTCGTGCCGGGACGGATGACCGGCTTCGTCGGGGCCAACGGCGCGGGCAAGACGACGACGATGCGGATCGTGATGGGAGTGCTGGCGCCCAGCGCCGGCGACGTGCGATGGCGCGGTGAGCCGGTGACGCGCGAGCACCGGCGGACCTTCGGGTACATGCCCGAGGAGCGCGGGCTGTACCCGAAGTCGCCGGTCGCCGAGCAGCTCGTCTACTTCGGCCGCCTGCACGGCATGACGAGCAGCGCGGCCTCGAGCCGTGTCCACGAGCTGCTGGAACGCCTCTCGCTGTCCGACCGGCGTGGCGACCGGCTCGACACCCTGTCCCTCGGCAACCAGCAACGGGTGCAGATCGCTGCCGCGCTCGTGCACGCACCGGTCGCCCTGGTGCTCGACGAGCCTTTCAGCGGCCTCGACCCGTTGGCGGTCGACACCATGGCCGAGCTGTTGCGCGAGCAGCTGCGGCTCGGTGTGCCCGTGCTGTTCTCGAGCCACCAGCTGGACCTGGTCGAGCGGATCTGCGACGACCTGGTCATTCTCGCCGACGGCCGGGTGGTCGCGTCCGGTGACGCCGACGACCTGCGCAGCAGCGCCGGCGTGCTCTACCGCCTCGTGCTCGGCGACGGGGACGACGCCGGCTGGCTGCGGGGGCTGCCGGGGCTGGGGGTCGCGGACGTCGACGGCGCCACCGCGATCGTGGACGTCGCCGAACCCGGCGCCGAGCAGGCCCTGCTGGCCGCGGCGCTCGCACGAGGTCCGGTGCGGGAGTTCGCCCGCGTGGTGCCTGCCCTGTCCGACGTCTTCCGGGAGGTCGTGCGATGACCGGCGGGACGAGCACCTGGCGGCTGGTGGCGGCCAGGGAGATGCGGGTCAAGATGCGGGACAGGACGTTCCTGCTCTCGACGGCGTTCATGGTGCTGGTGCTGGCCGCCTCCTTCGGCGTCAGCGCCTTCCTGGCCAACCGCACCAGCACTGTCGAGGTCGCGGTCGCGGGCAGCGAGAGCGCCTCCCTCGTCGTGGCCGCGGCCGAACTGGCCGAGCGCGACGGGGGCACCGAGCTGGAGGCGGTCGAGGTGGCCTCGGTCGCCGAGGCCGAGGACCTGCTCCGCGCGACGGACGTCGACCTGGCCCTGCTGCCCGCCGGTGACGGGTGGGAGGTCGTCGCCGACTCGGAGGTGGACGGCGGCGCTCGGGACCTGCTCGCCGAGGCCGTCTCGGCAGCGATGATCGCCGAGAACGCCCGGTCCGCGGGCACGACGTCCGCCACCGTCCTGAACGGTGCAGACCTGACCGAGCGCCTGCTGGATGCCGATGCGATCGACCCAGGGCTCCGGACCGCGGTCGGGTTCGTCTTCGCGCTGCTCTTCTACATCACCGCGCTGACGTTCGGCCTGTCCATCGCGCAGAGCGTGATCGAGGAGAAGCAGAGCCGGGTGGTGGAGATCCTCGCCGCGGCGATCCCCTTGCGGGGCCTGCTCGCGGGCAAGGTGATCGGCAACAGCCTGCTCGCGATCGGGCAGGTGGCCCTGCTGTCGCTCGTGGGCCTCGGGGGGATGGCTGCGTCCGGGCGGACCGAGCTCCTCGCAGTCGTCGGTCCGGCGGGCCTGTGGTTCGTGCTGTTCTTCGTCCTGGGCTTCGCGGCCCTTGCCTGCCTGTGGGCGGTCGCGGGTTCGGTCGCCACCAGGCAGGAGGAGCTGCAGGCGACCACGATGCCGGTGACGACCGTGGTGATGACGGCGTTGTTCGTCGGGCTCTTCGGCAGCGGGCAGGTGCTGACGGTGGCGTCGTTCGTGCCGCTGGTGTCGTCGGTGGCGATGCCGGCACGGGTGCTGGCGGGCGACGTGCCGCTGTGGCAGTCGATCGCGTCGGCCGGGCTCGTCGCGGTCACCGCGGTGGTGCTGGTGCGGATCGGGGCACGGCTCTACGAGGGCTCCCTGCTGCGCACCGACCGGCGCACAGGCCTGGTCGAGGCGCTGCGCGGAGCAGACTCGCGCTCGGAGGCGTGACGGACCGCAGGCTATTGATCGAACGCAGCTCTTGTCCGGTACATCCCTTTTGCGCGAGTATCCGGTGGCCGTCTCATTGCATGGACGGGACCCAGTCACCACCGGAGAGGAACCCCCATGTCGAGATCGATCTCTCGGCGCGCGTTCGCAGCCGCCGTCGGGGCGCTCGTCGCCCTCGCGCCTCTCGGCGCCGCCCAGGCCGCACCCGACGCCCGCGGCCCGTCGTCCGACCGCCGCTCGCAGCACTCACCGGCCCCGCTGCTGACACCCACCGACGGGGATGTCATCGAGGGGCGCTACATCGTCGTGTTCGACAAGGCGACGCCAGGTCGCTCGGTCGACCGCGCCCGATCCGACGCGCAGCGCGGTGGGGCCAGGGTGGTGCGGTCGTACGGCGCGGCGCTCCAGGGATTCGCCGCGGAGCTGCCCGCTCAGGCGCTGAAGGGCCTGCGCAACAACCCGAACGTGGCCTTCGTCGAGCAGGACGTGGAGGTCACGGCCACCGACACGCAGTCGCCGGCGACCTGGGGTATCGACCGTATCGACCAGCGCAACCGGCCCCTCGACAACAGCTACACATACGGCGCCAGCGGCCAGGGCGTCACGACCTACGTCATCGACACCGGCATCCGGACCGGTCACGCGGAGTTCTCCGGGCGGGCCCGCGGTGGCTTCACGGCCATCAACGACGGCCGCGGAGCGGAGGACTGCAACGGGCACGGGACCCACGTGGCCGGCACCGTCGGCGGAGAGACGTACGGCGTGGCCCAGGACGTCGCCCTGGTCGCGGTCCGGGTCCTCGGCTGCAACGGATCGGGCTCGAACTCCGGGGTGATCGCCGGCGTCGACTGGGTCACGGCGAACCACAGCGGACCTTCGGTGGCCAACATGAGCCTCGGGGGCGTCAGCTCCACCGCGCTGGACACGGCGGTGCGCAGCTCGATCGCCTCCGGCGTGACCTACTCGCTGGCCGCCGGCAACGACAACGCCAACGCCTGCAACGGCTCGCCCAACCGGGTCGGTGAAGGGCTCACCGTGGGCTCGACCACCAGCGGTGACCAGCGCTCGTCGTTCTCGAACTACGGCAGCTGCGTCGACCTGTTCGCGCCAGGGTCGAGCATCACCTCGGCGTGGTACACGAGCAACACGGCGACGAACACGATCAGCGGCACGTCCATGGCGGCGCCGCACGTCGCCGGTACCGCCGCCCTGTACCTGGAGGACAACCCGTCGGCCTCCCCGTCGCAGGTGAACGCCGCGATCACCGGCAGTGCCACGCCGAACGTGCTGAGCGGGATCGGGTCGGGCTCGCCGAACCTGCTGCTGTATTCGCTGCTCGACGACGCCCCCGGGCCCGACCCGGACCCGGACCCGGCGTGCAGCCTGCCCGAGACCGAGACGGGCTCGCTGTCCGGCACCGGTGACATCGCCTACCACCCGGGCAGCAGCGGCTACTACTACAGCGGTTCCGGCACGCAGGTCGGCTGCCTGGAGGGACCGTCGGGCACGGACTTCGACCTCTACCTGGAGAAGTGGAGCGGGTCCTCGTGGGTGCGGGTGGCGCAGAGCATCAGCTCCTCGTCGTCTGAGCAGGTCACCTACAGCGGCACGTCGGGCTACTACTCGTGGGTGGTGGACTCCTACAGCGGGTCGGGCGCCTACACGTTCGGTCTCGACCGGCCCTGACTCCCCGAAGGAGGACGGCCCGCAACCACGACGGTTGCGGGCCGTCCGCATGCGCGTGAAGCCAGGTCTCACATCGGCCGGACGCGTCACACGGACGTAACACAACTCGGCAGCTCCGGAAACACTGTGGCGCCAGGGTTCTGGCCAGGTCGCCCCACCGTCGTGGCGCCAGCCCTTGACACTTCCACTGATGGAGGTTGGCCGTGGTCAACACCGGCGACACCGCCTGGGTCCTGACCAGCGCCGCCCTGGTGCTGCTGATGACACCCGGTCTCGCGCTCTTCTACGGCGGCATGGTCCGCGCCAAGAGCGTGCTGAACATGATGATGATGAGCTTCGGCGCCCTCGCGCTGATCTCCGTCCTGTGGGTCCTCTACGGCTACTCGATGGCCTTCGGCGACGACGTCGGTCTGGGCCTCGTCGGCGACCCGGCGCAGTTCGCCGGACTGGCCGGCCTGATGGAGGACGTCACCGCCGAAGGCGGTCTGCCGCCGATGGCGTTCGTCGCGTTCCAGTGCGTCTTCGCGATCATCACCGTCGCCCTGATCTCCGGGGCGGTGGCCGACCGGGCGCGGTTCGGCACGTGGATGGTCTTCGCCGGGATCTGGGCGACGGTCGTCTACTTCCCCGTCGCGCACTGGGTCTTCGACTTCAGCGTCGACGACCACGTGGGCGGCTGGATCGCCAACGGCCTCGGAGCGCTGGACTTCGCCGGGGGCACCGCCGTCCACATCAACGCCGGTGCGGCCGGTCTCGCGCTGGCCATCGTCCTCGGCAGGCGGCGGGGGTTCGCGTCCGAGCCGATGCGGCCGCACAACCTGCCGCTGGTGATGATCGGCGCCGGCCTGCTCTGGTTCGGCTGGTTCGGGTTCAATGCCGGCTCCGCGCTGGCGGCGAACAACACCGCGGCGGTCGCGTTCGTCAACACGCTCGTCGCCACCGGCGCCGCCGCGCTCGGTTGGCTTCTCACCGAACGGATCCGGGACGGCCACGCGACGTCGCTCGGTGCCGCGTCGGGCGTCGTCGCCGGCCTGGTCGCCATCACCCCGGCCTGCAACGCGGTGAGCCCGGTCGGCGCGATCGGCCTCGGCGCCGCGGCAGGCGCCCTCTGCGCGCTGGCCGTCGGCCTGAAGTACCGGTTCGGCTACGACGACTCGCTCGACGTGGTCGGGGTCCACCTCGTCGGCGGGCTCGTCGGCACGATCGGCATCGGGTTCATCGCCACCTCGGCCGCCCCCGCGGGCGTCGACGGTCTGCTGTACGGCGGCGGCGCCGACCAGCTGTGGCGCCAGGTCGTCGGCGCGGTCGCCGTCGGTGCCTTCTCCTTCGTCGTGACGCTGGTGATCGGTGCGGTGCTGGCCAGGACCATCGGATTCCGCGTCGACACCGAGCACGAGCTGAGTGGCATCGACCAGGTCGTCCACGCCGAGTCCGGCTACGACTTCGGCTCTCTCGGCGGTGCCGGCGGGTTCCGGCCCGTACCTGCCCATCAGTCCGCCGCGACCGAGGAGGTGTCGGCATGAGGCTCGTCACCGCGGTGATCAAGCCGCACAAGCTGGACGACGTGAAGACCGCGCTGGAGGCGTTCGGCGTCCAGGGGATGACGGTCAGCGAGGCCAGCGGCTACGGCCGCCAGCGCGGGCACACCGAGGTCTACCGCGGGGCCGAGTACACCGTCGACCTGGTGCCGAAGGTGCGCCTCGAGGTGCTCATCGACGACGTGGACGCGTCCGACGTGGTGGACGTGATCGTCAAGAGCGCCTCCACGGGGCGGATCGGCGACGGGAAGGTGTGGAGCGCGGCGTCGACGACGTCGTCCGGGTGCGGACCGGCGAGCGCGGACTGGATGCGCTCTGAGCGGATCGCGCTCGCCGTCCGCGGCGGCCTGGACGACCCCCGCGCCGGACCCGCTCGCCGAGAGCGGCTCGCCTCGCTCGTCGACGACTGGCTCGCGCAGGTGTGGGACGACGCCGCGCCCCCCGCCGCCGGCGTCTCGCTGGTGGCCGTCGGGGGTCACGCCCGCCGCGACGCCGGTCCGGCCGGGGACCTCGACCTGGTGCTGCTGCACGGGGGCGGGCCGGCGGACGTCGGGGCGCTCGCCGACGCCCTCTGGTACCCGATCTGGGACGCCGGCCTGCGGCTGGACCACGCGGTCCGGTCGCTGGAGGAGTGCCGGGCCGTGGCCCGGGTCGACGATGCCGCGGCCGTCGGGCTCATCGACCTGAGACCGGTCGCGGGTGACGTGCTGCTGGCGGGTCGGGCGCGCGACGTCCTTCGCGCGGACTGGCGGCGCGGTGCCGCACGCCGGCTGCCCTCCCTGCTGGGCACGGTCGCCGAGCGCGCCCGGCGGCACGGCGAGCTGGCGTACCTGCTGGAGGGCGACCTCAAGGAGGCCCGTGGCGGGCTGCGCGACGGCGTCGTCCTGCAGGCGCTGGTCGCGAGCTGGCTGGCCGACGTCCCCCACGAGGCGGCCGGTGCGTACGCGCGGCTGCTCGACGTCCGCGACGCCCTGCACGCGGTGACCGGGCGCCCGGGCGAGCGCCTGCTGCTGGCGGAGCAGGACGCGGTGGCGGCCGCCCTGGGGCTGCCCGATGCGGACGCGCTGCTCGCCGACGTGGCGGCGTCCGCCCGGACCCTGGCCTACGCCCTGGACTCCACCGCCCGACGGGCCCGGGGCGCGACCGTCGGCCGACGGTCGCTGCGCCGCCGACGACCGCAGCTGCGCACCGTGGGCGATGGCCTGGTCGAGCACGACGGTGAGCTGAGCCTCGACGCCCGGGCGCTGCCGCAGGCCGACCCGGCGCTCGCCGTGCGGGCCGCCGCGGCTGCCGCCCGCGAACAGCTGCCGCTGTCTCCCGTCACCGCCGCCCACCTGGCGGCCGCGGCCGTGCCACTGCCTGAGCCCTGGCCCGATGCCGCCCGCGAGGCGCTGCTGGAGCTGCTCGGGTCGGGCGAGGCGCTCGCCGGCGTCTGGGAGGCGCTCGACCAGGCCGGACTCGTGCTCTCGTGGCTGCCGGAGTGGGCCGGCGTCCGCAACCGGGCGCAGCGCACCCCGGTGCACCGGCACACCGTCGACCGGCACCAGGTGCAGACCTGCGTGGAGGCGGCGGCGCTGCTCGGGGACATCTCGCGCCCCGACCTGCTGCTGCTGGCGGCGCTGCTGCACGACATCGGCAAGCTGCCGGGTGCCGCCGACCACTCCGCGGTGGGGGCGCCGATCGCCTACCGGTGCGCGGTCCGGCTCGGCCTGCCGGCGTGCGACGCGGCCGTGGTCGAGCGGCTCGTGCGCGAGCACCTGACCCTGGTCGAGCTGGCCACCCGACGCGACCCCGACGACCCGCGCACGGTCGTGGCCGCCGTGGCCGCCGTCGACGGACGCGAGGACCTGCTCGACCTGCTGCGCGCCCTCACCGAGGCCGACGCGCGGGCGGCCGGGCCGGCGGCCTGGACCGCGTGGCGCCGCACCCTCGTCGACGACCTGGTCGCCCGGACCAGGACCGCCCTGGCCGGGGCCGAGCCTCCCGGTCCGGCGCCCCTGACGCCGGACGAGGCCGCGCTGCTGGCGGCGGTCGGCGCCGACGGTGAGCCGCGGATCCTCATCACGCCCTTCTCCGGGCAGCACGCGGTGACGGTCGTCTCCCCGGACCGCCGCGGTCTGTTCGCCGACGTCGCCGGGCTGCTGTCCGCGCACGGTCTCGCCGTCCGGTCGGCCCTGGTGCGCACCACGGACGGCGTCGCCGTGGACACGTGGTGGGTGCACGCGCCCTCGGGCCTGCCCGACCCGGCGGTGCTGCGCACCGGGCTGCGACGGCTGGCGGACGGCGACGCCGGTCCGCTGGATCGGCTGCACCGGCGGGAGGCGTCGTGGGTGCCGGTGCCCGCCGCCGCGCCGCCGCGGGTGCTGCTGGTGCCCGGAGCGTCCACGACGGCGACCGTGCTCGAGGTGCGCGCCGCCGACCGTCCAGGTCTGCTGCACGCCCTCGGGCGCGCCCTGACGGAGGTGGGCGCCGACATCCGCAGCGCCCACGTCGTGACCCACGCCGGGCGCGCGGTCGACGTGATCTACGTGACCGAGCCCGACGGCTCGCGGCTGCCGCCGTCCCGGGTGGCGCAGGTGATCGGGGCACTCAGTGACGCTGCCGAGGTCGCGGGAGGGCGCCGGTAGTCTGGCGCCCGTGTTCGCCACCCTCTCCGACCGCCTGGCCGCGACGTTCAAGAACCTCCGCGGCAAGGGACGGCTCTCCGAGGACGACGTCGACGCCACCGTCCGCGAGATCCGCCGGGCGCTGCTGGACGCCGACGTGGCCCTGCCCGTCGTCCGCGAGTTCACCGCCGCCGTCCGCGAGCGGGCCCTGTCGTCGGAGGTGTCCGGGGCGCTGAACCCCGCGCAGCAGGTCGTCAAGATCGTGCACGACGAGCTGGTGACGATCCTCGGCGGCGAGGCACGCCGGCTGGTGTTCGCGAAGACGCCACCGACGGTGATCATGCTGGCGGGCCTGCAGGGCTCCGGCAAGACGACGCTGGCGGGCAAGCTCGGCCACTGGCTGGTCGAGCAGGGGCACACGCCGCTGCTGGTGGCGGCAGACCTGCAGCGACCCAACGCGGTCAACCAGCTGCAGATCGTGGGGGAGCGGGCCGGCGTCACCGTCTTCGCCCCCGAGCCCGGCAACGGGGTCGGTGACCCGGTCGACGTCTCGCGCCGGGGGGTCGCCGAGGCCCGCGCGCGCCAGCACGACGTCGTCGTCGTCGACACCGCCGGCCGGCTCGGCATCGACACCGAGATGATGCAGCAGGCCGCCGACATCCGCGCCGCCGTCCAGCCCGACGAGGTGCTCTTCGTCGTCGACGCCATGATCGGCCAGGACGCCGTCACGACGGCGCAGGCGTTCTCGGCGGGCGTCGAGCTCACCGGTGTCGTGCTGACCAAGCTGGACGGCGACGCCCGCGGTGGCGCGGCCCTGTCCGTCGCGTCGGTGACCGGCAAACCGGTGATGTTCGCCTCCACCGGCGAGAAGGTGACCGAGTTCGAGCCGTTCCACCCGGACCGGATGGCCTCCCGCATCCTCGACATGGGCGACGTGCTCACCCTGATCGAGCAGGCTGAGAAGGCGTTCGACGCCGGGCAGGCCGAGGACTTCGCCGCGCGGTTCGGCGCCGGCGAGGACTTCGACCTCGAGGACTTCCTCACCCAGATGCAGGGCCTGCGCAAGATGGGCTCGATGAAGAAGATGCTCGGGATGCTGCCGGGCATGGGCGAGATCCGCCAGCAGCTGGAGGACTTCGACGAGCGCGAGATCGACCGCATCGAGGCGATCGTGCGCTCGATGACCCCGCACGAGCGGCATCAGCCCAAGATCATCAACGGCTCGCGCCGGGCACGCATCGCCAAGGGCTCCGGCGTCACCACGACCGACGTCAACCAGCTGCTCGACCGGTTCACCGACGCGCAGAAGATGATGCGGCAGATGCGCAACGGCGGCGGGATGCCGGGCATGCCCCCGGGGATGGCCGGCCTGCCGGGCATGGGTGGCGGCAGCAAGAAGGCCAAGGGCCGCGCCCAGGCGCAGCGCAAGAAGGGCAAGGCGAAGTCCGGCAACCCGGCCAAGCGCGCCGAGCAGGAGAAGGCGGCCGCCGAGCGGACGCCGTCCCGCCCCGGCAGCGCCTTCGGGGTGCCGGCCGAGGACCCTGCCGACGCGGCCTCGGTCGACCTGCCGCCCGGCTTCGAGAAGTTCCTCGGCCGCTGACCCCCTTGCTCACCGGGCCCCGCGTCACTCATCGGGACCCGCGCCGCGGTGCCCATGGCGCCTGCTTCGGTGAGTGATGCAGGGGCTGGTGAGTAGCGGGGTAGGTTCGCGCGGCATGGGTGAGGTGCTGCACGTCCGGGGTCGCGTCCTGACGGGTCTCGACGAGGTCCGCGACGGGCTGTGGGCGCTCGACGGGCGCGTCACCTTCACCCGCCCCACCGGCGACCACGACGTCACGACGATCGAGGGATGGGCGCTGCCCGGACTGGTCGACGCCCACTGCCACGTCGGTCTCGACCATCACGGTGCGGTGGACGACGAGACCAGCGAGGCCCAGGCGACCGCCGACCGGGACGCCGGCACGCTGCTGATCCGGGACGCCGGCAGCCCCGCGGACACACGATGGATCGACGACCGGGACGACCTGCCCCGCATCGTCCGCGCGGGGCGCCACATCGCCCGGACCCGTCGCTACATCCGCAACTACGCGCACGAGATCGAGCCCGACCAGCTCGTCGACCACGTGGTCGCCGAGGCCAAGGCCGGGG
The DNA here is from genome assembly GCA_035646835.1 of Actinomycetales bacterium. Classification (GTDB taxonomy): domain Bacteria; phylum Actinomycetota; class Actinomycetes; order Actinomycetales; family DASROP01; genus DASROP01. Next base: position 9,492 of record DASROP010000252.1, on the reverse strand, counting down.
ACGGCTGGGTCAAGCTCGTCGGCGACTGGATCGACCGCGACACCGGCGACCTCGAGCCGTGCTGGCCCCGGGAGGCCCTCGACGCCGCGATGGCGGCGGCTCACGAGCACGGCGCGCGGGTCACCGCGCACTGCTTCGCGGAGAGCTCGCTGACCGACCTGGTCGAGGCCGGCATCGACTGCATTGAGCACGCGTCCGGGCTGACCGACGAGACGATCCGCCTTTTCGCCGACCGCGACGTCGCGATCGTGCCGACGCTGATCAACATCGCGACGTTCCCCCGGATCGCGGCCGGGGCGGAGGCCAAGTTCCCGCAGTACGCCGACCACATGCGCGCCCTGCACGAGCGCCGGTACGACACCATCCGGGCGGCCCACGAGGCCGGCATCCGCATCTACGCCGGCACGGACGCCGGGGGCTCCCTCGCCCACGGGCTGGTCGCCGGCGAGGTGCGCGAGCTGACGCTGGCCGGCCTGACCGCGACCGAGGCGCTCGACGCCGCCTGCTGGGGAGCGCGCTCGTGGCTCGGCCGACCGGGTCTGCAGGAGGGCTCGAGCGCCGATCTCGTGGTCTACGACGCCGACCCCCGGGCGGACGTCGGCGTGCTGGCGAGCCCGCGGGCCGTCGTCCTGCGCGGACGGCGGCGCTGACGGTGGCGGGCGAGACTCCTGCCGACGACCTGGTCCGATTCTGGGAGGTCGCGCGGTTACGGGCGGGGTTGGGGAAGCTCGCGGTGGTGACCGGCAGCACTCCCGCGCTGATGGTCCCCCCGCCGGCGTGGTCGTTCGGTGCCGACGCGGCCGAGGCCGACGAGCTGCTCGCCCTGGTGCTGGCCGGCACCAAGACGGCGACGGCCAGCGCGTTCTGGCACTACGAGACCGGCGACGAGCCGCTGCCCAGCAATCGCGACTTGGGCATCGTGCTGGACGGCGCCGGCCGGCCCTCGGCGCTGGTGCGCACCGAGGAGGTGCGCGTCGTCCCCTTCGACCAGGTGGACGTCGAGCACGCGGCGGCCGAGGGCGAGGGCGACCTGACGCTGGCGGCGTGGCGGGCCGCCCACAAGGAGTTCTTCACGCGCGAGCTCGCCGAGGCGGGCCGCGTGTTCGACCACGCCCTGCCCGTCGTCCTCGAGCGGCTCAAGCTGCTCTACCCACGGCCCGAGGCGCCGAGGGACCGCGGTGGACCGACCACCTGACCGCGTCTGGCAGAATGCTCCTCCGTACCCGGGCTTCGGCGGCCCCTCTCTCCGCCGTTCGCACGAGTCCCGCAGCCTCACCGGCGCCAGGACCCACCCTGCGCGCCGCGGCAGGCTCACCTCACCAGAAGCTGGAGACACCACACTCGTGGCAGTCAAGATCCGACTGAAGCGCCTGGGCAAGATCCGGGCCCCGTACTACCGCATCGTCGTGATGGACTCGCGCACCAAGCGTGACGGTCGCGCGATCGAGGAGATCGGCAAGTACCACCCCACCGAGGAGCCGTCGCTGATCCAGGTCGACTCCGACCGCGCGCAGCACTGGCTGAGCGTCGGCGCGCAGCCGACCGAGCAGGTGGCGGCGATCCTCAAGATCACCGGTGACTGGCAGAAGTACAAGGGCCTGCCCGGTGCCGAGGGCACGCTGAGGGTCGCCGAGCCCAAGGCCGACAAGCGCGCCGCCTTCGAGGCCGCCGCCAAGGAGTCGATGGGCGAGCCGAAGTCCGAGGCCACCACGCCCAAGAAGACGGCGAGGAAGGCCGCCAAGAAGGCCGAGCCCAAGAAGGCCGAGCCCAAGGCTGCCGAGCCCAAGGCTGCCGAGCCCAAGGCTGAGGAGCCCAAGATCGAGGAGCCCAAGTCCGACGAGGCGAAGGCCGAGGACTGACGGTGCTCGCCGACGCCTTGGAACACCTCGTCCGCGGCATCGTCGACAACCCGGACGAGGTCCGGGTCAAGGAGAAGTCGCTGCGCCGGGGGATGCTGCTGGAGGTCCGGGTGCACCCCGACGACCTCGGCCGCGTGATCGGTCGCAGCGGCCGCACCGCCACCGCCCTGCGCACCGTCGTCGGGGCCCTGGCGGGCAGCTCGCCGGTCCGCGTGGACGTCGTCGACGTCGACCGGGTGCGCTGACGGCGCCTGCGATGCAGCTCGTCGTCGCCCGCATCGGGAGGCCGCACGGTATCCGGGGCGAGGTCAGCGTCGAGGTCCGGACGGACGCCCCGGGCGATCGACTCGCTCGGGGCGTCGTGCTGTCCACCGATCCTCCGGACGCCGGGCCCCTGACGGTGGCGACGGCTCGCGACCACAACGGCCGCGTCCTGCTCACCTTCGAGGAGGTGCCGGACCGGACCGCGGCCGAGCACCTGCGCGGCATCCTGCTGCTCGCGGAGATCGTCGAGAGCACTGACACCGACGCCGAGCCTGACGCGTGGCGCACCCACGAGCTGGTCGGTCTGCGCGTCGAGACGACCGGGGGCGATCGGATCGGCACCGTCGCGGACGTCCGGCCGATGCCCGCCCAGGACCTGCTCGTCGTCGAGCTCGCGAACGGCGAGCAGCGGCTTGTGCCGTTCGTGACCGCGATCGTCCCCGAGGTCGACGTGGCCGGCGGTCGCATCGTCCTCGACCCGCCGGACGGGCTGATCTAGATGCGGATAGACGTCCTGACGATCTTCCCGGACTACCTGGCCCCGCTCGAGCTGTCGCTCATCGGCAAGGCGCGCGAGCAGGGGGTGCTCGACGTCGCCGTGCACGACCTCCGCGGCTGGACGACGGACCGTCACCGCAGCGTCGACGACACCCCCTACGGCGGCGGCGCCGGGATGGTGATGAGAGCCGATGTCTGGGGCCTCGCCCTCGACACCGTGCTGGGCGCCGGCACCGCCGGCGCGCGTCCACGGCTGCTGGTGCCCTCGCCGTCCGGCCGTCCCTTCACCCAGGCGATGGCCCACGAGCTGGCCACCCTGCCGCACCTGGTGTTCGCCTGCGGCCGTTACGAGGGCATCGACGCGCGCGTGGTCGAGGACGCGGCCGAGCGGGCGGACGTCGAGGAGGTGTCCCTCGGCGACTATGTCCTCAACGGGGGCGAGGTCGCGGCGCTGGCCATCACCGAGGCCGTCGTCCGGTTGCTGCCGGGCGTCGTGGGCAACCCCGACAGCCTGGTCGAGGAGTCGCACGCCGACGGCCTGCTGGAGTACCCCGTCTACACCAAGCCCGTCGAGTGGCGCGGACGGCGCGTGCCCGACGTCCTGCTCTCCGGCCACCACGCCGAGATCGCGCGCTGGCGCCGTGACCAGCAGCTCAGACGCACCGCGGCCCGGCGTCCGGACCTGCTCGCCGGATCCTCGGACGACGAGCAGTTTCGTGACACCAGGCCGCCTGTGGCAGACTGACCCGACGTGCCGGTAGACCGGCCGCCGTCCTGCCACCGGGGGAACGCAGCGGCCGTCAGACAGCGTCGGCACTGTTCACCGAAACCAGGTGGCCCACGAGGCCATCACGACGCGCGCGGGTGACCTGTGGCACCGGCCGGAGAGCGACCTGCCATGCACATCCTGGACAACGTCGACGCCGCCTCGCTGCGAGACGACATCCCGGACTTCCGGGCCGGCGACAACGTCAAGGTCCACGTCAAGGTCGTCGAGGGCAACCGCTCCCGCGTCCAGGTCTTCCAGGGCCACGTGATCAGCCGGCAGGGTGGCGGCGTCCGCGAGACCTTCTCCGTCCGCAAGGTCAGCTTCGGAGTCGGCGTCGAGCGCACGTTCCCGGTGCACTCCCCGGTGCTGGAGAGGATCGAGCTGGTCTCCCGCGGCGACGTGCGCCGCGCGAAGCTCTACTACCTGCGCAGCCTGCGCGGCAAGGCCGCCAGGATCCGCGAGAAGCGCGACGCCCCGGCGGCACGCTGAACGAGGGCCGGTCGCGCGGCGCCGTGCGCGACGTCGTGCTCGTCGCGGCCGTGTCCGTCGCGGTGGCGCTCGCGGTCCGGCTGCTGGTGGCGCAGGCCTACGTCATCCCGTCGGCCTCGATGGAGCCGCTGCTCGAGCCCGGTGACCGAGTCGTGGTCTCCGGAGTCGACTACTGGACCGGGCCGGTCCACCGCGGTGACGTCATCGTGTTCGACGGCGAGGGCCTGTTCGACAAGTCGGAGGGCGACTTCGTCAAGCGCGTGATCGGCCTGCCGGGCGAGCGGGTGAGCTGCTGCGACGACCAGGGACGGATCACCGTGGACGACGTCCCGCTGACCGAGCCCTACCTCTTCGGCGACGACGTGCCCAGCGAGATGCGGTTCGACGTCGAGGTGCCCGCCGGACGACTCTGGCTGATGGGCGACCACCGGTCGGACTCCGCGGACTCGCGCGCCCACCTCGGCGACCCCGGGGGCGGGATGGTGCCGGTCGACCGTGTCGTCGGCCGCGTCGTGGCCGTAGCCTGGCCTCCTGGACGCGCCGCCGGCGTGGGCCGGGTGAACGATGGTCACTCGACGGCACGTCAGGAGGGGGTCGGCGCGTGGGCGTGGTGAGCGAACGTGGTGCGACCACCGAGGGCGAGCGGACGACGGGGCGTCGCCGGGGCCGGTCCGGCGTGGTGTCGTTCCTGCGCGAGACCGTGATCGTGGTCGGCACCGCGCTGGTGCTCTCGTTGCTGATCAAGACCTTCCTGGTCCAGGCCTTCTACATCCCGTCGCCGTCGATGGAACCCACGCTCGTGCGCGGTGACCGCGTGCTCGTCAGCCAGCTGACCCCCGGTCCGTTCGACCTCGACCGTGGCGACGTCGTGGTGTTCAAGGACCCCGGCCAGTGGCTGCCACCGGCCCAGGACCCGGAGCGAGGCGCAGTCTCGCAGGCCCTGGTGGAGGGCCTCACGTTCGTGGGCGTGCTCCCGCAGGACTCGGGCGAGCACCTGATCAAGCGCGTGATCGGCCTGGGCGGTGACGTCGTGACCTGCTGCGACTCCGAAGGTCGGATCACCGTCAACGGCCGGGCGGTCGACGAGCCCTACCTCTACCCGGACGAGGGCACCGACCAGGTCAACTTCGAGATCACCGTGCCCGAGGGCCGGATGTGGGTGATGGGTGACCACCGCTCGTCGTCGCTGGACTCGCGCTACCACCAGGACCTGGCCGGGCAGGGCACGGTCGACATCGACCTCGTGGTCGGCCGCGCGGTCGCCACGATCTGGCCGATCCAGCGCTGGACCCGGCTGTCGGACGACGGCGCGACGTTCTCCGCAGTTCCCGCTCCGTGACCGTCCGGGCACCACGCTCCGTGGTCCCGACCCTGCGCGAGGAGCGCCGGCTGCAGCGGGACGGTCACGCCTTGGTCGCGGGCGTCGACGAGGTCGGCCGGGGGGCGCTGGCCGGCCCGGTGACGGTGGGCGTCGTGGTCGTGCGAGAGACGACGAGGACGGCACCCGCCGGACTCCGCGACTCCAAGCTGCTCACCCCGCTCGCCCGCGAGGCTCTGGCTCCGCGCCTGCGCCGCTGGGCACCGGCGTGGGCGGTGGGGCACGCCGAGCCGGAGGAGATCGACGCCTTCGGCATCATCTCCGCGCTGCGCCTGGCCGGACGGCGGGCGTTGGCGCGCATCGACCTGGCGCCCGACGTCGTCCTGCTCGACGGCTCCCACGACTGGCTGACCAGCCGCGCCCCGCAGGACGGCCTCTTCGAGGTGGACGACGTGCTGCCGCCGGTCCGGACGATGGTCAAGGCGGACCTGCGGTGCGCCGCGGTCGCCGCCGCCAGCGTGCTGGCCAAGACGACCCGGGACGCGTTGATGGTCGAGCGCGCCGCCGACCACCCCGGCTACGGCTGGGACGAGAACAAGGGGTACTCGGCCCCCGAGCACTTCGAGGCCCTGCTGCGGCTCGGGCCGTGCGGGCAGCACCGGCGCAGCTGGCGGCTGCCCGGCTGCGGCGCCGACAGCGAGATCGATCTCGCCCAGCCGGGTGCGGACGACGTCCCGCTCTTCGCCGAGAGCTACAGCGCCTGACCGAGGAGGTACCCGCCGGCGGCCGCGCCGAGGCCGGCCGCGATGCTCGCCACGACGTTGAGGGTCGCGATCAGCCGGGCGCCGTCCTCGGCCAGCCGCAGGGTCTCGTACCCGAACGTCGAGTAGGTCGTCAGCGCGCCGCAGAAGCCGGTGCCGAGCCCGGCCACCAGCCCCGGCGGAACCTCGCGCTGGGTCGCGGCGCCGACCAGGACGCCGAGCACCAGGGACCCGACCACGTTGACCGCGAACGTCCCCCACGGGAACACCGAGTCGTGCCGCGAGGCGATGGCCCGGTCCGTGAGGTAGCGGGCCGGTGCCCCGACGGCGGCGCCGATGCACACGAAGAGCAGGGTCACTGCGACCGCCGGCCGACGTACCGGTGCACGTGCACGTCGTCCACCACGACGAGCCCCTCGGTGACGAGCTCATCGAGCTGCGGCAGGAAGGCCTCGACCTTCTCGGCGGCGTCGACGATGACCACCGCCACGGGCAGGTCCTCCGACAGGCTGAGGATGCGGGTGGTGTGGATGTGGTTGGACGCGCCGTAGCCCTCGATGCCGCGGAACACGCTCGCGCCAGCCAGGCCGGCCTGGTGGGCCCGGTGCACGATCTCGGTGTACACCGGCTTGTGGTTCCACGTGTCGTCCTCGCCGATCAGCACGGTGAGACGACGTGCCGGGCCGGTCAGGGTCATCGGGTACCTCCGCGGTGGTGGATGACGGCGCGCGTCGTGACGACGCCGATCTGGACGGCCAGCAAGGCGACCACCGGCGTGGCCAGCAGGTAGCCCAAGGCCAGGGCGGGGCGGCCCTCGGCGAGCAGCGCCTGCGCGTCGACCGCGTAGGTCGAGAACGTGGTGTACCCCCCGAGGAGCCCTACCCCGAGGAAGGGTCGGACCAGCCGGTGCAGCCGCCAGGCGTCGACGAGCACCATCAGGACGCCGATCAGGAGGCAGCCGGTGGCGTTGACGGCGAGCGTCGACCAGGGCCACGCGCCCGTGGAGGTCGGCAGGGCGACGGCGACTCCGTACCGGCCGGCGGCGCCCAACACGCCGCCGACGGCGATCACCGAGACCACCTTCATGACAGGTCCAGCCGCATCAGCACGTCGTCCCGGACGATCCACTCCAGCTGCACGCCGCCGGACGCTACCGCCCCGACCGGACACGGCATGATGGGGACGTGAGCGCTGAGGACCTGGAGAACTACGAGACCGAGATGGAGCTAGCGCTCTACCGCGAGTACCGCGACGTCGTCGGGCTGTTCTCCCACGTGGTGGAGACCGAGCGGCGCTTCTACCTGGCCAACTCCGTCGACGTCCAGCCGCGGTCGGCGGACGGCGAGGTCTACTTCGAGCTGACGCTCGGCGACGCCTGGGTCTGGGACGTGTACCGGTCGGCGCGTTTCGTCAAGAGCGTCAAGGTCGTCACCTTCAAGGACGTCAACGTCGAGGAGCTGCAGCCCAAGGAGCTCGAGGTGCCGAAGCCGGAGGGCTTCCAGCAGTAGGCGCCGGGCCCGTGTGACCTCCCGTCCACAGGCCGCCGCGCCGTCCCACCGTCCACAGCTCCCGGTCCGTCGCTGGGTCGACGGCGCCGCCGCCGCCAGCCTCTCGACGTGGAGGTGGTGTCCGGTGCGGGCCACGCAGGCGGTGGGGCGGTACGGGGAGAGGGTCGCGGTCGACCGGCTGGAACGTGCCGGCATGCGGGTGCTCGACCGCAACTGGCGGTGCGAGGAGGGGGAGCTCGACATCGTCGCCCTGGACGGCGGCTGCGTCGTGGCGGTGGAGGTCAAGACGCGCCGGTCGCTGGCGTGCGGGCACCCGTTCGACGCGGTGACGCCGGTCAAGGCTCGCCGGCTGCGGGGGCTGGCGGCGCGGTGGCTGCGGGAGCACGAGCAGCCGTGCGTGGGTCTGCGGGTCGACGTGGTGGCCGTGATCAGGCCCCCGAGCGGGCCGGCCGTCGTCGAGCACCTGCGTGGGGTGGCGTGATGACCGTCGGGCGCACCCAGGCGGTGGCCCTGGTCGGGCTGCAGGGCCACCTCGTCGAGGTCGAGGCCGACATCGCCTCGCAGCTACCGGCGTTCGTGCTCGTGGGGCTCCCGGACGCCTCGCTCTCGGAGTCGCGCGACCGCGTGCGTGCGGCCGTCCAGAACGCGGGCTTCAGCCTGCCGGCCCGGCGCATCACGGTGAACCTCTCACCGGCGTCGCTGCCCAAGACGGGGTCGAGCTTCGACCTCGCGATCGCTGTGGGCGTGCTCGGGGCGTGCGGGGCGGTCGACCGGGAGTCGGCGGAGTCGACCGTGCACCTCGGCGAGCTGGGTCTCGACGGGCGCCTGCGGCCGGTCCGCGGCGTGCTGCCGATGGTCCTGGCGGCCGTCCGCGCCGGCCGCAGCCGGGTCGTGGTCCCGGCCGGCAACGTCGAGGAGGCGCGGCTGGTGCCCGGTGCCCGCGTGCTCGGTGCCGTGCACCTGAATGACGTCGTCCGCGCTCACGGCGGGGACGTCGACCCCGGCGACGACCACGTCCCGGTCCGGATGGGGGTGCTGGCCGAGCGCGCGCCGGACGGCGGGCCGGGCGACCTGTCGGACGTGCTGGGGCAGGTCGAGGCCCGGCGCGCGCTGGAGGTCGCCGCCGCCGGAGGCCACCACCTGCTGCTGCTCGGTCCTCCCGGGGCGGGCAAGACGATGCTGGCGGCGCGCCTGCCGGGGCTGCTGCCCGACCTCGACGACGCCGCCGCGGTGGAGGTGACCGCGGTGCACTCCCTCAGCGGAACCTTCGACCCGGTCGCCGGGCTGATCCGGCGTCCGCCGTTCGAGGACCCGCACCACACGGCCACCGCCGCAGCCGTCGTCGGGGGAGGGAGCGGGATGCCCAGCCCCGGTGCGGCGTCCCGGGCCCATCGTGGGGTGCTGCTGCTGGACGAGGCACCCGAGTTCGCCCCCCGCGTGCTGGAGGCACTGCGGCAGCCGCTCGAGCACGGGGAGCTGGTGATCGCCCGGTCGAAGGGGATGGCCCGGTACCCGGCGCGGTTCCAGCTGGTCCTGGCGGCCAACCCGTGCCCGTGCGGGCTGCTGGTGGGCAAGGGCACCGGGTGCGACTGCCCGCCGGTGGCGCGACGCCGCTACCTGGCCCGGCTGTCGGGCCCGCTGCTCGACCGGGTCGACCTGCAGGTCGAGGTGCTGCCGGTCTCCCGGGCGGAGATGGCCAGGGACGACACGAGGGAGCCGACGGCGGTCGTGGCCGCTCGCGTGGCCGCCGCCCGTGCCGCACAACGGGAGCGGCTGGGAGGCACGCCGTGGGCATGCAACGGCGAGGTCCCGGGCACGCTGCTGAGGCAGGAGTGGCGGCTGGCGGCGGCGACCACGGCCGAGCTCGACCGGGCCATCGACCGCGGGTCGCTGACGGTCCGCGGCTACGACCGCGTGCTGCGCACGGCCTGGACGATCGCCGACCTGGCCGGGTCGACCTCACCGAGCGCGGACCAGGTGAGCCGGGCGCTGAACCTGCGCCAGCGTGGGCAGGCCGCGGCGTGAG
>DASROP010000251.1:0-21429 GCA_035646835.1 Actinomycetales bacterium | reverse complement strand
GCTGAGCGGCTTCTTCGTGGTGCGGGGGATGCGGCGCCGGGGGATCGGCCTGCGCGCGGTGCGCGAGCTGCTCGCCCAGCACCCCGGGCCGTGGCAGGTCGCCTTCCAGGACGACAACACGGCGGCGGTGACCTTCTGGCGTCGGGTCGCGACGGCCGTCGCCGGCGACGCCTGGACCGAGGAACGTCGACCCGTCCCCGGCAAGGCCGAGCTGCCGCCCGATATCTGGATCTCGTTCGACGCGCCCACGGTGAACGCGCGGTTTCGGCGGGCCGCCGGCCTCACGCAGAGGGAGCCTCCGTGACCCTCCACGACCCCACCGGTGCGTAGGCGGAGTCATAGATGACCTCGCTGTCACCGTCGTCCAGCCGATAGTGCTTCAGGTTCCCGGCCCAGTAGCGCAGGATGCGGCCGAGCTCGTCGGCGGTGTGGTCCTTGACAGCACCCTGATCGATGTCGACCTCGAGCATGAACTTCACGGCTACTACTCCTCTCGGCGGCGACCTACCGTAGGCGCCATGGTTGCCTCGATCACGCGGTCACAGGTGCTCGGCTTCCGTGTGCGGGCGCAGCAGCTCGACCGCGCGGCCGGCGACCTGACCGACGCGGCCGTCCTGGACATCGGGGTTCAGGACACAGGCCCGGACGGCGCGCCGTGGGCGCTGGCGATCCGCGGTGTCGACACGACCGCCCTCTCGGGCAGCGAGCTGCTGGCAGGGGCGTGGACGATCCGCGGTGCACCCCACCTCTACCGTCGTCAGGACCTCCCCCTCGTGGCCGCGGCCACGACACCCTTCTCCGAGGCGGACGCCGGCAAGCGGATCTTCAACGCGGCCAAGCCGTTGACGGCGGCCGGCATCGGCAACCTCGAAGCCCTGGACGCCGTCGCATCGACACTGCGGTCGGTGGTGACCGAGCCGATGGTCAAGGGCGAGGTCTCCGCGCGGCTGACGGCGCTGATGGCCCCGCCCTACCTCCGGTTCTGCCGACCGTGCAACGCCACCCACCTCTACGAGATGCCGTTCCGGCTCGCGGCGCTGCCCGCTGGCCTGGAGCTCGAGGCCGGCACCTCGCCACCGGTACTCCGGCCGCTCCCGGGCTTCGAGCCGGGAGCCGAGTTCCCGGAGCGGCTGGACGTCGTCCGTGCCTACCTGCGCCTGCTCGGCCCCGCCACACCGACGCACGTCGCCGGCTACCTCGACGCGCCGGTCAAGGACGTCAAGGCCCGCTGGCCGTCCGACGTGGTCGAGGTGTCGGTCGCCGGGGAGCCAGCGTGGGTGCTGGCGGCCGACGAGGACGAGCTCGACGCACGCCCGGTGACGACGACGCGGTTGCTAGGACCGTTCGACCTCTTCCTGCAGGCGAGGGACCGGTCCCTGCTGGTCGCAGACAAGGCGAGGGCCAAGGCGCTGTGGCCGGCGCTCGGCCGGCCCGGCGCGGTCCTGATCGACGGGGAGATCGCCGGCCTCTGGCGCCCGCGCAAGTCCGGCAAGCGGCTGCGGGTCCAGGTCGAGACGTGGGGCCGGGTCTCGGCTCGGGTCCGCGCCGCGATCGGCGAGCAGGCCGAACGGCTGGCGGCGTTCAGGCACGCTGCGCTCTCCGAGGTCGACTTCTCCGGCTGAGCCGAGCCTCGGTCAGCCCCGAGCTCGGTGAAGTCGTAGGGCGAGGCCCGCATGTCGGCTGCCGCGCAACGACCTCGTCAGTGCCGTCGCGACCGGCCGGCGTCCACGCCGACCCGGCCCGCTCGAGGTGGCCACGCGTCCGTGGGCACCGGACCAGGGTAGGCACTCACGTCGATAGGGTCGCCGGGTGCATATCGCGAGGTTCACGACCGGAGACGACCCCCGCTTCGGTGTGGTGGAGGGGGAGCAGATCGCCGTCGTCACCGGCGATCCCCTGTACGTGCCGCTGGCGCCGACGGGTGAGCGCGTGGCGCTGGACGAGGTCCGCCTGCTGGCGCCGGTCATTCCGCGCAGCAAGGTGGTCGGGGTGGGGCGCAACTACGCCGACCACGCGACCGAGCTGGGTCACGAGCTGCCGACGAAGCCGCTGCTCTTCCTCAAGCCCAACACGTCCGTCGTCGGCCCGGACGACCCGATCGTGCTACCTCCCGGCTCCGAGGAGGTGCACTACGAGGGCGAGCTCGCCGTCGTCATCGGCCGCATCTGCAAGTCGGTGCCGAGAGCGCGGGTCAGCGAGGTGGTGCTCGGTTACACGGTGGCCAACGACGTCACCGCCCGCGACTGGCAGCGCAGCGACGACCAGTGGGCACGGGCCAAGGGCTTCGACTCGTCGTGCCCGCTCGGGCCCTGGATCACCACCGACCTCGACACGTCCTCCCTCCGGCTGACCACGCGCCTGGACGGGCAGGTCGTGCAGGACGGCTCGACGTCCGACCTGGTCTTCGACGTCCCCGCCCTCGTCGAGTACGTCTCGGCCGCGTTCACACTGCTCCCGGGTGACGTGATCCTCACCGGGACGCCCGCCGGTGTCGGCCCGATCACGAGCGGCCAGCGGGTCGAGGTCGAGATCGAGGGCATCGGCGCCCTGAGCAACCCCGTGGTCGCGCGATGACGGTGCGGGTGAGGTTCTGCCCCAGCCCGACGGGGACGCCGCACGTCGGGCTGATGCGCACGGCCCTGTTCAACTGGGCGTACGCGCGCCACACCGGCGGGGCGCTCGTCTTCCGCATCGAGGACACGGACGTCACCCGCGACAGCGCCGAGAGCGTCGACCAGCTGCTCGACGCGATGGCGTGGCTCGGCCTCGACTACGACGAGGGGCCCGGTGTCGGCGGCGACTACGGCCCCTACCGCCAGAGCGAGCGGCGCGACCTCCACCGCGACGTGGCTCAGCGGCTGCTCGCGAGCGGTCATGCATACGAGTCCTTTTCGACGCCGGAGGAGGTCGAGGCCCGTCACCGGGCCGCCGGACGCGACGTCAAGCTCGGCTACGACAACCACGACCGCGACCTGACGGACTCACAGCGGCAGGCGTTCCGGGACGACGGGCGGGTGCCCGTGCTGCGGCTGCGGATGCCGGACGGCGACATCACGTTCACCGATCTCGTCCGCGGTGACGTGACGTTCCCGGCGGGCGCGGTTCCCGACTTCGTCATCGTGCGCGGCAACGGCGAGCCGCTCTACACGCTGGTGAACCCGGTGGACGACGCCGCGATGCGCATCACCCACGTGCTGCGCGGGGAAGACCTGCTCAGCTCGACACCCCGCCAGATCGCCCTCTACTCCGCGCTCGGCGACATCGGTGCAGCGGAGGGGGTGCCGCAGTTCGGTCACCTGCCGCTGGTGCTGGGTGAGGGCAACCGCAAGCTCTCCAAGCGTGCGCCGGAGGCCGACCTCTTCCTGCACCGGGAGCGCGGGATGACGCCGGAGGGAATGGTGAACTACCTGTCCCTGCTCGGGTGGGCGATCGCCGACGACCGTGACGTCTTCGACCGCGCCGAGCTGGTCGCGGCCTTCGACGTCCACGACGTCAACCCCAACCCGGCGCGGTGGGACTCCAAGAAGGCCGAGGCGATCAACGGCGACCACATCAGGCTGCTGCCGGAGGGTGAGTTCCGGGAGCGGCTCGTCCCCTACCTGCGCGCTGCCGGGCTCGTCGGCGACGCGCTGACCGAGCGCGAGGACGAGGTGCTGCGCGAGGCCGCGCCGCTGGTGCAGACGCGGATGAACCTGCTCGGTGAGGCCCCCGGGATGCTCGGCTTCCTCTTCACCTCCGACGCCGACCTGGCCATCGAGCCGGACGCCGTGGCGGCCCTGAAGGACGACGCCGCCGACGTCCTCTCGGCGTCGGCCGAGGCCCTGGCCCCGCTGTCGACGTGGGCGACGGCCGAGATCGAGGCCGAGCTGCGCCGCGTGCTGGTCGAGGGGCTGGGGATCAAGCCTAAGTTCGCTTTCGCGCCGCTGCGCGTCGCGGTCACGGGCCGCCGGGTGTCCCCACCGCTGTTCGAGTCGATGGAGATCCTCGGCCGTGAGTCCACCCTCGCTCGCCTGGTCGCTCTGCGGGCGAGAGTGAGTGCATGAGCCGGCCCTACACCCAGCTGCTCCGCGGCGAGCGCCACCGGTGGTGGCGCTCGCTCCTCTCGCTCACGATCGTCGTGGGCGGGCTGGCCCTGCTCCTCGTCGCGTCGACGGTCGCGCTGTTCGTCGCGTCGCTCAGCGGCGGTCTCGACCTGGAGTCGATGCAGTCCGAGCTCGACCAGCCCTGGGTGCTCCTGTCGACGAACCTGCTGCTCGCCGCCTGCATCCCGTTGTCGATGCTGGCGGTATGGGCCGGACACGGCTGGCGCCCGCGCTGGGTCTCCTCGGTCGTGGGCCGGCTGCGGTGGCGGTGGATGCTCGCGTGTGCCGCCGTCTCGCTGGTGATCGCCGTTGCCGTGACGGCCTTCTTCTGGCTGCTGGACGGCGTCCCCAGCGGCCGCGGCACCGACGTCGCCGTGCTGCTGGCGATCGTCGTCCTCACCACGCCGCTGCAGGCGGCGGGGGAGGAGTACTTCTTCCGGGGCTGGATGTCGCAGGCCGTCGGGGCGCTGTTCGCCCGGGCGGCGGTCGGGGTGGTCGTGTCGGCCGCGGTCTCGGCCAGCGCCTTCGCCTTCGCCCACGGCGGTCAGAACGCGTTCCTCTTCCTCGACCGGTTTGCCTTCGGCCTGCTCGCCTCGTACCTGGTGTGGCGCACCGGTGGCCTCGAGGCGGCGATAGCGGCGCACACGGTCAACAACGTCGTGGTCTTCGTCCCGGTGATCCTCACCGGAGGGCTGGCGGCGGCGATCGGCGTCACCGAGGCCGGGCTCGGGGTGGTGGCCGTCGACACCGTCTCGATGCTGCTGCTCGGAGCCGCGCTGACCTGGCTGGCCCGCCGGGCCGTCGTGGCGCGCCTGTTCGTTGGACGGCGCGAGCACGAGGGTTCGCTTTTGGTTCCCCCTGGTCGCCTGGAGTAGCATCCACCCTCGGTAGCCCGCCGGGTCCGACTCCGGCTGGATACCCCCATGGGGTATGGTGTAATTGGCAGCACGACTGGTTCTGGTCCAGTTAGTCTAGGTTCGAGTCCTGGTACCCCAGCGCGATTGGAGCCACAGCCGCCCGAGCGGCTAGAGTGCTCCAGCGTTCGCGGCCCCGTTGTGTAGCGGCCTAGCACGCCGCCCTCTCAAGGCGGTAGCGCGGGTTCGAATCCCGTCGGGGCTACGCGAGACAGAGCCCGGTGGCCTCACGGTGACCGGGCTCTCGTCGTCCCCCGCCCCGACTTCTGCTGCGTGTTCCACCTCTCGACTCCGTCTCAGACGTTGAACACGCAGCAGAAGTCGGGGGAAGTGGTGCCGAAGTGGGTCAGGACGCGGCCCGGCGCAGGACGTCGGTCAGGCGGTTGGCCGTCGAGACGACGGCGGCGGCGTGCAGGCGACCGGGCTGGCGGGTCAGTCGCTGCAGGGGCCCGGAGACCGAGACCGCGGCGACGACACGACCGGACGGCCCGCGCACCGGGGCCGATACCGAGGCCACGCCGGCCTCGCGCTCTCCGACGCTCTGGGCCCACCCCCGGCGGCGGACGCCGGACAGCACGGTCGCCGTGAACCGTGCTCCGTGCAGGCCACGGTGCAGGCGGTCGGGCTCCTCCCAGGCGAGCAGGATCTGGGCCGCGCTGCCCGCCAGCATGGTCAGCGTCGACCCCACCGGGATCGAGTCGCGCAGCCCCACCGGTCGCTCGGCGGCAGCAACGCAGATCCGGGAGTCACCCTGGCGCCGGTAGAGCTGCGCGCTCTCGCCGGTGTGGTCGCGCAGCATGGTCAGCACGGGGCCGGCGGCAGCCAGGAGCCGGTCCTCGCCGGCGGCGGCCGCGAGCTCGCCCAGCCGCGGCCCGAGCACGAAGCGCCCCTGCAGGTCGCGGCCGACCAGGCGGTGGTGCTCGAGGGCGACGGCCAGCCGGTGAGCGGTCGGGCGCGCGAGCCCGGTCGCGGCGACCAGCTGCGCGAGGGTCGACGGTCCGGCCTCCAGGGCGGAGAGCACGACCGCGGCCTTGTCCAGGACGCCGACTCCGCTAGACTTGTCCATAAGTCGATACTGCCGTCTCTTACTATGAGACGCAACCACGAGAGGTCAGCTCATGTCCCGCACGCTGGCGGAGAAGGTCTGGGACGCCCACGTCGTCCACCACGGTGAGCACGGCACTCCCGATCTCCTCTACATCGACCTCCACCTCGTCCACGAGGTGACCAGCCCGCAGGCGTTCGAGGGCCTGCGCGCCGAGGGTCGCGCCGTCCGGCGTCCGGACCTCACGATCGCGACCGAGGACCACAACGTCCCGACCGAGCGGATCGACGAACCCATCGCCGACGAGACCAGTCGCATCCAGGTGGAGACGCTGCGCCGGAACTGCGCGGAGTTCGGCATCCGGCTGCACCCGCTCGGCGACGTGGATCAGGGCATCGTGCACGTCGTGGGGCCGCAGCTCGGGTTGACCCAACCGGGCATGACCGTCGTCTGCGGCGACTCCCACACCTCGACGCACGGCGCGTTCGGCGCACTCGCCTTCGGGATCGGTACGTCGGAGGTCGAGCACGTCCTCGCCACGCAGACCCTGCCCCTGCGGCCGTTCCGCACCATGTCGGTCACGGTGGAGGGCACCCTCGCCGGTGACGTGGGCGCCAAGGACGTCATCCTCGCGGTGATCGCGAAGATCGGCACGAGTGGCGGGCAGGGCCACGTGATCGAGTACCGCGGCGAGGCCATTCGCGCGCTCTCGATGGAGGCCCGGATGACCGTGTGCAACATGTCGATCGAGGCGGGTGCGCGTGCCGGGATGATCGCTCCGGACGCTACGACCCTCGCCTACCTGAAGGACAGGCCGCACGCGCCGCGCGGGGCGGACTGGGACGCCGCGGTCGCGGTGTGGGGGGAGCTGCGCACGGACGACGAGGCGACGTTCGACACCGAGGTGGTGGTGCACGCCGACGAGCTGGAGCCGTTCGTCACCTGGGGCACGAACCCCGGCCAGGGACTCCCCCTGTCGGGAACGGTCCCGTCACCGGAGGACTACGGCGACGACGGGGACGCCGCCTCCGCCCAGCGCGCCCTGGAGTACATGGACCTTGCCCCCGGCACCCGGCTGCGCGACATCGCCGTCGACACCGTGTTCATCGGGTCCTGTACCAACGGGCGCATCGAGGACCTCCGCGCCGCGGCCGAGGTGCTTCGGGGTCGGCACAAGGCGGACTCGGTGCGAGTCCTGGTCGTCCCGGGATCGGGGCGGGTGCGCCTCCAGGCCGAGGCCGAGGGCCTGGGCGAGGTGTTCACCGCGTTCGGCGCCGAGTGGCGTCAGGCAGGTTGCTCCATGTGCCTGGGCATGAACCCCGACCAGCTCGCTCCCGGGGAGCGGGCGGCTTCCACGTCCAACCGCAACTTCGAGGGTCGCCAGGGCAAGGGCGGACGGACCCACCTCGTCAGCCCCGTGGTCGCCGCGGCGACGGCCGTGCGCGGCACCCTCAGCTCGCCGTCGGACCTGGACGATCTCGTTCCCGACGTTCCCTCCTACCGCTGAGGAGCGACGATGCAGCCCTTCACGACCCACACCGGCCCCGGCGTCCCCTTGCGACGCAGCCAGGTCGACACGGACCAGATCATCCCGGCGGTGTACCTCAAGCGCATCAGCCGCACGGGTTTCGAGGACGGGCTCTTCGCGGCCTGGCGCGGCGACGAGTCCTTCGTCCTGAACGATCCCCACTTCGCCGGGGGGTCGGTGCTCGTGGCGGGTCGCGACTTCGGCACCGGCTCGTCGCGCGAGCACGCGGTGTGGGCACTGCGTGACTACGGCTTCAGGGCGGTCCTCTCGTCGCGCTTCGCCGACATCTTCCGGGGCAATGCCGGCAAGCAGGGCCTGCTGGCGGGTGAGCTGGCGCAGTCGGACATCGAGCTGATCTGGAAGATCCTCGAGAACCGACCCGGCACCGAGGTCACCGTCGACCTCGTCGGCCGCCAGGTGCGCTGCGAGGACATCACGGCAGAGCTGCGCGTCGACGACTACACGCGGTGGTGCCTCACCGAGGGGCTCGACGACATCGGCCTGACGCTCAGGCACGCCGGCGCCGTCGACGAGTTCGAGCGCACTCGACCCGGGTGGATGCCCACCACTCTCGGATGACGTTCGACGGCGCGGCGTACGCCGGCGCGACGGCGCACCATCGCGCCTTCGACCACGACGCGCTGCGCGGACTGAGCCTGACGCCCGGAATGCGCGTTCTCGATCTCGGGTGCGGGGTCGGCGATCTCACCTCGGGCATCGCCTCGGCCGTCGACGCCGGTGGCCCGCGTGGAGGATGGGTGCTCGGTGTGGACGCATCCGAGTCGTGCACCCGACTGGCGTCGGCGCGGCGGAGTCCTGGCCTGGCGTTCGTGACGGCGCGGGCGCAGGACGTCGGGCGACTGCTGCCGTCCGACGTCCTCGATGCGGTGATCTCGGTGGCCGCGCTGCACTGGGTGCCACGAGATGACCAGCCGGTGGTCCTCGCGGGCATCGTCGACCTCCTGCGACCGGGCGGCGTCCTGCGCGCGGAACTCGGGGGGGAGGGTCAGATCGCTCACGTGCGAGGGCTGCTGGCGCCGCTGGCGCGCGAAGCCGGCGCCCCCGAGTGCCCGTGGTTCTTCCCTTCCGCGCTCGAGGTGGGGCGACTCGTCGTCGGGGCCGGGCTGGTCGTCGACATGGTGCGGACGTCCCGGCAGCGCCGGTCGATGCCGGACGCCGACACCATCACCCGGTGGCTCGTCAGCCAGGTGGTCCCGGCCTACCTGGCGCACCTGCAGGCACGGGACCACGAGTCGTTCGTGGCAGAGGCGGTGCGTCGTTGCCGCGCTGCGACACGCCGTGATGACGGATCCCACGACCAGGACTACGTGCGAGTCCAGGTGCTGGCCGCGAAGCGCCCACGGGACCTCGCAGGGGCAGTCTCGTCGCCGCCTGCGGACTTCCTCGTCGTGGCCGACGCGCTCTTGTCCACCGTGCGACGACTCGATGCCTCGAGGGTCACGGACGAGCGAAAAGCGTTGCTATCGGGGCGCTTTCATCGCGCCGCGGCCAGCGCGCGAACGAGTCCGGCGGCGGCGCTGGAGAGCCTCGGAGCTCTCTACGACGAGCTCTGCGACCTGGGCGACGGTGCTTGAGCCGCAGACCCCTCCATCCGGATTGTCCTTGCGACACAACGGCTCCAAGAGTCCGAAGTGGTGGACTCCGGTGCCCGGGGGGCCTACCGTCGTGCGCGGGTCGGGCAAGTGCTCGACATGTCTAGTGAAGGGGAAGCTGTGAACAAGGGACAGCTCGTCGACGCTCTGGAGTCCCGGCTCGGCAGCAAGCGCGCTGCCACCGAGGCTGTGGACGCGGTCATCGACGCCATCGTTCGGTCCGTCGCCCGCGGCGAGCGCGTCGCTATCAGTGGCTTCGGCACATTCGAGAAGGCGGCCCGCGCTGCGCGCACCGGCCGCAACCCGCGCACCGGCCAGACCGTCAAGATCAAGAAGACGTCGGTGCCCAAGTTCAAGGCAGGCACAGCGTTCAAGGGCTACGTCGCCGACCCGAAGAGCATGCCGAAGGCCGCCGTCGGCGCGGCCGGACGTGTCGCGAGGGCGGCCGCCGGTGCCGCGACCGGGACGCGCAAGGCCACGACGACGAGGTCCGCGGCAGCGAAGAAGGGTGCGGCCACGAAGAAGGCCGCGGCGAAGAAGAGGTCGACCGCCGCGAAGAAGGGTGCTGCGAAGAGGAGCACCGCGAAGAAGTCGACCGCGAAGAAGACGACCGCGAAGCGGTCCACGGCGGCCAAGAGGTCGACGGCCGCCAAGAAGGGCGCTGCGACGAAGAAGGCAGCAGCGACCAAGAGGTCGACCGCAGCGAAGAAGGGTGCGGCGGCGAAGAAGGCGGGAGCGGCCAAGAGGTCGACGGCCGCGAAGAAGGGCGCTGCGAAGCGTCCGGCCGCGAAGAAGTCCGCAGCGAAGAAGTCCACGGCACGCAAGAGCACCGCCCGCAAGGCCACGAAGCGCGCAACCAGGCGCTGATCTGAGCGACGTCCCAGATCGGTCCGGACGGGCCGGCTCCCAGCATGGGAGCCGGCCCGTCCGTCGTCCTGCCGGAAGACTGGGATGATGCGGTCATGAGCAGAGTCCTGACGGTCGAGGGCGGCGCCCCGCTCCGGGGGTCCATCCGCGTGCGCGGTGCGAAGAACTTCGTCTCCAAGGCGATGGTGGCGGCACTGTTGGGAGAGACCCCGAGCAGCCTGCGGAACGTGCCGGCGATCCGGGACGTGTCCGTGGTCACCGGCCTCCTGGAGCTGCACGGTGTCAGCGTCTCGGGTCAGCTGAGCGGAGACGCCGACGAGTCCGAGGGCGAGCTGCTCCTCGACCCGGCCAACGTCGAGAGCGCGCACGTCGCCGACATCGACGCGCACTCCGGGTCGAGCCGCATCCCGATCCTGTTCTGCGGCCCGCTCGTGCATCGCCTCGGCGAGGCCTTCATCCCCGACCTCGGCGGCTGCCACATCGGCGACCGGCCGATCAACTACCACCTCGACGTCCTCCGACGGTTCGGCGCGGTGGTGGAGAAGCGCGCGCAGGGCATCCGCATCAGCGCACCGGAGCCCTTGCGCGGCACGCGTCTCGAGCTGCCGTACCCCAGCGTCGGGTCGACCGAGCAGGTGCTGCTGACCGCCGTCCGGGCCGAGGGCATCACGGAGCTGCGCAACGCGGCCGTCGAGCCGGAGATCCTGGACCTGATCGCGGTGCTGCAGAAGATGGGTGCGATCATCAGCGTCGACACCGATCGCGTGATCCGGGTGGAGGGCGTCGAACGGCTGGTCGGCTTCACCCACCGCGCGCTACCGGACCGGATCGAGGCCGCCTCCTGGGGCTGCGCGGCCCTCGCGACCGGCGGTGACGTCTACGTCCGCGGAGCCCGGCAGCCCGAGATGATGACGTTCCTCAACACGTTCCGGAAGGTCGGCGGGGCGTTCGCCGTCGACGACGGGGGTATCCGGTTCTGGCACCCCGGCGGCGAGCTGGCGCCGATCGCGCTGGAGACCGACGTCCACCCGGGGTTCATGACCGACTGGCAGCAGCCGCTGGTCGTCGCGCTGACCCAGGCAAGCGGCCTGTCGATCGTGCACGAGACGGTGTACGAGAACAGGTTCGGCTTCGTCGACGCCCTGGTCGGGATGGGCGCACGCATCCAGGTCTACCGGGAGTGCCTGGGGTCCACGCCGTGCCGGTTCGGCCGGCGCAACTTCAGGCACTCCGTCGCCATCTCAGGCCCGACACCGCTGCGCGGAGCGGACGTCGTCGTCCCCGACCTGCGCGGCGGTTTCAGTCACCTGATTGCGGCGCTCGCCGCCCAGGGCACCTCGACGGTTCACGGTGTGGACCTCATCGACCGCGGGTACGAGCACTTCGCCGACAAGCTGGCCGCGCTCGGGGCAGACTGCCGCTGGGAGGCCGACCTGGCGCCGGTCAGCCGCTGACGCCCACGATCCGGACGTCGCTGACGGCGTCGCCGTCCCGGAGGCACGTGACGCGCTGCCCCGGTCGCAGGTGCCGGAGCCCGCTGCCGTCCAGGGCCTCAGCGGGCATCACGAGACGGACGCCGTCGTCCGTCACGACGGCGCCGCTCCCCGAGCCCGGGTCGAAGGTCAGCACGGTCGCCTGCACGCCGTCGAGACTACGGCGTGTCCGGGTCCCGAGTCCGAGGGTGACCGCCTGGCCGAGCGTCGACGCCGTGTCGACGTCGCGTCGAAGGCGTGGGACGTCGACGTCGAGCCGGCGCGCGCCCAGGAGCTCGTGTGCTGCGGCCGAACCGGGCCCGAAGGCCGGTGACAGCGTGGAGGCGCCGTCCGCCGCGAGCAGCACCGTGCCCGTGCCCTCGGCGTCCGGCACGAAGGCCCAGCCGGCCCCGTCGTCCAGGGCGCGCGACACGGCGTCCAGGCCGACGTCGAGGTCATCGGGCCGCAGCGCCGGCAGGTCGGCGAGCAGGACGGCGACCGGCCCGTGCGGCGCCGCAGCGAGCCCTGCCGCGACGGCGGGGCCCAGGCCTGGGACACCGGCGCCGACCACGTGAGCGCCCAGATCGCGCGCCGCCGCGGCCACGTCGCCGTCGTCGGTGACCACCAGCGCACCGACCACCTCGGGCGTGGACAGCACGGCGTCCAGGCAGTCCAGCGCCATCGCGGTCGCCAGGCCGGCCCGGTCAGGTACCGGCGACAGCCGTGACTTGGCGCCCGTCCCGCCCTTGACCGGCAGCACGACGTGCCAACGACGGTCGGAGCCCACCGCGTGATGATGTCAGCCGTACGATGAGGGCGGCCGTCAGGACGCACCGACGTCAGGTGCAGGAGTGAGGAGACGCGGTGCGCCGGCGAGGGATGAGCGCGAGCTACCGCATCGCGGTGGTGCTGGTGAAGCCGTTGCTCACCGTATTCACGCGCCGTCACTGGGTCGGGGCCGAGCACCTGCCGGCCGACCGCGGTTACCTCGTCTGCTCGAACCACCTCTCGTACGCCGACCCGTTCACCCTCGCCCACTTCCTCTACGACCACGGCGCGCTGCCGCGGTTCCTCGGCAAGGAGGCGGTCTTCCGCATCCCCCTCGCGGGCCGGATCCTCCGCGGTGCGGGGCAGATCCCGGTGTACCGCGAGTCCGGCGACGCGGCCCTGGCCTTCCGTGCCGCGGTGGAGGCGGTGCGCGCCGGCGAGTGCGTGCCGATGTACCCGGAGGGCTCCCTGACCCGGGACCCTGACCTCTGGCCGATGCGTGGCAAGACCGGCGCGGCCCGGGTCGCCTTGACGACCGGGTGCCCGGTGATCCCGGTGGCGCAGTGGGGACCGCAGGACGTGCTCGCTCCGTACGGCAAGCGGGTGCACGCGCTCCCCCCGCGGCGGGTGTACGTCGAGGCCGGTCCGCCGGTCGACCTCTCCCGCTTCGCCGGAAGGGACCTCGACAAGGGCACTCTGGCGGGCGCGACGGATGCGATCCTCGACGACATCATCGGGATGCTCGAGCGGGTCCGGGGCGAGCAGGCACCGGCGAGCCGGTGGGACCCCCGTGACCACGGACAGTCGACGACCGGCAACTTCAAGCAGAGACCAGCGTGAGGGAGACAGCGTGACGCAGAGGGCAGCGGTGATGGGCACCGGCAGCTGGGGCACGACGTTCGCGATGGTGCTCGCGGACGCCGGTGTCGACGTCCGGATGTGGGGCCGGCGCGAGGAGGTCTGCAAGGAGATCTCCAGTGACCACCGCAACGCCGACTACCTCGGCGACGTCGAGCTCCCGGCGTCCGTCACGGCCTCGACCGATGCGGGGGAGGTACTCGACGGGGCCGACATCGTCGTCCTCGCCGTGCCGTCGCAGTCGCTGCGGGAGAACCTGGGGGCCTGGTCCTACGACATCGCGGGCGGTGCGCTGCTCGTCAGCCTGATGAAGGGCGTCGAGCTGGGAAGCCATCAGCGCATGAGCGAGGTCGTCGCCGACGTGACCGGCGCCGGGAGCGATCGGATCGCCGTCGTGTCGGGACCGAACCTCGCCAAGGAGATCGCCGCGCGTCAGCCGACCGCCACGGTCGTCGCGTGCTCCGACCACGAGCGAGCCGAGCAGCTCGCCCGCGCCTGCTCGACCGGCTACTTCCGGCCCTACACGAACACCGACGTCGTCGGTGTCGAGGTCGGCGGCGCGGTCAAGAACGTGATGGCGCTGGCGGTGGGGATCGCCGAGGGGATGGGGTTCGGTGACAACTCCAAGGCCACGGTCATCACGCGGGGACTGGCAGAGACGAGCCGGCTCGGCGCGGCGCTCGGTGCGGACCCCGCGACGATCGCCGGCCTGGCCGGCCTCGGCGACCTCGTCGCGACGTGCGTCTCCCCGCTGTCGCGCAACCGGACCTTCGGCGTGAACCTCGGCCAGGGCATGACCGTCGACGAGGTGGTGGCCGCCACGAAGCAGACGGCCGAGGGCGTCAAGTCGTGCAAGTCCATCGCCGACCTGGCCGAGTCCGTCGGTGTCGACATGCCGATCGTCGACCACGTCGTGGCCGTCGTCCACGACGGGATGCCGGTCAAGGAGATGGCCGGCTCGCTGCTGTCACGAGCCCGCAAGCACGAGCAGGCCTGAGCCTTCAGGAGACCGAGCGCAGCGCGCCGTCGAGGTCGCGCCAGAGGTCCTCGACGTCCTCGATGCCGACCGACAGGCGCAGCAACGACTCCGGGACGACGTCCGGCTCGGTCGGGTGGCGGCGGCGCCGTTCCAGGGTGGACTCGACCCCGCCCAGGCTGGTTGCCGGGACCCAGAGCCGGACGGCGCGTGTGACGGCGTCCGCGGCGTCGGCGTCCGCCAGCTCGATCGAGACGACCGCGCCGAAGCCGTGCATCTGGAAGAGCGCGCGCTCGTGGCCGGGGTCGGTGGGCAGCGACGGGTGGCGCACGCGCGTCACCGCCGGGTGCCCCTCGAGTCGCGCGGCGAGGACGGCGGCGCTCGCCTGCGCACGCTCCAGCCGCACGCCGAGGGTGCGGATGCCGCGCAGCGCCAGCCACGCCTCCCACGGCCCGGGGACGGCGCCGTGCATCGCCCGGTGCCGAATCAGCCGATCCGCGAGGTCTGTGTCCTCGGTGGAGGCCGTGACCGTGGCGCCCAGCACCACGTCGGAGTGCCCGGCCAGGTACTTCGTCACCGAGTGGACGACGACGTCGGCACCGAGCGCCAGCGGCTGCTGCAGGAGCGGGGTGGCGAAGGTGTTGTCGACCACCACCAGCGCGCCGGCCCGTCGTCCGGCGTCGGCGCAGGCGCGGATGTCGGCCACCTCCAGCAGCGGGTTCGTGGGGGACTCCAGCCAGAGCACTGCGGCGCCGTCCACCGCCGCCTCCACGGCACCGGTGTCGGCGACGTCCACCCGCCGGGTTCGCAGCTGGCCCTGCTCCTGCAACGCGTCCGCCAGGGCCAGGGTGGTGTTGTAGGCGGCGACCGGGAGGACGACGAGCCCGTCAGGGGGAACCTGTGCGAGGACTGCCGAGATGGCGGCCATCCCGGAGGCGAAGAGCGTCGCGTCGCCACCCTCGAGGGCCCCGATCGCCTGCTCGCACGCCCGCCACGTCGCGTTGTCGACCCGGCCGTACACGGGATTGTCACCGTCGGGGACCCCGAGGACGAACGTCGAGCTGAGCTGGACCGGTGGGTTGACCGGGGCACCCGGCTCGACGTCCGGCCGACCCGCGGTCACGGCCTTCGTCTCCGGCGACCAGCCGGGGGATGCGTCCACCGGGCGAGGCTACCCAGCGCGCTAGGGTCGGCGCCCGTGACATCGAAGCCGCGGGTCGCCGTCGTGTTCGGAGGCAGGTCGAGCGAGCACTCGGTCAGCTGCTCCACGGCGGCCGGCGTGCTGGCGGCGATCGACCGCGACGCCTACGAGGTCGTCCCGATCGGCATCACCACGACCGGCCGCTGGGTGCTCGCCGCCGACGACCCGAAGCACTGGGCCATCGAGGGCTCGTACCTGCCCGAGGTGACGGCGGACGACGGGCCGGCCGTCGTCGTCCCCACCTCGACCGAGGAGCGCGGGCTCGTGGTGCTGGAGGGCGGTGAGGTGCCACGCGCGCTGGGTGACGTCGACGTCGTGTTCCCGCTGCTGCACGGGCCGTTCGGGGAGGACGGGACGCTGCAGGGGATGCTCGAGCTGGTCGACGTCCGGTACGTGGGTTCCGGCGTGCTCGCGTCGGCGCTGAGCATGGACAAGCACTACATGAAGGTGGTCTTCTCCGGCCACGGTATCGAGGTCGGCCCGTACACGGTGATCATGCCCGGCGAGTGGCAGCGTGATCCCGCGGCGTGCGCGGAAACGGTGGCCTCGCTGGGCTGGCCGGTCTTCGTCAAGCCGGCTCGCGCGGGCTCGTCGATGGGGATCAGCAAGGTCGACCGCCCCGCGGATCTCGCCGCCGCCGTCGAGGAGGCCCAGCGCCACGACCCCAAGGTGGTGGTCGAGGCGGCGATGGGCGGTCGGGAGATCGAGTGCGCCGTGCTGGCCGACCCGGACGGCGGCCCGCCCCGCACGTCGGTGCCGGGCGAGGTCGAGGTGCTCGGCGGTCACGACTTCTACGACTTCGATGCCAAGTACCTCGATGACGCGAACGTGCGCCTGAGCTGTCCCGCGGACCTGCCCGAGCACGTCGCCGAGAAGGTGCGCGCGCTCGCGGCGCGGGCGTTCGAGGTGATGGGCTGCGAGGGGCTGGCCCGCGTCGATACGTTCTACACCGACTCGCACCACGTCGTCGTCAACGAGATCAACACGATGCCGGGCTTCACGGCCACGTCGATGTACCCGCGGTTGTGGGCGGCCAGCGGGGTCGACTACCCCGAGCTCGTCGACACCCTGATCCGGCTGGCGCTGAACCGCCCCACCGGCCTCCGCTGACCCACCACGTCGCTCACCCACCCCGGCTTTGCGCACCGAACCCTGCGTCGCGAGCCGGGAGTTTCCTGTTTCGGTGAGCATCGCGCGGGTGGGTGAGCAAAGGGGGCTACAGGCAGCGGGCCTCCACCTCGAGGACGGCGGCAGCCGGGGCCAGGGCCCCCAGGACGACGTCCGCGGAGAGCCCGTCCGGGACGGTCACGTCGAGGGCGGGCACGCGGCCGTAGGTGGTGAAGCGCGCCCCGCCGTCCAGCCCGGACTGCAGCCAGTCGACGTCGCCGACACCGACGCAGGGCTCCGTCGTGGGCCCCGGCGGGTCGACGCCGCAGCGCAGCACGACCGGCGGGTCCCCCCAGGCGGCGGACGACTGGCTCGTCGTCTCGCGGCGCGGCAGGTCCCCCAGCTGGTCCGGCAGCACGACGAACACCTCTGCGCAGGCCGGGTGTGCCGCGTCCGGGGCGGCGTCGACACCGACCGCGGCGCCACAGGACGACAGCAGGGGTGCGGCGAGCGCCGCCGCGACGATCAGGCGTGGACGACGGTGCACGTCACCGTGCGCGTGATGCCCTTGACGCCCTGGATCCGGGACATCACCAGCGGGCCGAGCTCCTCGACGTTCGCCGCCTCGACCCGGACGATCACGTCGTAGGGGCCGGTCACGTCCTCGGCGAGCACGACGCCGCCGATGGTGGCGATCTCCTCGGCGACCGCTGCGGCCTTGCCGACCTCGGTCTGGACCAGTACGTAGGCCTGCACCACCACGGTGTCCTCCTGAAAGTGAACGTCCTCGGTCACGAAGGCGGTCACGCTACCGTGTCGCTATGGCCCGCCCCCGCACGCTGGGCGACGTGGGCGAATCAGGGCTCCTGCGCGAGATCTTCCCCCTGCTCCCGCGTGGCGGCCACACGCTGCTGGGACCGGGCGACGACGCCGCCGTGCTCGCCGCGCCCGACGGCCGGGTGGTGGTGACCACCGACGTGCTGGTCGAGGGCCGTGACTTCCGCCGCGAGTGGTCGAGCGCCGCGGACGTCGGCGCCAAGGCCGCCGCGCAGAACCTTGCCGACGTCGCGGCGATGGGCGCCGTCCCGACCGGGCTGGTCGTCTCGCTGGTGGCGCCGCCGGACACCGACGTCGAGTGGGCGCTCGGCGTGACACGCGGCCTGGCCGAGGCGTGCGAGGGCACCGGCGTCGGTGTCGTGGGGGGCGACCTCTCCTCGGGGTCAGAGCTGGTGGTGGCCGTGACCGCCTTCGGTGACCTGCAGGGGCGCGAGCCGGTGCGGCGGGACGGGGCCGGGCCGGGCGACGTCGTGGCCGTCGCCGGGGTGCTCGGGTGGTCCTCAGCCGGGTGGGAGCTGCTCCGGACGCAGCGCACGGAGGTGGCGCCCGACCTGGTGGCCGCGCACCGCCGTCCGGACCCGCCGTTGGCCGCCGGGCCCGCGGCCGCCTCGGCCGGCGCCACCGCGATGATCGACGTCAGCGACGGCCTGCTGCGCGACCTCGGCAGGATCGCGGTTGCGAGCGGGGTGCGGATCGACCTCTCGCGCGACCTGCTGACGGCGGACGTCGACGCCGTGTCAGCAGCGGCCGAGGCACTCGGTGCCGACCCGTGGCAATGGGTGCTCGGCGGGGGAGAGGACCACGGCCTGGCAGCGTGCTTCGGACCAGACATCTTGCTGCCCAACGGATTCCGGCGGATCGGGACGGTCAGAGACAGCGGAGTCGGCGAGCCTCGGGTCCTGTTGGACGGCGAAGCGCCGCCGTCCGCCCCCGGCTGGGACCACTTCGGCGGCTGAGCCGCCTGACCGCCTCCTTCAGCTCGTTGCCGCTGGCTGCTCCATCCGGTCGAACCCGGCGAACGAGCGATGAATGCTCACCGGCACACCGTCGCCGGCGAGCTGCCGCATCATGGCCAGCACCTCCGTGGTCGGCTCGCCGAAGATCTGGATCGAGACCGTTTCGTCGAGGTAGTCGGCGAGCGCCTCGCCAATGTGCTGGTGGGCGACCTGCATGTGCAGGCCCATCGACTCCGCGTCGGGGTGCACCTGCACGACGCTGACGAGCTCGGCGTCCTCGTCGAGGTAGAACGTGAAGAGCCGCAGCTGGGGTTCACGCTCTTCGATGAAGCGGACGAAGTCGGCGGCGTAGGCCTGGTAGGCCTCGCGCTTCCCTTCCTGCAGACGGTGCGTCCCGATGAAGACGAACGGTTGCATCCCCGAGACGTACCTGATGCTCGGTCGTCACGGCTCAGGCGCAGTGGCGAGCGGCGATCGCACTTGTACCCGACGGGATGGAGCTTCTCACCGCTGACGTCAACAGTCGGCTCGCCGGGATGTCGATGGTTGCGGATCGAACGTGAGGCGCCTGTGAAACCGTGCCACACTGGTTCACATGGCGGTCCGGAACATCACCCTCACCCTGCCCGACGACCTCGTGCGCCGCGCGAAGGTCGTCGCGGCGATGCGTGACACCTCGGTGTCCGCGCTCGTGGCGGAGTACTTCGAGGCGCTGACGCGTCAGGAGGACGACTACGACCTGATGTGGCGCGAGGAACGTCGTCTGATGGAGGAGGGGCTCGCCATGCGGGTGGGGGAGGTCACCTGGTCGCGGGCGGACACGCATGAACGCTGAGGAAGGATTGGCGTTCGTCGACACCAACGTCCTGCTCTACGCCTATGACCGCACCGCCGGTGAGCGGCACCGGCGTGCCGCTGCCCTCGTCGGCGAGCTCGGCGCCCGGCGGCGTGGTGCCATCAGCGTCCAGGTGCTGCAGGAGTTCTACGTCAACGCGACGCGCAATATTGCCCAGCCTCTCGGTCACGACGTCGCGCTCGGGCGCGTTCGAACGCTGAGCCGCTGGGCCCTCCACGAGCCGCGTGCACGCGATGTGGTCGGGGCCATCCAGCTCGCCAGCTCGGCGCAGCTGTCCTTCTGGGACGCCATGATCGTGACGAGTGCGGGCACGCTGGGCTGCGAGGTGCTCTGGTCCGAGGACCTGAACGACGGACAGGTGATCGCCGGCGTGACCATCCACAACCCGTTCTCGCTGTGATCGCCCACCGGCGTGGCAATGCTCCGGGACGGGCGAGAGGCCGGGCCCCGTCGCAGGGATCCGGCCTCTCGTCGAGCGGGGGTCAGGTCAGCGGGTGACCTTGCCGGCCTTCAGGCACGACGTGCACACGTTGAGCCGCTTGGGCGTCGAGCCCACCATCGCGCGCACGCGCTGGATGTTCGGGTTCCATCGGCGGGGCGTCCGGCGGTGCGAGTGCGAGATGCTGTTGCCGAAGCCCGGCCCCTTGCCGCAGACGTCGCAGTTGGCAGCCACCGGTGTCTCCTGAGGTTCGGACGAAAAGGAAGGCCCGGCTCGCCCGGGCAACCGGCCAAGAGTAGCCGAGCGCCGGGCTCAGCCGAAATCGGTAGCCTGCGGCCTCCGATGACCGACAGACGCGCGATCGAGGTGCTGGACGGCGACGCCGCCCGGCGCTGGGTCGACGCCGCGGTCGCCGGCCTCGAGTCGGCGCGCGAGCGC
Source organism: Actinomycetales bacterium (assembly GCA_035646835.1). Classification (GTDB taxonomy): domain Bacteria; phylum Actinomycetota; class Actinomycetes; order Actinomycetales; family DASROP01; genus DASROP01. The sequence continues at coordinate 1,472 of DASROP010000251.1, read as the reverse complement.
ATCGACGCCCTCAACGTCTACCCGGTGCCGGACGGCGACACGGGCACCAACCTCCACCTCACCCTCCTCCAGGCGCAGCGCGACCTGCACGACCTGGACGCCGGGGCCTCCCTCGCCAGGATCAGCGACACGGTGGCGCGGGGCGCGCTGATGGGGGCCAGGGGCAACTCCGGGATCATCACGAGCCAGCTGCTGCGCGGCTGGGCCGACGAGCTGGCCGAGTCGGCGGCGGACGCCGCCGATGCTGAACGTGCACGGGCCGCCTTCGCGCGCGCCGACGCGCAGGCCTGGGCGGCGGTCGAGGAACCCGTCGAGGGCACCATGCTGTCGGTCACGCGGGCCGCGGCCGCCGGTGCCGACCGCGCCGGTCCGGCGCTGGCCGACGTCGTCACCGCCGCCCTCGAGGGGGCGCGGACCGCGCTCGCCAGGACCACCGAGCAGCTGCCCGCCCTGCGCGACGCCGGCGTGGTCGACGCCGGCGGCTGCGGCGTCGTCGTCCTGATCGAGGCCCTCGTGTCCGTCGTCACCGGCGAGGCGCCCGCGGGGCTGTCCGAGGCGGAGACCCGCCCGCCGGCCGAGCCGCTCGCGCTCGCCGCCGAGACCGGGTGCCACGGCGCCACGCCCGACGGGCCGGCGTTCGAGGTGATGTTCCTGCTGGATGCCGCCGACGATGAGGTGCCCCCGCTGCGCCGGACGCTGGCGGGCCTCGGCGACAGCCTCGTCGTAGTGGGAGGCGCCGGACTCTGGCACGTGCACGTGCACACCGACGACGTCGGCGCGGCGGTCGAGGCGGGCATCGAGACCGGTCGTCCGCACCAGCTGCGGGTGACCCACTTCGCGTCCGCGGCGGCCGGTGGCCACGGGCCGCCGCGCGACGGGGTCGGCGTCGTCGCCTGGGCCGCCGGCGCGGGGCTCGCCGAGACCTTCCGTGGCTCGGGCGTGGTGCCGGTCACCGACGCGGCGGGTCGCCGCGCGTCGACGGCAGAGGTGCTGGCCGCCGTCCGTGACGCCGGCACCCGGGCCGTCGTCGTCCTGCCCAACGACCCCGACACGCTCGCAGTCGCCCAGGCCGCCGCCGCCACGGTGACCGGCCGGTGCGCGGTGGGTGACGTGCTCGGCGTGGTGGACGGTGACTTCGCGGTGATCGGCTCCGACCTGACGGAGGTGGCCGCGGACGTGCTCTCGCGCCTGCTGTCCGGGGGTGGTGAGCTGGTCACCCTCGTCACGGTCAGGACTGCCCGGCCGACCTGACCGACGTCCTCACCGCTCGGGTGCTCGACCAGCGCCGGGAGGTCGAGGTGGTCGTGCTGGACGGCGGGCAGTCCTGACCGGTGACGAGCGTGACCAGCTCACCACCCCCGGACAGCAGGCGCGAGAGCACGTCCGCGGCCACCTCCGTCAGGTCGGAGCCGATCACCGCGAAGTCGCCGTCCACCACCCCGAGCACGTCACCGACCGAGCACCGGCCGGCC
>DASROP010000250.1:0-11689 GCA_035646835.1 Actinomycetales bacterium | reverse complement strand
TCGGCCTCTGCCAGGCAGCGGGTGTCTCGGTCTCCGTGGTCGCCGACCGTGCCGGCATCGTGGTGGCGCGCACCGTCGCGATGCTGGTCAACGAGGCGGTCGAGCTGGTCACGCGGGGCGAGGCGACGGCAGGGGACGTCGACGTCGGGATGCGCCTCGGCACGGGCTACCCGGCCGGGCCCCTGGAGTGGGGCGACGCTCTCGGACCGGACGCCGTGGAGGGCGTCCTGCACGAGCTGCACGCCGCCAACCCGTCCGGCCGCTACCGGCCGAGCCCGGTGCTGGCGGACGCGCTGCCCGGAAGGAGCCTCCGTGACCTCTGAGGGTGACGTCGTGGCGCGGCGCAGCGCCGAGGTGATGTGGGCCGCCGACACCGCGAGCCGGGCGATGGGGATGGAGCTGCTCGAGATCGGCCCCGGCCGGGCCACGCTGCGGATGCCGGTGCGCGACGACATGGTGATGGGCCACGGGACCGTCCACGGGGGCGTCGTGTTCACGCTCGCCGACAGCGCGTTCGCCTTCGCGTGCAACTCCGGTGGCACAGTGACGGTCGCGTCCAGCGCGGACATCACCTTCGTCGCGCCGGCGTCCCTGGGCGAGGTACTCGTCGCAGAGGCGTTGCAGGAGACGACCTTCGGCCGCAACGGCGTGACCCGGGTGCGGGTGACCCGCGAGGACGACGGCGGCCTCGTGGCGCTGTTCCAGGGGCGGTCCCGTTCGCTGGGTCGACCGATCACCGAAGGAGAGCTGCCATGACCGATGCGTACCTGGTGACCGGCGTCCGCACCCCGTTCGGCCGCTACGGGGGCGCGCTCGCCACCGTGCGCCCCGACGACATGGCGGCCCACGTGCTGCGACAGCTGGTCGCGAGGACACAGCTGGCGGGCGACGACGTCGACGAGGTGGTGCTCGGCTGCGCCAACCAGGCCGGGGAGGACAACCGCAACGTCGCCCGGATGGCGCTGCTGCTCGCGGGCCTGCCCGACACGGTTCCCGGCCGCACCGTGAACCGCCTGTGCGCCAGCGGACTGGACGCGGTGGCGGACGCCGCCCGGCAGATCCGTTGTGGCGAGGCAGACGTCGTCCTCGCCGGCGGCGTCGAGTCGATGAGCCGGGCGCCGTTCGTGTTGGGCAAGGCGTCCGGCGCCTTCGACCGCACCGCCGAGATCTTCGACACCACGATCGGCTGGCGCTTCGTGAACCCGGCCATGGCCGAGGCCTACGGCACCGACGCGATGCCCGGCACGGCGGAGAACGTGGCGGACGACCACTCCGTCTCGCGCGACGACCAGGACGCGTACGCACTGCGCTCGCAGCGGCGCACCGCGAAGGCGCAGGCGGACGGCAGGCTCGCCGAGGAGATCGCGGCGGTGACGGTGCCGGTGACGCGGGGGGACGACGTCGTGGTCGACCGTGACGAACACCCGCGCGAGACCTCGATGGAGGCGCTGGCGAAGCTGCGCCCGGTCGTGCGCCCGGACGGCACCGTGACCGCAGGCAACGCCTCCGGCGTCAACGACGGCGCGGCCGCGGTGCTGGTGGCGAGCGGCGGCGCGGTCGAGCGGCACGGCTGGACGCCGCTGGCGCGGATCGCGGGCGCCTCCGCCGCCGGGGTGGCCCCGCGCGTGATGGGCGTCGGCCCGGTGCCCGCGGTCCGCACGGTGCTGGGCCGGCACGGCGTCGAGGTCGAGGACGTCGGCGTGATCGAGCTCAACGAGGCCTTCGCGGCTCAGGTGCTCGCGAGCCTGCGCCAGCTCGGCGTCGCGGACGACGCCGAGCACGTCAACGCCAACGGGGGCGCGATCGCCCTGGGACACCCGCTCGGCGCCAGCGGCACCCGGCTCGCGCTGACCGCGGCGCTGGAGCGCAGCCACCGCGACGAGCGGTACGCGCTCGCGACGATGTGCGTCGGTGTCGGCCAAGGCGCCGCGATGCTGCTGGAGAGACCCTAGGAGGCCTGACGATGACCACGCTTCCCGAGATCGAGCCGCGCCCCGACCTGGCCGACGAGGGCGAGCGCCTCTCGCTCGACGAGCTGCGAGCGCTGCAGCTCACGCGCCTGCAGGGCACCCTCCGCCACGTGTACGAGAACGTGCCGCACTACCGCAACGCCTTCGACGCGGCCGGCGTCCGGCCGGATGACTGCCGCGAGCTCGCCGACCTGCGCCGCTTTCCGTTGACCGCCAAGGAGGACCTGCGCCAGAACTACCCGTTCGGCATGTTCGCCGTGCCACGGGAGCTCGTCTCGCGCGTGCACGCGTCGTCGGGGACTACCGGTCAGGCCACCGTCGTGGGGTACACCGCCGACGACCTCAGCGTCTGGGCGGACGTCGTTGCCCGCTCGATGCGGGCCGCCGGCGCCCGGCCGGGTGACGTCGTCCACGTCGCCTACGGTTACGGGCTCTTCACGGGTGGGCTCGGCGCGCACTACGGCGCCGAGCGGCTCGGCTGCACCGTCGTCCCGGTCTCGGGGGGGATGACCGAGCGTCAGGTCCGGCTGATCACCGACTTCCGGCCGCGCGTGGTGATGGTGACGCCGTCCTACTTCCTGTCGCTGCTCGACGAGATGGAGCAGCAGGGCGTCGACCCGCGCTCGACGTCGCTCGAGGTCGGAATCTTCGGCGCCGAGCCGTGGACCGAGCAGATGCGCGCCGAGATCGAGCAGCGGGCCGGGCTGCACGCGGTGGACATCTACGGGCTGAGCGAGGTGATGGGGCCGGGTGTCGCCCAGGAGTGCGTGGAGACCAAGGACGGGCTGCACGTCTGGGAGGACCACTTCTACCCCGAGGTGATCGACCCCGTCACCGGTGACCCGGTGGCGGACGGCGAGGAGGGCGAGCTCGTCTTCACCTCGCTGACCAAGCAGGCGATGCCGGTGATCCGTTACCGCACAAGGGATCTCACGAGGCTGCTGCCGGGGACGGCTCGGCCGGCGTTCCGTCGGATGGGGCGGATCACCGGCCGCAGCGACGACCTGATGATCGTGCGCGGTGTCAACGTCTTCCCGACCCAGGTGGAGGAGCAGGCCCTGGCGGTGACGGGGCTCTCGCCGCACTTCGTGTGCGTGCTGCGCCGTCCGGAGCGGCTCGACGAGCTGGCGGTGCGGGTGGAGGCGAGGGAGGACGTCCCGTCGGACGACTACGCCGCGCTGTCCGCGACGCTCGCCCGCCGGGTCAAGGACTCGATCGGCGTCAGCGTCGACGTCGAGGTGCTGGCGCCGGGGTCGCTGGAGCGCAGCGTGGGCAAGATCAAGCGGATCCTGGACGAGCGCGGACTGCGCTGACCGACGACCGCGCTGACCGACGACAGCGCTGAGCGCTACAGCGGGGTGAGGCGGTCGCTCGTCCTGGCGACGCGGACCACCTTGCCCGCGCCGAAGTCGACGACCACGGAGTCGCTCTCGGTGCGCAGGACGCGCCCCAGCCCGTGGCGGTCGTGGCAGACCCGGTCGTTGTCGCCGTAGTCGACCTGTTCCTTCGGAGGTGTCCGGTTGAACGGGCTCGTCGGCAGAGGGCGTCGCTTGGCTACTGGGCGAGTACTCATCCCACCCAGTATGCGCCACTTCCGGGGTGGTGTGGGCATCCACTACTCAGAGTCAGGCTCAATCACCGTCTGCCACCGGGACGACGACGAGGTCGCTGACCCCGGCGAGGGTGTCGAAGTCGCGGTCGGCGTGCAGCAGCGGGATGTTCTCGCGGATGCACACCGACGCGATCAGGCAGTCGGTCGTCCGGCGAACCGTGCGCCCCGCGGCCCGGGCCGCGCGGTAGAGCGCGGCCGAGCGGCGGAAGTCCTCCAACGACTCCAGCCGCAGCACCGGGAAGGCTCCCAGCAGGTGCTCCATGGGCCGGACCTCGTTCTCCCCGAGGCCTTGCAGCAGCTCGGTCAGCACGATGTCCGTCAGCGCCACGCCGTCATCCAGGGCAAGGTCGAGGCGATCCGTACGTGGCGTTCTCGGACCGCGCAGGTAGTCGATCCAGACGCCGGTGTCGGCGACGATCACCTGTTGCTCAGCGCGTCGCTGTCGCTGTCGGTGCGCATCTCGTCGAGGTCGCCGATCCACTCCACCTTGCCGCGCAAGGCGCGGAGCTCGCCGATCTTGTGCCGGCGAATCAGCTCGCGAAGGGCCTCCTCCACGGTGGACCTCTTCGTCGTCGTCCCGGCCAGCCTCATCGCCTCGGCCATCAGGTCGTCGTCGATGTCGATGTTGGTCCGCATGCCCGCTCCCGATGTGTAGATCAGAACCTCATCATACACATCGGGCCGTCGGTAGGTTGGCCGTCATGCGGATCCTGGTGACCGGCGGGGCGGGGTACGTCGGCAGCCACACGGTGGTCGCCCTGCTCGAGGCGGGGCACGAGGTGACCGTCGTCGACAACCTCTCCAACGCCAAGCGAGAGTCGCTGCGCCGGGTCGGTGAGATCACCGGCCGGGAGGTGCCGCTGCACACCGTGGACCTCCTCGACGCCGACGCCCTGCGCCGGGTGTTCGACGAGGCCCGGCCAGAGGCGGTCGTCCACTTCGCCGGCCTGAAGGCGGTGGGTGAGTCGGTGGCGCAGCCGGCGCGGTACTACCGCAACAACGTCTCGGGCACGCTGGAGCTGGTGCGCGCGATGGACTCCAGCGACTGCCGGACGATCGTGTTCTCCTCCTCCGCCACCGTCTACGGCGACCCGCAGTCCGTGCCGGTCGACGAGGGCGCGCCGCTGAGCGGGACCAACCCCTACGGCTGGTCGAAGCTGATGGTCGAGAAGGTGCTCACGGACGTCGCCGGCGCAGACGACCGCTGGAAGGTGGCGCTGCTGCGGTACTTCAACCCGGTCGGCGCCCACGCCTCGGGACGCATCGGCGAGGACCCGCAAGGCATCCCGAACAACCTGGTGCCGTTCATCGCGCAGGTCGCGGTCGGGCTGCGGGAGAGACTGGCCGTCTTCGGCAACGACTACCCGACGCCGGACGGCACCGGCGTCCGCGACTACGTCCACGTCGTCGACCTGGCCGAAGGCCACCTGGCCGCCCTGGAGTTCCTCGCCGCCAAGGGCGGCTGCTCGGCGTGGAACCTCGGCACCGGACGAGGCAGCAGCGTGCTCGAGGTCGTCGCGGCGTTCGCGCGAGCGAGCGGTCGCGAGATCCCGTACGAGATCCAGCCCCGGCGGCCGGGTGACGTGGCGGCGTCCTACGCCGACCCGTCGCTCGCCCGAGCGGACCTGGGCTGGACGGCGGCGCGCACGATCGACGACATGTGCGTCGACACCTGGCGCTGGCAGTCGGCCAACCCGGAGGGTTACCCCGACTGACCGTCCGCCCGGGCGACGTCGTAGTCGGTGACCGTGGCCGTCGTCCCCGGCGCGTCCAGGAACGTAGCGGCCGAACGCATCCAGGCCCGCACCGAGTCATCGGTCGACGCGTCGACGAGCGCCGCGGTCTCCAGGTACGGAGCGAGGTGGTGGGCCGTCGACGGCGAGCCGTCCGCTCCCAGGTCGCGGCGCACCGTCGTCCAGCCGAGGTCGTCGGGGTTGTCCTCGCCGTCGGTGGCCACGACGAGGTCCTGCCGGTGCTCGAGCGACAGCACGTCGACGCCGTCCGGTGGCTCGAAGGCGCCGGCGGGCGACCCGGCGGTCAGCACCGAGGTCACGTCGAATCGAGCCCTCACCGCCGGGTCGGCGGCCATCTGGACGGCGGTCAGCCCGCCCTGGCTGTAGCCGACGAGCAGCACGGGCTGGCCGGGGCGGACGCCGGCAGCCTGCATCGCCGCTGTCGCGGCACCGGAGGACGCGGCCGGCTGCCCGCCCATCAGGTGGACGTTGCTGGAGGCGTCGAAGGGGTTGCGCCCGCCGGTCGGTGACCACGACTGCGTCGGCGGCAGGGTCACCACCCAGGACGTCCCGCCGGGGGAGTCCAGACGGTCCACGCGGATCCGCCCCGGCGTGTAGGCCACGCCCGGCGCGGGGGCCGTCGGCGGGGTGGCCGGCGCGACCCGGCGCAGCAGGTCGGCGACCCCGCGCGGTGCGGACGCCGGCACGGCCGACCCGGCGGCCGCGACCGTCACGCGCCGGTTCTCGTCGAGCAGCGGCACGTGCGCGCCCAGCATCGCCGCCAGCAGTGCCAGCTCCTCGACGTCGTGAGGCGGCCACGTGCCGCCGTCCCCGAAGCCGGTCCGGAGCGGGCCGGTCAGCCCGTCGAGGAAGGCGGGCACCGACCCCGCCAGGTGCTGCGCGGCCTCCGGGTGGTCGCCGGCCCACCCCAGCGCCAGCGCCCCGGCGGCATCCAGGTCGTCGAGCAGGACGCGCAGGTGCTCCCGCTCCATCCGCAGGAACCGGTCGTCGAGGCTGTCCGGCGCGAAGCGGCCCAGCACCACGTCCGCGGCCAGCAGCCGGGCCTCGGCCAGCAGCAGGGGGTAGCCGCGCAGGCTGATCCACGCCCCCACCGGCAGCGTGACCGCGACCACCGCGTAGGGGCTCGTGCGGGGGACGGCGCGGAGCACGACCTTGCCGACCTTCCGCGCCACCGCGTTCCGGGCGGTCACGAAGAGCGCCTCCGTCGCGCGATCGGTCGCCCCGTAGGCCAGCGCGGCCGTTCGCACCCCGTGCCCCAGGGCCACCGCCCGCGCCCCCTGCACCCCGAGCGCCGCCGCCAGGGGGAGCAGGCGCGTCTGCACCTCGGCGTAGCCACCCGGGTCCACCGCCGCGCCCCCGAGCAGGGCCGGGTCCGTCGCGGTCCGTGCCACGTGCGCGCCCGCCTCCAGGAAGCAGTCCGCGGCCGTCGCCAGCACCGATGCGCCGCCGATCATCGCGGCGAGATCGGCCGCCGTCCCCCCGGCCCCGCCGACCACCTCGATCGCGTCACCGGTCATGGCGCGGTCGGCAGTCGTCGCAGGAAGTCCTCCAGCTCCGAGAAACGGCCAGCCGCGACGACGGCGTGGCGCTCCAGTGCCTCCGCGGCCTCGTCGATCCGCCGCGCCAGGTCCAGTCCCGAGAGCCCGAGCTCGCACGCCTGCGTCCTGAACGCCCCCGCTGCCGGGGACCGCCAGTCGATGGACGTCGTCCCCAGTGCGCGCTGGCCCTGGTGGCGCACGTCGTCCGCCACCGACCGCAGCTGGCCGGCCCGCGCCGCCGCCACGGCCGCCGCTCCGACGTCCACGTACCCTCCCTGCCTCTGCCGACCGGCCAGGTCAGGCCGGGATCGGGACGCTAGGGCGGATTCCGGACGACGGAGGGCCCGAGTGGGCGGCTGTGGACAGATCTCGGTCGTTCGGGGCCTGTGGACGGGACGTGAAGATGCGCCACCATGGCCGGATGCCCCCGTCCGCCGATCGCCCCTACCGGGTGACGTTCGTCTGCTCGGGCAACATCTGCCGCTCGCCGATGGCGGAGGCCGTCTTCTCGCACCTGGTCGAGGACGCCGGTCTCGCCGACCGGGTGGACGTGGACTCGGCCGGCACCGGCGACTGGCACGTCGGCGAGCCCGCGGACCGCCGCGCCCTGGATGCGTTGCGCCGTGCGGGATTCGACGGTGCCAGCCACCGAGCGCGTCAGTTCGACGCCGCGGACTTCGTCACCACCGACTTGGTCGTCGCGCTCGACTCCGGTCACGCCCGCTCCCTGCGAGCCTGGGCCGGCCCGCACCACCTCGACAAGGTGGTGATGCTGCGGGCGTTCGACGCCGACGTCCCGGACGACGCGAGTGACCGTGAGCTGGACGTCGCCGACCCCTACTACGGCGGCATCGAGGGGTTCACCGAGGTGCTCGACCAGGTCCAGGCCGCCGGGAAGGGCCTGCTGGGGCGCGTGCGGGCCGACCTCGCGAGCTGAGCCCGCTACAGGGCCTTGACTCCGGCGAGCACCTTGGTCAGCGAGTCCTTGGCGTCACCGAACAGCAACGTGGTCTGGGGTTCGTAGAGCAGCTCGTTCTCGATGCCGGCGAAGCCCGGCCGCATCGACCGCTTGAGGAAGACGACCTGCTGCGCCCCCGACACCTCCATGATCGGCATCCCGTAGATCGGCGATCCGGGCGAGGTCTTCGCGGCCGGGTTGACGACGTCGTTGGCGCCGACGACCAGGGCGACGTCTGCCGTCCGCAGCCTCGGGTTGACCTCGTCCATCTCCTGGAGCGACTCGTACGGCACGTTGGCCTCGGCGAGCAGCACGTTCATGTGGCCGGGCATCCGGCCCGCGACCGGGTGGATCCCGTAGACCACCTCGATGCCGCGCGCCTCCAGCGTGTCGGCCAGCTCGGCCATCGTGTGCTGCGCCTGGGCGACCGCGAGACCGTAGCCCGGCACGACGACGACGGTCTGCGCGTAGCCCAGCAGGATCGCGACGTCCTCCGGGGACGACGAGCGCACCGGCCGGTCGGAGATCTCGGTCGAGCCCGCCGTCGATCCTCCGCGCAGCGCGCCGAACAGGATTCCGCTCACGCTGCGGCCCATCGCCGAGGCCATCGCCCGCGTCAGGATCGTGCCGCTCGCGCCCACCAGGGTGCCGGCCACCAGCAGCAGCACGTTGTCGAGCACGAACCCGGACGCCGCCACGGCCAGCCCGGTGAAGGCGTTCAGCAGCGAGATGACGATCGGGACGTCGGCGCCCCCGACCGGCAGCACCAGCAGGACACCGACCAGCAGCCCCACCACGAGCGCCGCGACGGCAAGCGCCGGCTCGCCGTTCGCCACCAGCAGCCCGGCGAGGACGACGGACGCGGCGAGCGAGCCGATCATCAGAGCGCGGGCTCCCGGCAGGACCACCGGCCGGGTGGTCATCAGCTCCTGCAGCTTGGCGAACGTGACCATCGACCCGCTGAACGAGACCGCGCCGACGAGCACCGTGAACCCGACGGCGAGCGCGGGGCCGACCGGCGTGGGGTCGCCCAGCTCGCCGAGCTCGAGCAGCGCGACCAGCGCGGCCGCACCACCGCCGACCCCGTTGAACAGCGCCACCAGCTGCGGCATCTGCGTCATCTTGACGACGCGTGAGATCGGGACGGCGATCGCGCTGCCGACGACGATCGCGACGACGATCGCCAGGGTGTTCTCCAGCTCGACGGACGCGAAGACCGTGGCTACGGCGATCACCGCGCCCGCGGCACCGATCAGGTTCCCGCGCCGCGCCGTCCGCGGCGAGCTCAGGCCCTTGAGCGCGAGGATGAAGCAGACGGCGGCGACCAGGTAGGCCACCGCGGTTGCGGTGGGAGACAGGACGTTCACGGGCGCCGCCCCTTGAACATCTCCAGCATCCGGTCCGTGACGACGAAGCCGCCGACGAGGTTCATCGTCGCCAGCACCACCGCGACGAGCGCGACGACCAGGACGCCGGTCGACGCCGCCTGCCCCGCGACGATGATCGAGCCGACCAGGATGATCCCGTGGATCGCGTTGGCCCCCGACATCAGTGGTGTGTGCAGCGTCGTCGAGACCTTCGAGACCACCTCGAAGCCGACGAACACTGCCAGCACGAACACGGTGAGCAGCGCGACGCCGTCCATCAGGACTCTCCTCCCTCGATCTGCTCCCGGGTCGGCTCGTGCCTGATCACGCCGTCGTGCGTCAGGCAGGCCCCCGCGACCACCTCGTCGTCGAAGTCGGGGACGACGGAGCCCTCGCTGGTCATCAGCAGCAGCAGGGTCGCCGCGTTCTTGGCGTAGAGACGGGAGGCGTCCACCGGCATCGTCGAGGCGGCGTCCGCCATCCCGACCAGGGTCGCCGTGCCGCCGTCCGCGGTCGCCACCGACACGTCCTCGCCGGGGACCGAGCCCTCGACGTTGCCCCCCGACTCGGCCGCCAGGTCCGCGACCACAGAGCCCGCCTTCATCGCGGCCACCATCTCGGCGGTGACGAGCAGCGGGGCGGCCCGGCCGGGCACCGCGGCGGTAGTGATCACGACGTCGGCGTCGGCGACGTGCGGGGCGAGCAGCTCGCGCTGGCGGGTACCGCGGTCCTCGCTCATCTCGCGCGCGTAGCCACCGGCCCCCTCCAACGCCTCCAGGTCGAGCTCGACGAAGGTGGCCCCCATCGAGCGGACCTCGTCCGCCGAGGCCGGGCGCACGTCGTAGCCGAACACCTTGGCGCCCAACCGTTTCGCGGTCGCGATGGCCTGGAGCCCGGCGACCCCCGCGCCCAGCACGAGCACGCGGGCCGGGGGCACCGTGCCGGCCGCGGTCATGAACAGCGGGAAGAATCGGGGCAGCCGCGTTGCCGCCTCCAGCACGCAGCGGTAGCCGGCGACCAGAGCCTGCGAGCTGAGCGCGTCCATCGACTGCGCCCGGGAGATGCGCGGCACCAGCTCCAGCGCGAAGGAGGTCACCCCGGCGTCACGCAGGGCCTCGACCGTGGCCGGCTCGGTGGACGGCGAGCAGAGCCCGATCGTGATCGCGCCCGCCTTCAACCGGGCCGGCAGCTTGGGGTGCAGGGGGCGCACGTGCAGCAGGACATCGACCTCACCGGCCTCGACGGCCTCGACGACGACAGCTCCCGCGTGCGCGTAGGCCTGGTCGGGCAGGCTGGCGTGCCGGCCCGCTCCGGCCTGCACGACCACCTCGAGGCCGGCACCGACCAGCTGCGCGGCCGTCTCGGGGGTGACCGCGACGCGACGCTCCCCGGGCAGGACTTCTGCTGGCACCGCGACCCTCACGGCGGCGAACCTATCGCGGCGTTCCGCCCGGCTGGTCGAGGTCGACCGCGCCGTCGCGTGTCTCGGCCACCAGGCGCAGCCGGGCGCCCAGGCCGCGGTGTCGTCGCGCAGGGTCGACAGGCGCACGTCGCGGCGCCGTTCCAGCTTCGACACGTCGCACTGCGAGATGCCCAGCCGCTCGGCGAGCTCCGCCTGGGTCAGGGCCGCGCCGCGGTCCCGCCGCACATAGTGAGTGCACTCACTGATCCTGGCGTTGCAGAGCGGCGCGCCGGACCTCCTCGTCGTCCACGACACCACCGATCCCGAGACACCGAGTTCGTCGCCGGCGGCCGGGAGTGGACGCCGTCCCTCGAGGCCGCCGTCAGCCGTCCACGATCGTGAGACTGAGGACGCGGACCGGCGTGCCTTGCTGCTGGGTCGTCATCATCCTGGGCAGGGCCTGGGCGACCAGGTCCACCCGGCGCCCGATCACGTGCTGCCAGGCGGGCCCGAGCTGGTAGGTGGCCGACCCCGGGCCACCGGGATCGGGCACCAGGACGACGGACCCCGGCTCGACGCCCTCGGTCACGACGCCTCGCACCACGAGCCGCTGGGGGTCGCGGTCGAACGGTTCGGTGACATCCACAGCCACCATGCTGCCCTCCCGTTCCGCCCGGTGGCGATCGGTGGCAGGCTCACCGGCATGACGACACGCGACGAACCCTGGCCCGACGGGACGCCGTCCTGGGTCGACCTCGTGGTTCCCGACCGGCACGCGGCCCAGGCGTTCTACGGGCCGCTGTTCGGCTGGGAGTTCACCGAGGGCGGCCCCGAGACCGGCTACTACATGATGTGCGAGCTGGCCGGCCGTCCGGCGGCCGGCATCGGGGAGATGCCGCCGACCGACGAGACTCCCCCGGCGGGGTGGACGACGTACCTCGCGACCTCGGACGTCGACGCCGCCGCCACCCGCATCACCGACGCCGGCGGCACCGTGCTGATGGGCCCGATGGGAATCGAGGAGTTCGGGCGGATGCTGGTCGCCGCCGACCCGACCGGCGCCGTGTTCGGCCTGTGGCAGGCCGGCC
>DASROP010000249.1:0-6390 GCA_035646835.1 Actinomycetales bacterium | reverse complement strand
TTCCTGTCGCAGAACACCTACGTGGCCAAGCAGTTCACCGGCCTCGAGGGCTCCACCGTGCCGCTCGACGACACCGTCGAGGCCTTCACGAAGATCGCGGACGGCGAGTACGACCACGTCTCCGAGCAGGCGTTCTTCATGTGCGGCGGGCTGGACGACGTCGAGCGCAAGTGGGAGCAGATCCAGAAGGAGACCGGCTCCGACAGCTGACCCTTCGCGTGATCAAGCACGTCGTTCCCCCGAACCACTGACCGACCGACGAACCGGAGGCATCACCGTGGCCGCTCTTCAGGTCGAGCTCGTCGCTGCGGACCGCAAGGTCTGGACGGGTGAGGCGCGCCAGCTCCTCGCCCGCACCACGGACGGCGAGCTGGGCATCCTGCCCGGCCACGCGCCGATCCTCGGCGTCCTCGTCGAGGGGGAGGTGCGGATCACGCCCACCGACGGCAGCGTGGTCAGCGCCGACATCGGCGGCGGCTTCCTCTCCGTCGACCACGACCGGGTGGTCGTCGTCGCCGAGTCCGTCGACATCGGGGAGCGTCCCGCCTCGCGACCCGGCGCCTGACCAGCCCGCCGGCTCGTCCTGCCCAGTCAGCGCCCGCCGCCCGGCTGCCAGAGGACCTCGCCGTCCGGGCCGGTCGTGGACCTGGCCAGCACGAACAGCAGGTCCGACAGCCGGTTGAGGTAGGTCGCGACGAGGAGGTTCACGCCGCCGTCCGCCTCCGTCCCGTGGGTCTCGATCGCCACCCAGACCGAGCGCTCCGCGCGGCGGACGACGGTGCGCGCGACGTGCAGGTACGCGGCGGCCGGGCTGCCGCCGGCGAGGACGAACGTGGTCAGCTTGGGCAGCTCCGCGTTGTAGTGGTCGATCGCTCGCTCCAGCTCCGCGGGCCACTCGGGCTGCACGCGCAGGGGCTCGTACTCGTAGGAGCCCGCCAGAGGCATGCAGAGGTCGGCCCCGAGGTCGAAGAGGTCGTTCTGCACCCTCCTCAGCAGCAGCGCCACGTCGTCCGACAGTCGTCCGAGCTCGACCGCGACGCCGATCGCCGCGCCGGCCTCGTCGGTGTCTGCGTAGGCCGCCAGCCGGGGGTCGGTCTTGCGTATTCGACTGAAGTCGCCGAGCCCCGTCGTGCCGTCGTCACCCGTGCCGGTGTAGATCCGGTTCAGCCTCACACCCATGACGGCGAGCGTAGTGGCCACCCTACGATCGTCGCCGTGGAGCGGATCCGCGTCGTGGGTGGCGCACCCCTGCGGGGCGAGGTCTCGGTCTCCGGCGCCAAGAACAGCGTGCTCAAGCTGATGGCGGCGACCCTGCTGGCGCCGGGCCGCAGCACGCTGCTCGACGTGCCCGAGATCGTCGACGTGGCGATCATGTCCGAGCTGCTGCGCCGTCTGGGCTGCGAGGTGGAGCACGACCTGGCGGGCTCGCGGCTCGACATCGACGTGCCGGAACGGCCGGGGCACCGAGCCGACTACGAGCTGGTGCGGGCGATGCGGGCCTCGATCAGCGTGCTCGGACCGCTGGTGGCCAGGGTGGGTGCGGCCGACGTGGCCCTGCCTGGTGGCGACGCGATCGGCTCGCGAGGGCTCGACCTGCATGAGGAGGGCCTGCGGGCCCTGGGCGCCACCGTGCGGGTAGATCACGGCTACCTCGTCGCGGAGGCGCCGAGGGGCCTGCGCGGCGGGCTCTTCACCCTGGCCTTCCCCTCCGTTGGTGCGACCGAGAACCTGCTGATGGCGTCGGTGCTCGCCAGCGGCGAGACCGTGCTCGACAACGTGGCCCGGGAGCCAGAGGTCGACGACCTCGCCTTGATGCTCGTGGCGATGGGCGGCCACGTCGACGGCGTCGGGACCTCGCGGCTGGTCGTGCAGGGGGTGGACTCGCTGGCACCGGTCACGCACCGGGTCGTCCCCGACCGCGTGGTCGCCGGCACGTGGGCGTTCGCGGCGGCGATCACGGGAGGTGACGTCACGATCCGCGGCGCGCGGGCCGAGCACCTGCGGATGGCGATCGACAAGCTGCGGCTGGCCGGCGCCGAGGTGACGGCGACGCCTGAGGGAGTCCGCGTGGTCGGGCCGGTACGGCCCAGGGCGGTGGATGTGGCGACGCTGCCGTACCCGGGCTTCCCGACCGACCTCCAGCCGTTCGCACTGACCATGGGTGCGGTGGCGGAGGGGTCGGCCGTGATCACCGAGAACCTGTTCGAGTCGCGGTTCCGCTTCGCGCACGAGATCACCCGGCTCGGGGCGGACATCACCGTCGACGGCCAGCACGTGCTGGTCCGCGGCAGGCCGCGGCTGTCGGGCGCCCCCGTCGAGGCCAGCGACATCAGGGCCGGGGCCGCGCTGGTCGTCGCGGGCCTGGTGGCGGACGGCGTCACCGAGATCTCCGGCGTCGAGCACGTCGACCGTGGCTACGCGGGCTTCGTGCCCCAGCTGGTGGCGCTGGGTGCCGACGTCACGCGGTCCACGGCGCCGGACCGTGCCTGGAGTCCTTGATCATCACGTCGTGATCAAGGACTCCAGGCACGCGAGTCAGCCGCGGCGCGCAAGGTGAGCGCGTGCCGACCCCGCGTCGGCCTCGAAGACCATCACCCGCGGGCCCGCGGTGGTCGGAGCCAGGGTGGCGCGGATCCCCGCATCGGTCAGCTCCAGCCGGATCAGCTCGGCCTCGACGAACGTGGCCGGCTCCGCGACGGCCACGAGGAGCCCGTAGTCGGAGGCGCCACCGCGACGGGACGGCCTCTCCACGAGCGACCGGCCGCGGGCGAACGTCCAGCGCAGCAACAGCGCCAGCAGCGCGACGAGGAGGAAGGCGACGACGGGTCCGAACAGGTACGAGTAGCTGCCCCAGCTCGCCATCGACGTCCACCTCCTCGCGACGAGTCTCGCCCCGGCGACGGTCATCGCAAAGTGGTACGCTCGTACAATCATGATTGAACGTGCGTACAAATTAGGGAGACCGATGATGGCCTGGGTGCTGGTGGTGCTCGCGGGGACGTTCGAGACGGCGTTCGCGATCTCGCTGAAGCTGAGCGACGGGTTCAGCCGCCTCTGGTGGACCGTCTCCTTCGTCGTGTTCGCGGTCGCGAGCTTCGCGCTGCTCGCCGAGGCGCTGAAGAGCCTGCCGGTCGGCAGCGCCTACGCGGTCTGGACAGGCATCGGTGCCGTCGGGACCGCGGTCGTCGGGATGCTCGTGCTCGGCGAGTCCGCCGCGGTCGCCCGGCTGGTGAGCATCGGGCTCGTCGTCGCCGGCGTCGTCGGCCTGCAGCTGACGTCGTCCGGGGGCCACTGATGGCGACCGCCGGCGGCCGCCGGTCGTCGACGCCCGGGGGTCGACAGCGCCGGGAGTCGCTCGTCGCCGCGGCCGCCGTCCTGCTCGTCGAACACGGCCCGGCCGGGGTGACCGCCCGGGCGGTCGCGGCCTCGGCCGACACGGCGCTCGGCCAGGTGCCCTACTACTTCACCGACGTGCGGCAGATGCTGCGTGCGGCGTCGATGCGCGTGCTGGAGGCGCACCTGGAGGCGGCGCGGGACCGGATGGCGGGCACGACGGTCAGGACCAGCCGACCGGCGCTCGCCCGCACGCTGGTGGCGATGGTGCTGGGGCCGTATGCAGGCCGGGGCGTGGACGGCGTCAGGGCGATGTACGGCCGGGTCCTCGCGGCGTCCGCCGACCCCGAGTGGGCCGACGACATGCGGCAGTGGGACGAGCGGTTCGGCCCGATGCTCGTCGACCTGCTCACCGCCGCTGGCCGCGATGCCACACGGCCCCGTGCGCTGCTCGCCTGCGCCGACGGGCTCGCCGTGTCCGCCGCGCTGCGCGGGCTCGCGGAACCGGAGGCGTTCCTGGTCGCCGAGCTGGCCGACGTCCTCGACCTCCTCGCCCCTCAACTCTGATCCATAGCCCCGCGCGCCTCCTTGGTCACTCCAGTCACACCCGTTACGGTGCCCGGACCCCAGGGGCGGAGGTGCGATGGAGCTCGCGGAGCTGGACGCCGGTCAGGTGCTGGCGCTGTGCGGTCGCCTCGACCTGCCCGCGGCCGCCGACGTCCGCGAGGCGCTGCACCGGGCCGTCGACGCCGGATCGGGTGACCTCGTGCTCGACCTGTCCGGGCTCGAGATCCGCGACAGCGCCGGGCTAGGAGTGCTCGTCGGTGCCCACCGGCGCGCCTCGCGCACCGGCCGTCGGCTGGTGCTGCGCGACGTGCCGCCGTCCGTGCACCGGCTGCTGCGCCGGACGGGCCTGCACCGCGTCCTGCACCTCGCGACCGAGCCCGCCGGTCTCGCCGCCGGCTGACCGGTGCGAGACTGCCGTTCGTGTCGGACCCGCCCGCCCACGAGCACGCCCGTGGCGATCCGTCCGCACCGGTCACCGTCCTGGAGTTCGGCGACTACGAGTGTCCCTACTGCGCCGCGGCGGAACCGGTGCTGCGCGCGCTCGTGGCGGAGTCCGACGGCCGGATCAGACTGGTGTTCCGGAACTTCCCGCTGGCCGACCTGCACCCGTACGCGCTGACCGCCGCCCTCGCCGCCGAGGCGAGCGCGCCGTTCGGCGTGTTCTGGGAGATGCACGACCTGCTGTTCGAGAACCAGCACCGGCTCACCGACGCCGACCTCAGCGCCTACGCCGACTCGCTCGGCGTGGACGGGGCACGGGTGGTCGGCGACGCCGCCCAGCCCTGCGGTGACGTCGTGGAGGGGGACTTCGCGGCGGGCGTCGAGATGGGCGTGCGCGGCACCCCGTGGCTGTTCGTCGACGGCGTGCACTACGAGGGGCGGATGGACCTGGCGGCGCTACGGCGCGCGGCCGGCGCCTCAACCGGTCCGGGCGGGTTCGTACCAGGGACGCGGCGGCAGGCTCGGTAGGCCGTCGTCGCCCGGCTCGGCGGTGCACAGCGACGACCGCTCGCCCAGGGTGCGCAGGATCAGCGTGCCCAGCCCGGCCGCTACCAGCGACCCGACGAGGATGCCGATCTTCGCCTGGTCGACCAGCGCGGGGTCGGTGAACGCCAGACCGGTGATGAACAGCGAGATGGTGAAACCGATACCCGCCAGCGTCGCGCCGCCGAACAGGTGCGTGTACCGGACCCCGCCGGGCAGCACGCCCCACCCGGCGCGCAGGGCGAGGGCCGCGGCCGCGGTGATGCCGACGGCGTTGCCGACCACCAGTGCCACGATCACGCCGATCGTCACGGGCGATGTCGCGGCCTGCCGTAGCGTGTCGGCGTCCAGCGACACCCCCGCGTTGGCCAGGCCGAAGAGCGGGATCACCACGAAGGCCGACCACGGGTGCAGCGCGCGCATCAGCCGGGCGTTGGCGGGCACCGTCGCCTTGGCCGCGAGGACGGCGAGGTTCACCCGCTCGGCGTCGGGCTGCTCCTGCAGGGCTCGCCCGTAGTGGGGGATGCCGTCGACGTCCTCCTGCCGCGCCTGCCGGGTCGGCACGAGCAGGCCCAGCATGACGCCGGCAAGCGTGGCGTGGACGCCGGAGGCGTGCACCATCAGCCAGAGCAGGACGCCGGCCACGACGTAGGGGGCCAGGCGCCACACCCGCAGCCACCGCATTGCGACCAGCGCCGCCAGGACGACGGCAGCGCCGGCCAGCGCCGGCAGGGAGATGTCGTCGCTGTAGAAGATCGCCATCACGCTGATCGCGCCCACGTCGTCCACGATGGCGAGCGTGAGCAGGAACAGTCGGAGCCGGTCCGGGCAGCGCGGACCGAACAAGGCCAGCACGCCCACCACGAAGGCCGTGTCGGTGGACATCACGATGCCCCAGCCACGCGCCGCCTCGCCCGAGGAGTTGAACAACAGGTAGATCAGCGCGGGGACGGCGAGGCCACCGAGCGCCCCGAGGGCGGGGACGGCGACGCTGCGGCGGTCACGCAGCTCTCCGGAGCTGATCTCGCGCGTGATCTCCAGCCCGACGACCAGGAAGAAGATCGCCATCGCGGCGTCGTTGACCCAGTGCCGGAGGTCGAGATCGATCGCGGCCTCGCCGACCCCCAGGGACGCCGTGGTCAGCCACAGGTCCTCGAGGCCCTGCGACCAGGGCGAGTTGGCCCAGACCAGGGCCAGCACCGTGGCGGCCAGCAGCAGGGCGGCGCTGCCGGACTCCTGGCTGATGAACCGGCGCAGCGCCGGAGAGGGCCCGGGCACCTGGATCCTCGGTACGGGGCCCGGGCGGGGCGCCTGCGTCATCGTCCACCTCCGCGGCACGGCGTCGGCCACAGGCTACGCAGCGCGGCGGGTAACCTCGCGCCAGGTGAGCGAGGAGGCCCCTGCGTGACCCAGACCCAGCCCGAGTCGGCCCAGCCGTCCCGTCCCGAGCGCGACCGGCCGTGGGTGGTGCGTACGTACGCCGGGCACTCCAGCGCCACGGAGTCC
>DASROP010000248.1:0-4266 GCA_035646835.1 Actinomycetales bacterium | reverse complement strand
CGGGGCAGACTGAGCGCGTGGACCTTCCTGTGATGCCACCCGTCTCGCCGATGCTGGCCAAGCCCGCGGCCGAGATCCCCGCTGGTCAGTTCTACGAGCCGAAGTGGGACGGGTTCAGGTCGGTGATCTTCCGTGACGGCGACGAGGTCGAGATCGGCAGCCGCAACGAGCGGCCGATGACCCGCTACTTCCCTGAGGTCGTCGAGGCGGTGCGGGCGAACTTCCCGCAGCGGGCGGTGATCGACGGGGAGATCATCGTGGCCGACACCGTCCGCAACACGCTGGACTTCGAGGCGCTGCAGCAGCGAATCCACCCTGCCGCCAGCCGCGTGAAGCTCCTCTCGGAGCAGACACCCGCCAGCTTCGTCGCGTTCGACCTGCTCGCCCTCTCCGACGACGACCTCACCGGGCGTCCGCTCTCCGAGCGCCGCGCGCTGCTGGAGGGCGCGCTCGCCGACGCCGCACCACCGGTGCACATCACGCCGGCCACCCAGGACCTCGACGTCGCCCGGCAGTGGTTCGCGCAGTTCGAGGGTGCCGGGCTCGACGGCCTGATCGCGAAGAAGCTGGACCTGCCCTACCAGCCGGACAAGCGGGTGATGACCAAGATCAAGCACGAGCGCACCGCGGACTGCGTCGTCGCCGGCTACCGGGTCCACAAGTCGGGCCCGGACGCCATCGGCTCGCTCCTGCTCGGGCTCCACGACGACGACGGCGTCCTCGCCTCGGTCGGTGTCGTCGGTGCGTTCACGATGGCGCGACGCCGGGAGCTGTTCACCGAGCTGCAACCGCTCGTCACCGACTTCGAGGGCCACCCGTGGGCGTGGGCACAGCAGGAGGTCGGCAACCGCACGCCGCGCAAGTCCGAGACGAGCCGCTGGAACGCCGGCAAGGACCTGTCGTTCGTCCCGCTTCGCCCCGAGCGCGTGGTCGAGGTCCGCTACGACTACATGGAAGGCGTCCGGTTCCGGCACACCGCCCAGTTCGTGCGCTGGCGCCCCGACCGGGACCCGTCGTCCTGCACCTACGACCAGCTCGAGCGGCCGGTCGGGTTCAGCATCGCCGACGTCCTCACCAGCGGCTGACGGCCCCCTGCGCCGCTCGCCGGCCCGCCGGGCGGCACAATCGCCGGGTGAGCATCCCCCGGCCCGGCTGGCGCACGCTGGCGATCGTGCTGGCCGGGGCAGGGGCGCTGCACTTCGTCCGACCGCGGCCCTACGCGTCGATCGTCCCCGACGCCCTCGGGGACCCCTACCCCTGGGTGTACGCCTCCGGCGTCGCCCAGATCGCCTGTGCCGCCGCGCTCGTGCCCGTCCGGACCCGCCGGCGCGGGGCCGTCGCCACGGCACTGCTGTTCGTCGCCGTGTTCCCCGCCAACATCCAGATGGCGGTCGACGCTCTGTCGTCGGCACGGGCCTCCGACCTGTACAAGGCGGTCGCCGTCGTCCGGCTGCCGCTGCAGGTCCCCCTGGTGCTGTGGGCGGTCGCGGTGGCCCGCCGCGCCCGGCGTCCGGAGGCCGAGCGGTGAGCCGCCCCTCGGTGGTCCGCGCCGCGGTGACCGGGGCGGCGGTCGGAGGGGGGCTGGCGCTCGCCGTGGGCGGAGCCGTCTCGGCGGCGGCCGCGTACTTCGCACGCCGGATCGTCACGCCCGACCGGGCCAAGCCGGACGACGTCCAGGTCCTGTCGGTCGGCGCCGGGACCGTCACGCTCGGCGTGACGGAGGAGACGGTGGCGCCGGGCCGCTACGGCGTGTGGCTGGACGGCGGGGCGGGGCACGCCCGCGTCGGGGCGGTGCTGGAGCGCGACCGGCACGCGGGCACGGTGACTCGCGAGCTGCTGGGCGTCGACGCCGGGCGCCCGGTGGCCGGGCCGGCCCGCTGGAACGGCTACTACTTCGCCGGGACGCCGACGTCCGCCCTGGGCGTCGAGCACACCGACGTCGTGGTGACGTCGGACGCCGGTGGGCTGCCGACCTGGTTCGTGCCGCCGTCGCCGGAGGTCGAGCGGCGCGACGTGTGGGCGGTGCTCGTGCACGGGCGCGGTGCGTCGCGGGAGGAGTGCCTGCGGGCCATCCCCCTGCTGCACCGGCTCGGGGTCCCGTTGCTGGTGCCGAGCTACCGCAACGACTCGGTGGGGCCCTCGACGCACGGAGGCCGCTCTCACCTGGGCGACACCGAGTGGCTCGACGTGGAGGCCACCATCCTCCACGCGCTGGAGCAGGGGGCGCGGGAGGTCGTGCTCGTCGGCTGGTCGATGGGTGGCGCGATCGTGCTGCAGGCGGTCTCCCGGTCGTGGACGGCGGACCGGGTCCGCGCGCTGGTGCTCGACGCCCCCGTCGTCGACTGGCGGTTCGTGCTGGACCACCACGCGCGGCTGAACAAGCTCCCCAAGCCGGTCGGTCGGCTCGGCCTCCAGATGCTGGGACACCGATCGGCGCGGCTCGTCCTCGGGGTGGACGGTCCGGTCGACCTGCGGCGGATGGACTGGGTGACGCGGGCGGCGGAGCTGCGCCTCCCGGTGCTGCTGGTGCACAGCGAGGACGACGAGTTCGTGCCCGCCGGCCCCTCCCGCCAGCTCGCCCAGGCGCGGCCCGACCTGGTCACCTACGTCTCGTTCACCGGCGCGCGCCACACCAAGGAGTGGAACGTCGACGCCGACCGCTGGGAGCGCGAGGTCGCGAGGTTCCTGCTGCACCACCTGTGACCCATATATCTGGTCGAGCAGGTAAGGTCAGCCGTATGAAGACGACCCTGAATCTGGACGACGGGCTGATGCGGCAGGCGAAGGAGCACGCGCTCCAGCGGGGGACGACTCTGACGTCGGTCGTCGAGGACGCACTGCGGGCCATGCTGCTCACCCCGGTCCAGGGAGGGCGTTTCCGCCTGCGCCTTCCCGTGGTCGCGGGGACGTCCGAGCCGGCAATCGACCCGGCGGACCGTCACGCGCTCTACGAGGCGATGGATGCCGACGCATGATCGCGGTCGACACCAACATCCTGGTCTACGCCCACCGCCGCGAGATGGCGCAGCACCAGCGGGCGAACCGTGCCCTGGCCGAGCTCGCCGAGGGAGATGAGCTGTGGGCGTTGCCGGTCTTCGTGATCGGTGAGTTCCTGCGAGTGGTGACGCGGCCGGGGTACTTCCATCCACCGACCACTCGAGACGTCGCGGTGGGGACCATCGACTCCATTCTGGCGAGCCCGACGGTCCGGGTGCTCCATCCCGGGCGCAGGTACTGGCGCCTGCTCCTCGAAGCCCTGGACGAGGGAGACGCCAAGGGGAACCTCGTGCTCGACGCGGAGCTCGTCGCTGTGTGCCGCGAGCACGGCGTCACCACGGTGCTGTCCGAGGACCGTGACTTCCGCCGGTTCCCGAGCATGACCCTGCGGACGCTGCCACCCGGCGAACCGGCCCGCTGAAACCCGACGCGGTCAGCCGTCGTGCACGAGGCCGCCCAGCCGCAGTCGCATGTCCGGGGTGACGTCGACCCCGTGCACCTCCTGGGCGCGCGCGCCCACCTGGGCCATCACCTCGTCGTCCGTCTCCGCACGCACGACGGCGTCGCAGTCGAAGCCGGCATCACGGCACTGCATCTCTCTCATCGGGTCCTCCCTCTGACGACGACCTCGACCCGCTGGGCGCTCGTGTTCGACACGCCCTGCCTGTTCCAGTCCTGGACCAACGGCTGGCTGTTGCCGGCTTCGTCGTCCGCCCTCACCCGCAGCGCGAACGTGCCCGGCTCGTCGACCTGCCAGGTCCAGCGCCACCCGCGCCAGGCCCACCGGCCGATCGGCTCGTCGAGCGTGGCGTCGACCCAGGAGGCGCCGTCGTCCACGCTGACCTGCACGCGCTCGATCGGGGCCCAGCCCGACCAGGCACGACCGACCAGCTCGTGCCGGCCGGCCTCCACGACGCGGGTGCGGGTCATGAAGTCGGGGAAGCCCGGCGGCACCATCATCGCCCGCGGGGCGATCCGGGTCACCGGCTCGCCGACGTCGTCGGCCGACTGCTTGAACCGGTAGGCCAGCGCGTTGTGGAAGCCCTCGAACACGCCGTCGATGACCCGGATCTCCTGGAGCCACTTGACGTGCGTCATCCCGTACCAGCCGGGGACGATGACGCGCAGCGGCGCCCCGTGCTGGGGAAGCAGCGGTTGCCCGTTCATCGTGTGGGCGAGCAGGACGTCGTCGGCCATCGCCTCGCCGAGCGGCAGCGCCCGGGCGTAGTCCTGCTCGGAGCCGAACTCGATCCCGTGGTCGGCGCCGGT
>DASROP010000247.1:0-19753 GCA_035646835.1 Actinomycetales bacterium | reverse complement strand
GAGCCCTACGCAGCAACGGCGACTTCGAGCAGTACTGGACGTTCCACCTCAACAACGAACTGCACCAAGTGCACGAAGCCCGCTACGCCAACATGACAATCCCAACCGCTGCGTGACGTCCCTCCACGGGAGCCGCACCCTAATGATACTCGTAGTGGTACTCGTCCTGGCGCCACACGGACCCGTCGGTCAGCTGCAGGATCGTGTCGCCATCCCAGCCCGACCATGAGCCGTCCACGTACAAGGTCACAACGTTCCTCCTTCGCCGTGTGTCAGGAGTTCCCAACCGTAGGACGCAGTACCGACACTTCTGTCGACGGCGCGGGTCCATCGAGGACGCCGAGTCTACGGTTCCGACCCGTCCACAGGCCCCGGACTGCCGGTCCGCCAGTCCGACTACTCGCTGGGGCGAAGTGAGGGCTGCCGCTTGATCAGCCCAGACGCACCCACGGCACGCCGGCCTGCGCGAGTCCGTCGTAAAGGTCTTCGATGCCTTCTTGGGTGCCGCGTTGGTCGCATTGGGTGAAGAAGAGCCGTTCGGCGGCCCGGGAGACGCCGACGAAGAACGCCATCGTCGAGTCGACGGTCTCGCGGGCATGGGCCCACCACTGGTCGCTCTCCAGGCCCACGAAGAACACGGTGTGGTACTCAAGGCCCTTGCTGCGGTGGATGGTCAGCAACGGCACAGCGTCGTCGTCGGTGAAGGCATCCGCAACCTCGGTCCAGGAGTCGACGCGACCGAGAACCTCCGCGAGCCGTACCTTGAACGCCGCGAGCATCGTCTGGAGGTCCTCGGGCCGGTCTGTCAGCGTCCGCTTATGGGCGATGTCGTCGAGCCTGACGAAATCCGTCAGTTTCGCGGTCAGTGCTTCAGTCGTCTCCTCGGTCAGGTCAATCACCGAGCCAGACGCAGAGCCGATCCCAACTGGCGTCGCTGCGAACCAGGTCCGCAGCTCACCCAGGAACACACTGAGGGCGTCATCGATGGCGGAGCCCACCTCGCGATTGCGTTCGTACGGCGCCACCCGGGACAGGGTGGCGCTCACCTCTCGCCAGGTCTGCGGATGGCCGGCGCGGGAGGCACTGAGACGAACCAGGCCGATGAGCAGCCGGACGAGATCGTCCTTGAGGAGATCCTGCAGCCTCACGTCACCGACCTGCGCGTCGTCGTTGCGCAGATGGAGTTCTTGGGCTGCGAGCGCTTCGGCGAGTACCGGCTCAAGGTCGATGACGCGCTGCCGGGCGATCAGGGCGTACTCGGACGGAGCTCGCCCGGAGGCTTCGATGTCGGCTGCGATCCACGCCGCGATGGACTCAGCCTCAAGCCTGGGGGTCGAGAAGGACCAGATCTGGGTGGGCGACTCGCCGACATGGGAGGCGACCTGGGAGATCTGTCGCTGGCTCGTGGGGTCGAGCCGGGTGGCGAAGCGATGCTGGAGGTCGACAAGCTGCTGGTTGGACCGGAAGTTCCAGGTCAGCTCGAAGCTCTCAGCGTCGAAGTCGTGCTCGAACTGGGTGAACGCGTCGCCGAGTGCGCCTGCCCATCCCATGATCCGCTGCTTGCTGTCCCCGACAACCGTGACCGTCGTGCCGCCATTGTTGAAGACGGAATTCAAGAACGAGTACTGGGCGTAGGTGGTGTCTTGGAACTCGTCGACGAAGACGAACGGGTAGGTCGCCCGCAGCGCTCGCCGCAGCTGAGGGGTGAAGCGGATGAGTAACTCGGCCAGGCGGTTGAGCATGACGAAGTCGACGGTCGGGACCTCGTGGGACTGGTACCTGGCGGCCCACCACTGCTGGACGGCGTATTCGGCCGCCGAGGTCGGCTCCTGCGGCGCGGGCGGAAGGTCGTAGGAGCCGACGAGGTTGTTGATGAATGCCACCCGCCGAATCTCGTAGACGCCGTCCGCGAACGGCTCGGGAGCTGCCGCACCGAGGTCGTCGAGGAACGCGCGGACTTCCGCCTGGTTGGAGAACCCGATCTGGTAGCCACTGTCCAGGGCCCACACCGGAGGAAGCAGGTCCTTGAACCGGTCGACGATCGACTTGGTGAAGGCGTCGAAGGTCATGGAGGTGAACCGGTCGGCGTGCTCGGGCAGCCGGTTCTGCACGCGCCGGCGCAGGTTGGCGGCCGCGTCCCGCTTGAACGAGATCGCAAGGATCTGCCGGGGCGGGCGGCACAGCCGCGTCTCGAGCAGGTAGCCGGCGCGCTGAGCGAGGAACTCCGACTTCCCAGCGCCCGGTCCTGCGGTGACCGACGCCGTGTCGGCGCGCAGCGCCTCCCATGCCGCGGGCTCGAAGTCGGCGATGTCCCGGGGGCGCCAGTCGGCGGTGGTCTTCATCACGCCGAGCCGACTACCTTCCCGATCCGATCCAGGAGACGGCCCAGCCGCGGCGGGACGTCAGCCAGGTCGACCGGGTCGACGTGCGCGAGCGCCTTCAGGTGCGTGCTGGGCTTGGAGTGCGTCAGGAAGAGGTAGCGGTACCAGCGGAGGTCGTCGACGTCCTTGGCGTCGGTCCAGCCCTCCACGGCGGGCCGGACACCCGACTCTCCCAGAACCGCGGCGGCGGGGTCGCCCTTGCTGCTGGGGCCGATCAGGCCTTCATCGAGGTGCTCAGTGTAGGCGGTCTTGAAGTGCTTGAGCAGAAGCATGTCGAGGTCGAGTGGCGCGGAGAAGTAGATGTCCCACTTCTCCAAGTGGTTGAGCCAGGCGACGATCTGGTCGTTGTCGAGGCCGTCGATGTTGTCGGTCGAGGTGAAGTCCTCGATGCCCTTCGAGCCGTCGAAGGGATCGATGCCGACCTGCAAGAGGCGGTTGCATGCGTCCCGGATCCGGCCTTCGCCGCCGCCGGCGCGGCCCCAGTCGAGGTCGAGAAGCGTGGCGTAGGGGATGTCAAGCTGGGTGAGCAGGCGCCAGAAGTGGTTGGTGTGCCGACCGCCAAGCGGGACGACGGCCACGAACGACTGGTCGATGTGAAGCCCTCGGGCTTCGGCGAGCATCGGAAGGACGAGCTGCTCGGAGTCTCCCTCGCCGAGGACGACGAAGCGCGCGAAGTACAGCTCGGGGTGAGCGCGGATCGCCTCCCGGATGTACTTGCCGGCCTCCGTCGAATCCTCGGGCAGGACGATCTCGCGCAGGCGGGTCGTCCTGGTCATCTCGTCGAGCCGCAGGTGCCGGACCCGTTCGGGCGGAATGCGCCCCAGCACGCTGGCGGAGTGGCTGGAGATGAGAGCCTGCGCGCGCCCGGAGCCGGTCACGTCGAGCAACTGCTGGATGACTCGGGAGAGGAAGTACGGCGACAGGTTGTTCTCCGGCTCTTCGAGAGCCAGCAGGGTCAGGGAGGGCAGCGTCGTGGTGGTGATGTCGAACTTGTCGTCGTGCTCTCCACGGGCGATCGCTGCTTCGAGGTCCAGCGTCGCTGCGGTCAGTGCGATGTGCAGGAGGGACTGCTGCCCGTCGCTCAGCTCTCGCGCCGACCGGATCCGCCCGGACATCGACGGCTCGAAAAGCATCTCGGCGTTTGTGACCATGACGCTGAAGTCCCTGGTTGTGGGCTCGAAGAATGGGTTCTGCTCCGAGGCCAGATGGTGGAGTTCCTGCCAGCGGCTGGAGATCGCCTTGGTCACGCTGTCGACGACGGCTTCGTTCTTGAAGGTCTCCGCCAGCTCGTCAGCTGCGCCGCTGACCTGGTTGCGGAACGGCTCCGACCATTGGCTTGCCCGCCATACTCGTCCGCGCAGGAAGGCGTTGACCTGGCGGGCGCCGTCCCGAGTGGCCGGCACGTAGACCATCTGGATGCGGTTGCGATCGGATGCTCGCAGCTCGACCCACTTCTCCCCGTAGTGCTCCTCGAAGGTGTGCACGACGCGGCGGCTCTCCTCGATGGTGCCGCTGACCGAACCCTCAGCAGACCAAGAGGCCTCCAACACGATCCGGAGCTTGAGCTGCCCGTCGTCGTCGGCCGACATCTGCGCGAAGAACTCCGGCACACTGCCGGCGGCCGCGGCACCGTCCTCGGCGAGCTCGGGGAACGCGAAGATTGCTTCGATCGTCAGCTCTCGGTTCTGCGGAGCGTCTTCTTTGTCATCGGGTACGTGGAAGTCCTCGACAAGGATCTGGCGCTGGTCGGCCACGACGCTGAACAGGCGCAGGAGGGCCTGGCACGCCGCAGTCTTGCCCGACGCGTTCGCGCCCAGCAGTGCCGTGAGCTGCTGGTCGAGCAGGATCGTGGTCCCCTCCGGTCCGAAGCACTGGAAGTTGGAGACCGTGAGCCTCTCGAGGAACATGCAACCCTCCGAGTTCGTACGGCCGGCCGACATCGGAACCGGCCCAGGACACACAGGCACCATACGACTGTCGTGGCCGCCGGTCCGTGCGACGACCCCGTGCGACCAGCCCCGTGAATGCCTGCCGGGCGATCAGTCGGTCCGCCCCTGGAGCTGCGAACCCGCTCGCAACCACCG
The DNA here is from genome assembly GCA_035646835.1 of Actinomycetales bacterium. GTDB lineage: Bacteria > Actinomycetota > Actinomycetes > Actinomycetales > DASROP01 > DASROP01. The sequence continues at coordinate 15,288 of DASROP010000247.1, read as the reverse complement.
AAGCCGTGCGCCATCCGGGACGGTGCGACGCGCCCATAGTGGGCGGAAGGACGCACGCTCATCGGCTACGACCAGTCGCGAAGTCCTTGAGCGTCGGGACTACCGCAACTCGGCATGTCCAGTCACGAAATCCTTGATCGTCAGGGGCCACCGGACATCGCAGGAGCCGGTCGTGAAGTCCTTGATCCGTCTAGCGCTTCGCGGCCTCGCAGACCTCGCGGATCCGGGCCACCGTCTCCGCGGCCCCGGCCGTCAACGTCGCCGGCCGGTCCTGGACGCCGATGAACAGCCGCATCATGGCTCGGCGGGCGGGGCCCAGCGGCTTGGGCAGCTCCCAGCTCTCCTCGAGCCGCGTCCGAGCGCCCTCCGTGTCGAGCCGGTAGGTCCACCGCGTCGCCGGCATCGGTGGCGGGAACACGACGGTGAACGCGAAGGTGCGGCCGGGCTCCGCCGTCGCGACCCGGCAGTGCGTGAACCAGCGAAGAGGCCCGCGCCGGTTCCACGACCGGAATCTCGCCCCGACCTCTGGCCCCGACGCCCCGCCGAGCCACCGGGCCGAGCGGTTCTCGGGGCTGAAGCGCCCGTAGCCGGTGACGTCGCTGACCAGCTCGTACACCACGCTGGCGTCGGCGTCGATGACGACGGTGGCGCTGCCACCGGTCGCGGACGTCGTCGTGGCCACCGCTTCCTGCATCCGCGGAGCGTAAGTCCCCGCAGGATCGCGCGGTACGTTCGGAGCGTCCCGACCGGTCGAGCGGGGAGCAGCCATCGACGACACCATCCCCGGCCTCCTGGCCGAGGCGGCGGACCGCGACCCCGATGGCACATGGCTGCGCACGGACGACGGGCAGCTCACGTTCACGGCCGCGGCGGGTCTGGTGGCCCGCTCCGCCCATCGCCTCGGCGAGCAGGGTGTGCGGCACGGCGACCTCGTCGTCCTCACCGCACGCACGACGCCGGCGTACGTTCTGACCTGGCTCGCCCTGTCGGCGATCGGCGCCGTCTCGGTACCAACCGACCCACGCAGTACCGCCGAGGAGTTCGCCGGCCTCGTCAGCCAGGTCGACCCTCGCCTGGTCATCTCCGACCGCGACGTCGGCCACACACCAGGCGCTATCGACGTCCATGATCTGATCCCCGACTGGACCGAGAAGGCCGACGACGCGCTGACCTTCGACGTCCGCGACGACGACCTCGCCGTGCTGATCCCGACGAGCGGGACGACGGGCCGCTCGAAGCTGGTGATGCAGACCCACCGCGCCTACGCCTGGGCCGGGCAGGGCTTCCCGTACTGGATGCGACTCACCCGTGACGACGTGCTGATGACGAGCCTGCCGCTCTTCCACATCAACGCCCCCGCGTACTCGGTGTTGGGCTCGCTCGCCGCCGGCGCCGGGCTCGTTCTCGCCGAACGCTTCTCGGCCAGCAGCTTCATCGAGACCGCACGTCGCCACGGCGCGACCGAGTTCAACGCCATCGGGGCGATGCTCGAGATCCTGATGCGCCAGCCGGCCAAGCCCGACGACGCCGACAACGACCTCCGTCTCGTCTACACCGGCCCCTCGCCGACGCGGCAGTTCCAGGAGGGCTTCGAGCGCCGCTTCGGCCTGGAGATCGTCTGCGGCTACGCGCTCTCGGAGTCGCCCTACGGCCTGGTCTGGCCCCACGGCAGCCGCCCGTACGGCACGCTCGGCACGGTGCGCCAGCACCCGACGCGCGGCACGGTCAACGAGGCCAGGGTGGTCGGGGACGACGGGCAGCCGGTCGCGACCGGGGGCGCCGGCGAGCTGCTGCTGCGCAACCCGGTGGTGACCCCCGGGTACTGGCAGATGCCGGCGGAGACCGCCGCCACGGTGGTCGACGGCTGGCTGCACACCGGAGACCTGGTCACGATGAACGGGGACGACACCTACACCTTCGTCTCCCGGATCAAGGAGGTGCTGCGGCGCCGCGGCCAGAATCTCTCGCCCACCGAGGTCGAGGAGGCGATCGCCACGCACCCGGACGTCCTCGAGTGCGCCGTTGTCGCCGTCCCCTCCGACCTGACGGAGGACGACGTCAAGGCATTCGTCGTCCTCGCCCCCGGCCGCGAGCCCGACTTCGCGGGCCTGCGAGCCTGGACGGGAGAGCGGCTCTCGGCGTTCAAGGTGCCCAGGTTCTGGCAGGCTCTGGACGACCTGCCCCGCACGCCGACGTCCAGGGTCGCCAAGCACCGCCTGCCGACCGGGCACCCCGCGGGGGAGTACGACGCGGAGGAGGAGCCGTGACCGAGTACCCGACCTCCATCGGTGCGTCCGACGCCACGTCCATCTCGCTGCTCGGCCAGGACCTCGCGGAGGACCTGCTGGGGCAGGTCGGCTTCGGCGAGCTGGCCTTCTGGCTGGTGGCGATGCGCCGGCCGACGCCGGCCGAGCTGAGGGTCTTCGAGGCCGTGCTCGTCGCGCTGGCCGACCACGGACTGACCCCGAGCGCGATCGCGGCTCGGCTCACCCTGACCGGCGCGCCGGAGTCGATCCAGGGCGCGCTCGCGGCCGGGCTGCTCGGCGGGGGATCGCGCTTCCTCGGAGTGACCGAGGACGCCGGCCGCTTCCTCGCCGATGCGCTCTCGGCCCACGGGCCCGACAGACCGACGACCGACCAGGGCTGGGACGACGTCGCCCGCGACGCCGTGGAGACCGTGCACACCGCCGGTCACCGCGTGCCCGGGCTCGGCCACCCGGTGCACAAGACCGGCGACCCGCGGACGCCGGCACTGATCGGGATCGCGGACGACGAGGGCCTGCGCGGTGACCATCTGCGGCTGCTCGAGGCGGTCGGCCGCGTGCACCCCGAGGTGCTGGGAAAGACGTTGCCGCTCAACGGAGCCGGAGTCTGCGGCGCCGCCCTGTGCGACCTCGGGTTCGGGGTGGACCAGCTGCGTGGCTTCGCCCTGCTGGCGCGCACCGCCGGCCTGCTCGGCCACATCGCCGAAGAGATGCGCCGCCCGATCGGCTCCGACGTCTACCGAGCGGTCGACCGGGCCGCCGACTACCAGCCCCCCGACACGCCGGGGGACGATGTCCGATAACTCGGTTGCCGCGGTGCTCCGCGCCCGCCAAGGATGTCGTCGATGCGCGCGACCAAGATGCATGCCGACGAGATCGAGACCGACGTCGCGCTCGTACGTCGCCTGCTCGCCGGGCAGTTCCCGCAGTGGGCCGACCTGCCGATCGACCCGGTCGAGTCGTACGGGACCGATCACGACATCTACCGGCTCGGTGACCACCTGGCCGCTCGGCTGCCGCGCTACGACGGGCCCACCGAGCAGGCGGCCAAGGAGGCACGGTGGTTGCCGAAGCTCGCGCCGCACCTGCCGCTGGCCGTCCCGGTGCAGCTGGCGATCGGGCACCAGGCCGAGGGCTACCCCTTCGACTGGTCTGTGTACGAGTGGTTGCCCGGCGACAACGCCAACGGCACGATCGACGACCTGGAGCAGGCGGCCGTCGACCTCGCCGCGTTCGTGACCGCGCTGCGCCAGGTCGACGCGACTGGTGCGCATCCGCGTCCCCCGCACGGCCGAGGCGGACCGCTCGCGGAAGGGGACGAGTTGGTTCGCCTGTCGATCGACCAGCTCGGCGACCGGATCGACGGCGCTGCCCTCCGCTCGTGGGAGGAGTCGCTCGACGCCCCGGCGTGGGACGGCGCCGAGGTGTGGGTGCACGGCGACCTGCTCCCGGGCAACCTGCTCGTGGTCGACGGTCGACTCTCGGCGGTCATCGACTTCGGTGCCCTCAACCTAGGCGATCCCGCGTGCGACCTGCAACCTACCTGGAACGTGTTCGCCGGCGACAGCCGCCGCCGGTTCCGAGCCGAGCTCGACGTCGACGACGCGTCATGGCTGCGCGGGCGCGGCTGGGCGCTCTACCAGGCCGTCTCGGCGCTGCCGTACTACTGGGACACCAACCCCGGGATGATCCGCCAGGCCTCCCACGCGCTGGCGCAGGTCCTCGCCGACAGCGAGGTCTAGTCGGCCTCGAGCCGTGGTCGGGGCCGGCGGGTCCGGTCCGTTCGCCGCTGCGGTACCTGGGAAGGCCGCGTTGTCAGTGGCTCGCCGGGGCGGGCCCTGCTCACACCAAGCCGCTCGCAGGCCAGAGAAGCGACAGCCAGAGAAGCGACCCCAGAACCGGCTCTCAGTGAGCAATCCGTCCTCAGGCGGCGCTAGATCCGGAAGAACAGGTTGAGGTAGCGCTCGGCCACCGCAGTGTCACCGCGCACCGTGCCGCAGTTGTTGCGGCCGAACGCCGCCAGCACCATGCTGCCCGCGTCGAACTCGATCAGAGCCGGCAGCGAGTCGATCTCACCCGGCTCGTAGGTGAGTCCCTCGCCGGTCACCGACACCCGGAAGTCGCCCGCGTTGCGGCCCCCGACCCGGATCCCGATCTCGCAGGGCTCGGTCACCGCCTCGGTGCGCACCGTGCCCTGCCAGATCGCGAACATGAACGGCACCAACAAGTCTGCGGCGTCGCCGGACAGGCCGTGCGCCCGTCCGCTGCCCTGCCGGATGTCCCAGGAGTGCACCCCGTAGTCCATCAGCTGGCCGGCCGCGTAGAAGAACGCCGGTACCGGCCCCATGTACGGGTGGGTCACCATCAGGCCGGTCCAGTCCTCCGGCCCGATCGCCGAGAGGATCTCCTGCATCTTCGTGAAGTCGTTGCGCAGCCGCTCCATCATCTCCGCCTGCGACACCTCACGAAACGCCGTGGCCTTCTCGTTCACCGTCCGGCTCATCGCCGCCAGGCCGTATGGCTCGCCGACCTCCCCGGTGCCTCGTGCCGCGTCGAACGCCGCGAAGTAGCCCTCGGTCGTGTCGACGATGTGGGCCACGACGTCCTTCGTCGTCCACCCGTCGCACGCCGTGGGCGCCTCCCAGGCGCTCTCCGGCTCGGCGAGCGCGAACAGCCGCTCGGCCTCGTTGCGCACCACGCGCAGGATCGTGTCCTTGCCCTCGTACGTCATCGCGTTCCACTCGCTCATGTCCTTACGACACTCCCGCGGGAGCGTCGTGTCAACGGACAGAACGGGCCGATCGTCGAAGGGCGCCGGCTATTCGTCCAGCTGCTTCCCGCCGAAGTACATCAGCGGGTCGCTGAGCAGCTCGATTCCGATGCCGTCCGGGTCCTTCATGTACATCGATTCCTCGATGCCGCGGTCCGGGCCCGCGTACTCGACGCCGGCGGCGTCCAGCTTGCCCCGCAAGTGCTCCCACTTGTCCCGGGGCACGGAGATCGCGATGTGCTGCACGCCGCCGATCGCCTCGATCGCCGGCTCCAGGCCCAGCCCCGGGAAGTCAAAGAAGCCGAGCAGCGTCTTGTTGCCGAGGTCGAAGAAGAAGTGCGACGAACCGGGGTAGTCGCGGTTCTCCACCAGCTCGATCAGGGGGAACTCGAGCAGGTCCTGATAGAAGTTGATCGTCTGCTCGACATCGGAGCAGATCAGTGCCGCGTGGTGGATCCCGGCACCGGGGGTGGGCCGCCGCTCGCCCACCGGACGCAGGTGCTTGCCGCGCAACTCGGCGCGCCTCTTCTCGAGCTCGGTCCTCTCGGTCTCCGTCGGGGTCGCCATGTCGAGCGACACTACTCGCGCCGTGTGCTCAGGGGGAGACCGACTCCGTGGCGGTTGCCGAGCTTGTGGACGTCGGCGAGGGCGCTTGGCTGGTCGTCGTCGCCGACGATGACGTGCTCGGCTCGGACGTCGACGTCCCGGTCGACCCGCTGGTCTCGGAGTCGCACCAGGCCCACACCAGACCGGCCAGGACGGCGGCAGCCGTCACGCCGGCGACGGCCCGGCGTCCGGGCTTGTCACGCGTGCCGCGCCAGACGCCGGTGACGACCTGCCGCACGACCCGCACGATGATGTAGCCGACGCCCAGCACCGGCAGGGCGATCTCCACGATCGACAGCAGTCGCACCAGCACCGACAGCACGTCGCCGTCGGCGAACTGCCCACCGAGCATGATCCGCTGGCGCTCCAGCGCCGCCAGGGCCGTCCCGATGATGCGCGGCAGCGCGAACACCATCAGCAGCAGGCATGCCAGCAGGAGCGGCACCACGACGAGGACCCAGATCGTCACGACCGCCCGTGCCCACGGCTTGAGGATCTTCGACTCGGGCGAGCCCCAGCGCTGAGGGAGCATCCCGAGCAGCGTGGGCTTGATCCGGTGGTAGAGGTCGGGGACGCCGGTCAGGTCGGCCAGCACGTGGTAGCCGTCGAAGCGGACCAGTGGCGCCAGCTGGCGCACCATCTGCAGCACCTGGGTGGCGATGATCAGCAGGACCGCGTCCCAGCCCGAGACCAGCCACACGCCGAACATGGCCACGGCCACGATCGCGTTGAAGTACAGGCCCCCCAGGTCGGTGCGCAGACGCCCGCCGCGTCCGAGCCGGTGGCTGTCCGTCACGTCGGTGTAGAACGCCGGCCACACCAGGTAGAGGCCCGTTCCCATCGCCCCCGGTGTGGCGCCCCCGCGTCGCGCCGCGGCGGCGTGCCCGAACTCGTGGAAGCCCGCCGAGACGACCGTGAGCCCGAAGACAGTCAGCAGCAGCGCGGGGTGCGCGAAGGCCTGGTGCGTGGCGGACGCCAGACCTTTGGAGAACAGCACCCACGCGCAGACGGCGACGAACGCAGCCAGCGCGACGGCCACCACGACCGGGTTGAACAGCCAGGTGAACGGCGCGGTGACCCGCCGCGTGACATCCGGGTCGGACACGACGTACCGGAAACGGAGCCCGAGCAGGGGGTTGGTCTTCTTGACGTCCGGCTGCCCGCCGTCCTCGGTCTCGAGCACCCCCAGCGGTCGCAGCCTGGTCTCGATCAGGTGCCGGACGTCGTCCGCGCCGACCGAGCGCCCGATCGCCGGGCCGACCGCTGCGGCGATGTCGTCGATCGAGCGCCGACCGTCGGCCGCCCCAAGGATCAGGTACAGCAGCGGTGTCAGCTGGATCGTCTGGCCGTCGGCACGCCGCGCCAGCGCCGGTGCGACGCGATACCCCGAACCCTCGAGCTCGCCGAGGAGCTGCACGCCGTCGGCGCGTACCGGAGGGCGTACGTCGGCGCGCGACGCCGCCGGGGCAGCGTCGCGCGCCGACGCGGCACCCGCCCCGGAGACAACGCTCATCGTCGGACGACTACTGCTGGATCGTGGAGTCCTGGTCCGCCTCGGCGGTGGCGTCTCCGACGATCTCCTGGTTGATGATCGCGTCCTGCTGCGAGACCGCCGTGGCCTCCGACGCCACCGAGCCGACGTTGGCCGCGACCGCCGCGTCGATCGGGCAGCGACGTTGGCGTTGGCAGCCACCGCACCGGCGATCGGTGCGGCGAGGTCGACGTCCACGTTCAGCAGGTCGCCGTCCAGCGCGGAGCCGACGTCCGTCGGGTCGGTCGGCGCAGGCGCAGGAGCCGGCTCGCCGTCGTCCACGGTGTCGTTGCCCTGGTCGATGTCGCTGGTCTGGTCCGTCGTCGCCGTGGCGTCACCCTCGATGCCCTGGTCGATCTGGACGCCCTGGTCGGCCAGTGCCTGCGCGCTGGAGCCGACCGAGAGGACGTTGGCCGCGACCGCCGCGTCGATCGGCGCGGCGACGTTGGTTCAGGAGGCCGCCGACCGCCGCCTCCACGGCCGGCGTTGCGGGGCGGTGTCGGCGCGATCGGGGACGACGGTCAGTGCCGGCCGCGCACCAGCCAGCACGGCGCGCTCGCGCGCGTCCGCCGTCAAGGCGTAGCAGGGAACGGGTGCGGAGCTGAACCACCCGCGGCCGAGCCCGATCGCCCGGGCGAACTCGTGCAGCTCTTCGGCCGACCCGCTGGTGGTGAGCAGCGGCCAGGCCGGGTCCAGCGCGTCGAGGCGCGGGGGCGCCTGCGGCGGGTCGACGTAGACGGTCATCGGCGACCACCTCCTCCGGCCGGGTCCCTTCGATGGTGCTCCCGTCCGGGCTCCGATCGCGGGACCGACGCGCCGGTGGCTCCGGTACCGGCTCAGCCGCCCAGATCCTCCGCCATCGCGCGCAGCGTGGTCGTCATCGTCGACGCGTTGTGCTCGGCGCGGTCACCCGGCAGGACGAGCGACCCGAACGCCTTGATCACCGAGCCGCGCAGGCCGGCCCGCGCGTCGTGCCAGGTCTGGACGACGCGCGTCCCCCCGCGGTCCGGCGTCAGGTCGAACCGCCAGCGGGAGACGGGGGAGCCGCCGACGGCCGACACGGCGAAGGCGAAGGACTGACCCGGCGTCGACTCGGTCACCTCGCACCGGGTCGACCACCGCGCGCGGGGGCTGCGGTTGCTGCCGGTGAACACCGCGCCGACCCCCAGGGGGCCGGTGGTGGCCCCGTGCGGGCGGGCGCGGACGGCCTCCGGGCTCCACCGGCCCATCCGCGTCGGGTCGGCCAGCGCCGCCCACACGACCGACGGGGGTGCCGCGACGGTGACCTCGGCCCGGGCGGTGCCGGGGCCGGTGGTGGTGACGACGTCGGGTGCGGTGGTCATCCCCGCATCCTCGCGCGAGGCGGGCCAATGCCTCCAATCGGCTGAAGAGACCAGGCCCGGCTGCCGATACTGCTGCCAAGCCGCCTCCCCGCGGCGGGGAGCCGCCTGCGACCGAGGAGGTGACGATGCGACTCCAGGACCCGCCCGTGCCCGGGCGGCCCGGTCCTTCGTCCAACCCCGACGCGGCACTGGCCGCCGCGCGCATCGCCGCGCGCTGGGGCGCCACGGACGTGCTGATGTTCCGCCGCGTCCGGCGCGGCACCTGGGCCCACGTGGGCGGCGTGGGCCGCGGCATCTCGTGGGCGGGCATCGTGGAGACGGAACAGGGCGACGAGCCCTTGCTCCGCCAGGCGCTCGCCTCGTCGGACCCGGTCCGTCTGCTCGGTGGGCCGCTCTCACGGATCGTCGGGCCCTACTACGCCACGACGGCCGCCCTCGTCCGCGTCCGCCCCGACGTCCTGCTGGTGTGGGGTCACGGTGACCGCAGCCACGCTCTGATGGCCGCCTCGGACGCCGATCTCGTCGCCGCGTCGAACGAGCTGTTCGCGCTGGACGACGGGACGAGTCCGGCCCAGCGCCTCTCCGACGAGCTGGAGGTGCTGCACGCCGTCCAGCAGGTCACCGAGGTGCTCGACCAGCCGCTGCGCCAGGCCCTGGAGCGGGTCGCGTCGACGACCACCGAGGCACTGTCGTGCGAGCTGGCCGCCATCTACCTGCACGGTGGTCGGTACGCGGTGGCGCAGCGCGGGTGGGCGCTCGCCGGCTCGCCGCGCCGCCTGGCCGAGCTGCTGCCCGAGCTCGCCCGCCGACACGGGGGCCGCGTCGTCCAGGACGCGCGTTCGGAGCCCCTGCCGTCTCCGGTGTCCCCGGAGGACGGCGTCGTCTCCTACCTGCTGCTGCCGATCAGCGCGCCCGGGGGAGGGGTGCTGCTCGCCGCCCACACCGAGGCCTCGCCGCGCGGTTTCACCCAGCTCTGCCAGCGCGTGGCGGGCCAGATCGCGTCGGCCGCCGCGGTGGCCCTGCAGGCCGCCGCGGTCCGCGAGCGGCTCGAGGACCAGCTGTTCGACTCACGGAACCAGGCCCTCCAGGACTCCCTCACCGGCGTCGCCAGTCGCCACGCCTGGGACGAGGCCCTGCGCCGTGCCCAGCGGATCGTGGACGACGGGACGCCGGTCACGCTCGCGCTCGTGGACCTCGACGAGCTCAAGGGGGTCAATGACAGCCGCGGGCACGCCGCCGGCGACGCGCTGCTCAGGACCTGCGCCGCGGCCCTGCGACGCTGCGTGCGGGAGAACCGCGACGTGGTGGCGCGCTTCGGCGGGGACGAGTTCGCGCTCCTCGTCGGCGGGTCGGACGACGAGGCGACGTTCGCCGAGCGCGTGCGTGCCGAGCTCGACACCTCCGTGACCCCGGACGGCCACCCGGTACGCGCCTCGGTCGGCGTCGTCTCGTGCGCCGGTGGTGGCGACGTCGCCGCGGCATTCGACCGTGCCGACGCCGCGATGTACGCCGACAAGCGCGCCCGCCGCACCTGACCGCCGTCCTCCCCGTCCACAGAGGACGGGACACGCAACAATGGGCCGCATGACCACTGCACCGAGCGTCTCGTACTCGATCACCGTCCGCCTCGAGCTGCCCGCCGGACCGACCGCCGTCAGCCAGCTGACCACCTGCATCGAGGCGGCCGGCGGCATCGTCACGGCGCTGGACGTGACCGCGTCCGGTCACTCGCGGGTGCGCGTCGACGTCACCTGCGCGGCCCGCGACTCCGACCACGCCGTCGAGCTCGTCGACGCCCTGCGGGCTGTGGACGGTGTCGAGATCGGCCACGTCTCCGACCGCACGTTCCTCGTGCACCTCGGCGGCAAGATCCAGATCGAGTCGAAGGTGCCGATCCGCAACCGCGACGACCTCTCCCTCATCTACACGCCCGGCGTGGCCCGGGTCTGCCAGGCCATCGCCGACAACCCCGAGGATGCCCGGCGCCTGACCATCAAGCGCAACACGGTCGCGGTCGTGACCGACGGCTCCGCCGTCCTCGGGATGGGCAACCTGGGGCCGCTGGCGGCGTTGCCGGTGATGGAGGGAAAGGCCGCGCTGTTCAAGCGGTTCGCCGGCATCGACGCCTTCCCCATCTGCCTCGACACCCAGGACACCGAGGAGATCATCGCGACGGTCAAGGCCATCGCTCCCGTGTTCGCCGGCATCAACCTCGAGGACATCTCCGCCCCTCGGTGCTTCGAGATCGAACGGCGGCTGCGTGACGAGCTCGACATCCCCGTCTTCCACGACGACCAGCACGGGACGGCGATCGTCACGGTCGCGGCCCTGATGAACGCGCTGGCCGTCGTGGGCAAGGACATCGGCGACGTCCGGGTGGTGATGTCGGGAGCGGGTGCCGCGGGCACCGCCGTCCTCAAGCTGATGCAGGCGGCCGGCGTCGCGGACGTCGTCGTGGCCGACCGCACGGGCGTGATCCACCCCGACCGCGACGGCCTTCCGGACACCGCCCGGTGGACGGCGGACAACACCAACCCCCGCGGGGTGACCGGCACCCTCAAGCAGGCCCTGGCCGGCGCGGACGTGTTCGTCGGCCTGTCGGGGCCGAACATCCTGACCGGGGACGACATCGCGACGATGGCCGACGACGCGGTGGTGTTCGCGATGGCCAACCCGGTACCCGAGGTCGACCCGGTGGACGCTGCGCAGCACTCCGCCGTCGTCGCGACCGGCCGCAGCGACTTCGCCAACCAGATCAACAACGTGCTGGCGTTCCCCGGTGTCTTCCGCGGGCTGCTCGACGCGCAGTCGCGAACCATCACCACCGAGATGCTGCTCGCGGCGGCGTCCGCCCTGGCCGCCACCGTCTCCGACGACGAGCGCAACGCCGCCTACATCGTGCCCAGCGTGTTCCACCCGGACGTGGCCAGCGTCGTCGCTGCCGCGGTCGAACGGGCCGCCCGCGCGTCCTGACACGGCGGGCTACCCGTCGTCCGGCGGGTCCTCCCGGACGTCGAGCCGCAGGCGGCCGTGCGTCACCGAGAGCCGGTAGGTGTAGCGCCCCGGTGGCAGGGGTTCCTCACCGACGAGGTCGTACGGCTGCAGGACGAGGTCCCCCGCCGGCCCCGTCGCCTCGATGTGGGCGATCCGTCGGGCGTCGGGGACGTCCTGATAGTCGCTGCGCGCGCCGGCGTCCAGCGGTCCGAACGCCACCGGCCGGGGCGGGACGCCGGGGGCGAACACCCGCACGGACGCCAGCTCCGACCCGGTGGCGTTGTGGACCCTGACCTGCGTCACGGCGGGCTCAGGCCAGGAAGTCGATGCCGCCGCTGATGAAGTCCATCCGGCGCTGCGTGGCCGACCCGCTGCCGGTCGTGACCCCGATCGAGACTCCGGCCCCCCAGAAGACGTTCGGCTTGTGGGGCACCCCGAAGACGGCGAACGGCTGGACGCCGGACAGGTTGACGTCCTGGTGCGCGGCGATCCGCGAAGAGCCGTCGTAGACGTGCACGTCGCGCACGACCGCGCTCGTACCACCGGTGATGAAGCGCAGCATCGCCCTCGCGAACGCGAGCCGGTTGTTGTCGGTGATGACCGGGGTCGGGATCGCGAAGTGGTACCAGTTCGTCGTCCGCGGCTTGCCGATCACCCTGGTGAAGAACCCGTACCGGCGCAGCGACTGGACGTTGCCGTCGACCTCGACGTGCAGGTCGGTGCCGTGGGCCCACATCGCGTGCTCGATGGGGTAGCCGCCGTAGAGGCTGGTGATCCCCGCGATGTCGTCGTTGTGCAGGGTCCGCATCGGTCCCCCGTAGAAGGGTGCCATCAGCGCACCGGACACGCTGGAGTGGCCGAGCCCGAGGGAGTGCCCGAACTCGTGCGCCGCGACCGTGACGAGGTCGAACTTGCCTGCGCCGGTCGGCACGTTGACCGTCCAGGTCTCGGCGTCGTCGAAGTGCGCGTCACCCATGATCGCGCTGACCGGGACCGGCGGGATCGAGGGGTAGAACGCGTGCGCGAGGACGCTGCCCGGCCCGTCGAACGGGTACCCGTCGCTGTGGTTGCCGGTGACGAACCTGATGATGATCTCCGGTCCCGCGGCCATCGCCACGCGGGTGAAGCGCAGCGGGGTGTACGCCGCCCACAGGGCGAACGCCTGCTCGACGGCGAGGACGGCCTCGCCGCTGGAGATGTCGGAGGTGACGTTGTCGAACGCGTACCGAAGGTTGTTCGTGGCCCAGCGGCGACCCGACGTCGAGAACGCGGCGAGTGTCGTCGTGTCGAGGTTGGCGCACCGGGCCATGTTCATCTTGTCCGCGGTCGCCTCGTCGACCTCCCCGGTGACGGGCAGGGAGGCGAACTCCTGGAAGCGGGCGACCGCCTCCGAGGTGGGGTCGTCGAACGTGCCCTTCTTGGCGCCGACGGCCCGACCCTCCAGCGCCTCGGCGTCGTCGCCGTCGCCCAACGGGAACGCCGGGGCGCCGAACTCGTGCTCGGTGTCGCCGGTGCCGAGGTAGCCGAAGCGTTCCAGGTACTCCTGCACGCGGGTGACCCCGGCGCCGGTCTTCTTCTTCTTCTGCCCAGCGGTGACCTTCGACCCTCGGGACATGGCTCCTCCTCGTGGTGTTCGCTCGACGTCGCGGGCAGTCGCACTGAACCGCGTCGTCGTCACCCGGGTGTCACGCGTCCGAGCGTTGACCGCAGGTAAAGAACCTGCCAAGTCCCGCACAGCCCCGGTGACCTCGTGGCGAGAATGCGAGCACGGGGGTCAGGGCGAGCCGGGGAGTGCCCCGTGGCGGAGCAGGTAACGCGGACGGCGAGGCTGCAGCTGTTGGGCGGCTGGCGTCTGCACCTGCCCGGCGGGCACCCGCTCGTTCTCGGCGCGACCGCGCAGCGCGTGCTGGCCCTGCTCGCGCTGCACGGCCCGTTGTCCCGGTCGCAGGTCACGGGTCGGCTGTGGCCGGACGTCAGTGACACCACCGCATCGGGCCGGCTCCGCACGACGCTGTGGCGCCTGGCGGGTGAGCGGCGGCTCCTGCTGCACGACGAGGACGGCCGGCTCCGGCTCGATCACCTCGTGGACGTCGACGTGACCCGGGCGTGCGCCGTCGCGGCCGCGATCGCGGCCGGGCAGGAGGGCAGCTACGACCCGGCGATGTTCGCGGCCGACCTGTTGCCGACCTGGTACGGCGACGACTGGCTGATCATCGACCGCGAGCGGATCCGCCAGATCCGCCTGCACGCCCTGGAGTCCCTGTCGGCCCAGCTCACCCTCCGTGGCCGGTACGACGGCGCGGTCGGTGCCGGCCTGATGGCGCTGGCGTCCGACCCGTTGCGGGAGTCGGCCCACCGGGCGGTCATCGTGGCCCACCTCGCCGAGGGCAACGTCGCCGACGCCTACCGGCAGTTCGAGGCGTGTCGCGCACTGCTCTACTCCGAGCTCGGTGTGAGTCCGAGCGGGCACCTGGTGGCCCTGGTGGGCGGGTGGAGCGGGCACGTCGCCCCGGCCGCGCCCGTCGTCAGCGGCGGTTGACGAGAGTTTGATTGTAGAGGTTAGCCTTACCTGAGTAAGGTAAGCCTCGCCAGGTTCATCCCCCCGTTCCAGGAGCTGTTGTGCGCACCCGCCCCCTCGTCCCTGTCCTCGTCGTCGCCCTGGGCGCGACGCTCTCGGCGTGCGGCGGCGACGCCGGCGGCGCGGACGGCGACGCCCTCGTCATCTACTCCGGGCGCAGCGAGGCACTGGTGGGGCCGATCCTCGACCGGCTCGAGGAGGCGGTCGACGTCCCCGTCGAGGTGCGATACGGCGCCTCCAGCACGCTCGCGGCCCAGCTGCTCGAGGAGGGGGACGCCACCGAAGCCGACGTCTTCTTCAGCCAGGACGCCGGCGCGCTCGGCGCGCTCGCGAAGGAGGGCATGCTCGAGCCCCTGCCGGAGTCCGTGACGTCACTGGTGCCCGAGGACTACACCGACGACGAGGGCCGGTGGGTCGCCACGACCGCCCGCGCGCGTGTGCTCTCCTACGACCCGGCGCAGGCTCCCGAGGTCGCGGAGTTCAGCGAGATCGACCAGATCCTCGACCCGAAGTACTCCGGCGAGATCGGGTACGCCCCCACCAACGCCAGCTTCCACGCGTTCGTGACCGCGCTGCGCATCGACCGCGGGGACGACGGCGCCCGCCAGTGGCTGGAGAGCTTCGCGGCCCTCGACCCGGAGGCGTTCGAGAACAACACCGCGGTGCTCGAGGCCACCGACGGCGGTGAGGTCTCCATCGGCCTGATCAACCACTACTACTGGTACCGGCTGGCCGACGAGGTCGGTGCGGAGAACGTCAACGCCCAGATCCGCTTCCTCGACAGCGACGACCCGGGCGCGCTCGTGAACGTCGCCGGGGCCGGTGTGATCGCGGGATCCGACCAGGCCGAGGCCGCCAACGCGGCGATCGAGTACCTGCTGTCGGAGGACGCCCAGAAGTACTTCGCCGACGAGACCGCCGAGTACCCGGTCGTCGAGGGTGTCTCCAGCACGACGTTCGACCTGGAGCCGCTCGCCGAGCTCGACTCCCACCAGATCGACCTCAACGAGCTCGACTCGCTCGACGAGACGCTGGCCCTGCTGGGAGAGGTGGGACTGACCTGACCCTCACCCCGGCCCTGACGCGACCCCCGCCCGCGCGCCGGGACGTCGACCGGCCGCCGGCTGCCCTCGTCGTCCCGGCGGCACTGGCGGCCGGGGCGGCGCTGCTGCCGCTCGTGTACCTGGCGGTGCGGGCAGGGG
>DASROP010000246.1:0-2365 GCA_035646835.1 Actinomycetales bacterium | reverse complement strand
CGCCGGCGAGTACGACGGCGCCGACCACGCCGCTCCCGAGCGTCGCGCCCTCGACCACGCACGGCAGGAGACGATCGAGCGGCACCGGCTCTCGGTGGTCCGGATCGCCGGTCCGGACCTGACCCGCTACCGCCGCAGGACCGTGCTGCGGATCCGGGGCAAGCGGGAGGCGGGCGTTCAGCGTGATCGGGCCCTGGACCTCTGGTCTCCGGGTGCCACCCCACCGAGTGTCCCGCTCCGGTGAGACACGCCGGCGTTTCCCGCCTGAGAGGGACACTCGCTGGGGGGCGGCACGGCTGACAGGATGGGCGGCGTGAGCCAGCCCGGGGAGCAGGAGTCGTTCTACGACGCGGTCGGTGGCCACGAGACGTTCCAGCGCCTGGTGGACCGCTTCTACCAGGGTGTGGCCGACGACCCGGTCCTGACCGCGATGTACCCGGAGGAGGACCTGGGCCCCGCGGCCGAGCGCCTGCGGATGTTCCTGGAGCAGTACTGGGGCGGCCCCACGACCTACGGCGAGCAGCGAGGCCACCCGCGGCTGCGGATGCGCCACCACCCCTTCCAGGTCACCCCGAGCGCCCGGGACCGCTGGCTCGCCCACATGCGCGTCGCCGTCTCCGAGCTGGACCTGAGCCCGGTGCACGAGTCCCTGCTGTGGGACTACCTCGAGCGGGCCGCCCACTCCATGGTCAACACGCTCGAGGAGTGATTCCGCTGAACGACTGGTGGCGCACCGCCGTCATCTACCAGGTCTACCCGCGGTCCTTCGCCGACTCCAGCGGGGACGGCGTCGGCGACCTACCGGGCATCACCGCGCGGCTGGAGCACCTCGCCGAGCTCGGCATGGACGCCGTCTGGCTGTCGCCGTTCTACGTCTCCCCCCAGGCGGACGCCGGCTACGACGTGGCCGACTACCGCGCCGTCGACCCCCTGTTCGGCACGCTGGCCGACGCCGACGCGCTGATCGCCCGCGCGACCGACCTGCGGCTCAGGGTGATCGTCGACCTGGTGCCGAACCACACGTCCGACGAGCACGCCTGGTTCGCCGCGGCCCTCGATGCCGCTCCGGGCAGCGCCGAGCGGGCCCGGTACATCTTCCGCGACGGCCGCGGCCCGGACGGCGCGGAGCCCCCCAACGGGTGGCGCAGCGTCTTCGGCGGTCCCGCGTGGACCCAGGTCACCGAACCCGACAGCCGACCCGGCCAGTGGTACCTGCACCTCTTCGACGTCAAGCAGCCCGACCTCGAGTGGCGCAACCCCGACGTGCGCGAGGAGATCGAGAGCGTGATGCGGTTCTGGCTCGACCGGGGGGTCGCCGGGTTCCGCGTCGACGTGGCGCACGGTCTCGTCAAGGAGGACGGCCTGCCCGAGTGGGACCGGAACCAGGAGATGCTGATCGGCTCGGACGAGGAGGGACGTCGGGCCCCGATGTGGGACCAGGACGGCGTCCACGAGATCTACCGGTCGTGGCGCGACGTCCTGGACACCTACGACGGCGACCGGGTGCTCGTCGCCGAGGCCTGGGTGACTCCGGCCGAGAGGCTGGCGCGCTACGTGCGGCCCGACGAGATGCACCAGGCGTTCAACTTCGAGTTCCTGCAGGCGCCGTGGCGGGCCAAGGACCTGCGCGCGGTGATCGACACGTCGCTCGAGCACCTGGCGGCGGTCGGGGCTCCGGCGACGTGGGTGCTGAGCAATCACGACGTGGTGCGGCACGCCTCCCGCCTGGGCATGCCCGACGGCTGGTCGGGGCCGGGAGGCATCGGCGCCGACGACCCCCAGCCGGACGCCGCCCTCGGCCTGCGCCGCGCGCGGGCCGCCACGATGCTGATGCTCGGACTGCCCGGTTCGGCGTACCTCTACCAGGGCGAGGAGCTCGGCCTGCCCGAGCACACGACGATGGACGACGACGCGCGCCAGGACCCGACGTACTACCGGTCCGGCGGCGCCGAGCGGGGGCGGGACGGCTGCCGCGTGCCCCTGCCGTGGCGCCACGACGCGCCGTCGCTCGGCTTCGGGCCGGGCCCGGACACCTGGCTGCCGCAGCCGGCGTCCTTCGCCGACCACGCGCTGGACCTGCAGCGTGGGGTGCCCGGCTCGACGTACGAGATGTACCGGGCCGCCGTCCGGCTCCGGTCCGAGCTCGGGCTCGGCGCGGGGTCCGTCACCTGGGCGGACGTCGGCGGCGACGACGTGCTCGCCTTCCGCAACGGGTCCGCCCTGGTCGTGGCCAACCTCGGTGCGGACGACGTGCCGGTGCCGGCCGGCGCGGAGGTGCTGGCCGTCAGCGGGGACCTCGGAACGGACGGCGAGGAACGCGTCACCGTACCCACCGACACGACCGCCTGGCTCCGCACCTGACCTT
>DASROP010000245.1:0-4182 GCA_035646835.1 Actinomycetales bacterium | reverse complement strand
GTCGAGCGCACGCGTGAGTTCCGCGGCCGCTACCACGTGCTCGGCGGCTCGATCAGCCCGATCGAGGGGATCGGCCCGGACGACCTGCGGATGAAGGAGCTGATGACCCGGCTCGCGTCCGGCGAGGTCACCGAGATCATCATCGCCACCGACCCGAACCTCGAGGGTGAGGCGACCGCGACCTACCTGGCGCGGCTGCTGAAGCCGATGGGGCTGCGGGTGACGCGGCTGGCCTCCGGGCTGCCCGTCGGCGGTGACCTGGAGTACGCCGACGAGGTCACGCTCGGGCGTGCCTTCGAGGGAAGGAGGCTGCTGGATGTCTGACACCGATACACCGGACGCCGGTCACGCGCCTGCCGAGGAGCACGTCGCGCTGGCCACCGACACGGCGAGGGAGGCCCGCGGGTACCTGGACGCGGTGACCGAGGTGGCCGCCGGGGCGAGTCCCGACACCGCGATCCCGGTGCTGCTGCTGGCGGTCTCGCAGGTGCTCGTCACCGGCGCACGGCTGGGCGCCATCGCCGACGTCCTGCCCCCCGAGCGCTTCGAGCCGGACGCCGGGCCGGACCCGGACATCGACCCCGTGCGCGCCGGACTCGCCAACATCTTCGAGGGCCTGGACGAGTACGTCGACGTCGTCGACCCGCTGACGTCGGGCGAGATCGTGCGCGGCTCGGTCTCCAACGACCTGACCGACGTGGCCGCCGCGCTCGTGCACGGACTGCGCCACCTCGAGACCGGCCGCGTCGACGAGGCCCTGTGGTGGTGGCAGTTCAGCTACCTGTCCTCGTGGGGCGAGCGGGCGGCGTCCGCGCTGCGGGTGCTGCAGTCGGTGCTCTCGCACCTGCGCCTGGACGCCGACGAGGAGACGATGGCCGACGCCGAGTTCGAGGCACTCCACCCCTGAACCCTCCCGACTCCTGCTGCCTTTTCGACGTCTCGGGTGCGCTGGAGACGTCGAAAAGACAGCACAAGTCGCGAAGGGCAGGGGGCTACGCGAGCGGGACGGCGGCCGCGGGCGGCGTGAAGACGGCCGGGTCGACGTCCGGGGTCGACGTCACGAGCTGCAGGGTGCCGCCCGGGAAGGCGGCGCGCACCAGGAGCCCCGCCTCCGTGACGCAGTACTGGGTGATGTTCTTCGGGCCGACGACCTCGGCGCAGGCGGCGGCGTCGAGCTCGGCGTCGGCGGCGTCGCGCCCGGGGGAGAGCCAGCCGCCCTCGACCACGGCCGCCCCCGGCTTCGCCAGGTTCGGCACGGTGGTGAACATCATCGTCGCGATGCCGGCGTCGAAGGCCGGGGGCAGCGCCGCGCCCTTGGCGGCGGCGAGGACGCACGTCGTCTTGGCGGTCTTGACGCAGGCGACCGTGCCGGCGTCCGTGCTGATCAGGCTGGACGTCGCCGTGCCGGCGACGATGTCCACGCGCCACGTGCCGGCGGACCGGGTCACGGTGACGTCGGCGGCGCCGGCCTCGTGCGCCAGCGTGTAGGTGGCCTTGCCCTCCCAGCCGGCGGCGCTGCGCAGTGCGACGTTCATGCGCGGACCCACGTGCTCGGTGTGGACGACGGACGGCGTGGGCTCGGGCTCCGGCTGGACGGCGGGGACGACCACGTTCTCGGTGACCAGCGCGGCCGGCGCCCCGGTCGACGCCTCGGTCGACGCCTCGGCCACGGCGCAGGCCGTGAGCACGCCGACGGCCGCCAGGGCCAGCAGCGGCCGGGTGCGCCGGGTACGGGAGCGAGCCGGTGTCATCTGGGTAGAGTCGGCAGGGCGCGGCCGATCCTTGAGCCGATCGGGTGAAAGAGCCGGGCAAGGAGGAGTCAAGGCGTGGGCCTGGTGGTGCAGAAGTACGGCGGCTCCTCCGTCGCGGACGCCGAGGGCATCAAGCGGGTCGCCAAGCGCATCGTGGCCACCCGGCGCGCCGGCAACGACGTCGTCGTCGCGGTCTCGGCGATGGGTGACACGACGGACGAGCTGCTCGACCTCGCCCAGTCCGTCAGCCCGATGCCGAGCGGGCGCGAGCTGGACATGCTGCTCACCGCGGGCGAACGCATCTCGATGGCCCTGCTGGCGATGGCGATCGGCGCGATGGGGCACGAGGCCAGGTCGTTCACCGGCAGCCAGGCCGGGGTGATCACGGACTCGGTGCACGGCAAGGCGAAGATCATCGACGTCACGCCGGGGCGGATCAGCAGTGCCCTGGACGACGGCCACATCGTCATCGTGGCCGGTTTCCAAGGCGTCTCCCGTGACAGCAAGGACATCACCACCCTGGGCCGCGGGGGCACCGACACGACCGCGGTCGCGCTGGCGGCCGCCCTGGACGCCGACGTCTGCGAGATCTACACCGACGTGGACGGCGTCTTCACCGCCGACCCCAGGATCGTCCCCACCGCGCGACGGCTGGAGACCATCACCTACGAGGAGATGCTCGAGCTCGCGGCCTCCGGCGCCAGGGTGCTGGTGCTGCGCTGCGTCGAGTACGGACGCCGGTCCGGCGTCCCGATCCACGTGCGGTCGTCGTTCTCGTCCAAGCCCGGCACGCTCGTCTCAGGATCGATGGAGGACCTTCCGATGGAGCAGGCGATCATCTCCGGCGTCGCGCACGACCGCAGCGAGGCCAAGATCACCGTGGTCGGCGTCCCGGACACTCCCGGCAAGGCCGCGGAGATCTTCGAAGCCGTCGCGGCCGCGGACATCAACATCGACATGATCGTGCAGAACGTCTCGTCGCACGGCACCGGCCGCACCGACGTCTCCTTCACGATGCCCCAGGACGACGGGCAGGCCGGGATGAGGGCCCTCGAACGCGTGCGCGAGCACATCGGTTTCGAGTCGCTGCAGTACGACGACCAGATCGGCAAGGTCTCGCTGGTCGGGGCGGGGATGCGCAGCCACCCCGGCATCTCGGCGCAGTTCTTCAAGGCGCTGGCCCGCGCCGGGGTGAACATCGAGCTGATCTCGACGTCGGAGATCCGGATCTCGGTGGTGACGCGCGCCGACGACCTGGACCTCGCCGTCCGCGCCGTCCACTCGGAGTTCGGGCTCGACTCCGACGCCGGCGAGGCCGTGGTCTACGGCGGCACCGGCCGCTGATCCTCTCACCACCCAGACGCGGAGCAACATTGCTGGGTGCGGGAGTACGGTGACCCGTATGAAGACCACGATCGACATCGCGGACGCGCTGCTCGACGAGGCGCGGGCGGCAGCGGCCGAGGAGGGGACGACGCTGCGCTCGCTCGTCGAGGAAGCCCTGCGCGCCCAGCTGGACCGGCGCCGGGAGCGACGACCGTACGTGCTGGAGGACCTCAGCGTCGACGGGGGCGGGATGCGGCCTGAGTTCGTCGAGGGCGGCTGGGACCGCATCGCGCAGGAGATCTACCGGGAGGACGAGATCTCCTTCGGCGAGCAGCCGTGATCGCGCTCGACACCAACGTCCTCGTGTCGGCCCACCGACAGGACGTGCCGTTGCACCAGCGCGCCGCCGTGGCGGTCCGCAAGCTGGTCGAAGGCAGAGCGAGCTGGGCCATTCCCCTGCCGTGCATCGGCGAGTTCCTGTCGGTGGTGACGGGTGGGCGCGTGTTCGGCCGCCCGTCCACCGTCGCGCAGGCGCTGGCCCAGCTCGACGCGTGGGTGGCGTCGCCGTCAGCGACGCTGCTCGGCGAGACGCCGGCGACCTGGCCGGTTCTGCGCGACCTGGTGCGGGACGGGAACATCACGGGGCGCCGCGTCCACGACGCACGGATCGCCGCGATCTGCCTCGGTCACGGCGTTCGCGAGCTGTGGACCGCCGACCGTGACTACGGTCGCTTCCCCGCCCTGCGCACGCGCAACCCGCTGACCGCCCAGGGTCGCGGGTGAGGGGCAACGCTCAGGCAGGCTGGTCGATGAGCTTCTCGAGCAGCTCGAAGGTCTCGTATGGCTGGTCGTGGTCCCCGAAGTGCCCGTCGTCGCGGACGATCTGCGTGCCGCCCAGTCGCTCCCACATGGCGCGTCCCTGCCTGTCGTCGCACCCGTACGGGTCGTCGCGGGAGTTGATGAAGTACAGGTCGCGGGCGTGGGCCTTGATGGCAGCCCAGTCGTAGCTGGCCTGCAGGACGGGTTCGTCGCTCGTGTTGGGCTGGGTGGAGTACCCGGCGACGAGCACGGCTTGGCGCACCGTCACGTCGATGTGCTCCAGGAC
>DASROP010000244.1:0-4380 GCA_035646835.1 Actinomycetales bacterium | reverse complement strand
CCTGTCCCTCGCCGACGACCAGGTGCCGCACCTCGAGCGTCTCGCTGGCCTCGAGCCGGGCGTTCACCAGCGCGGTCAGCTGCTCGGAGCGCCGCGCCTGCACCCGGATCGCGTCGAACATCTCCTCGCGGGCGGCCCGCGCCTCCGGGGCCGTCGGGGCGAGCCCACCCTCGACCTCACCGGCCCGTGCGGCCCCGAGGGTCTCGGTGAAGCGCCCGATCGTGCCGTCGGGAGAGGTCACCTCGTAGGTGCGGATGCCCGACACCGAGTCCCGGCCGGCCTCCCGCACCGAGGATCCCGTGGCCTGGCGCAGGGCGAGCAGCCGGGGCATGTCGGTGCGGGCGACCAGGAAGTGGGCGGGCCCGACGCGCTGCATGCGGGAGGCCAGCCGGAACGTCGCCGACTCCGCGGCCATCTGACCGGCCACGGCGTGGAGCCGCTCGACTTCGGCTCGCTGCAGCCCTGACTTGCCGAGGGCCGCGGGATCGGCCAGCAGCTGCTCGGTCGTCGCGCGCGTCGCCTCCCAGTACTGGCGGACCATCCGGCGCAGGACCGCCACGTCGATGTCCATGGCCTTGACCTGCAGCCGCCCGGCCGCATCCTCCATCGCGAGCCGGAGGCGGCGCAGCTCGTTGATGCGCAGCCCACGCGTGAGCCCGCGGTGCTGGATGGCCTCGAGGGGCGACTTGGCCAGCGCCCCGACTGACGCGATGAGGATGTAGGCGAGGACGCCCTGCTCGAGGCGTTCGGTGATCTGCTCCTGGGTCAGCGGGGGGCCGTGGCCGGCCGCCTCCTCGACCAGGGCGCGGCCGATCTCGGAGCCGCCCAGGACGACCATGTTCGTGCTGTGCTCGATGCCGAACGCCACGAACCGCCCGGTGCGGCTGCCGGTCTGGAGCGAGCGCATGAAGCCCGCGGCCCTCAGCTTGGACGCCACCCCCCGGAGGGCGCCGAACGTGGCGATGTTCCATGCGAGGTCGATCGCGACGCGGTCCAGGCTCCACTGGTCGGGAGGGGTGAGCAGGAGGGTCTGCAAGGTGGTGATGGCGACGCCCTCCGCCACCGCCGCCGCGCCACCCGCGGCGATCGCGGCGAACCGGGAGCCGGCCATCGCCCCGCCGACGACGCCGCCGACGTACGCCCCGATCCCCATCGTCGCGAGCGTGATCGCGACCATCAGCACGATCTGGGCGATCAGGGCTTTGGACTGGGCGTCCTCGATCTCCGCCTGCACGCGTTCCAGGAAGGAGATGAAGGCCGGGTCCTTCGCCAGCGCCTGCGCCGCGGACCGGGCCTCGTCGTGCCGGCCGGCCAGCCAGTGGACGCGTACGTCGGACCACTTCGCGAACCAGTCCAGCGACTCGCGCTGGAGCTCCCTGAGATCGCCGCTCTGGAAGGCGAGGAAGGCGGCGAAGGTGTTGGTGTCGTGCAGGGCCTGCCAGGCGGCGAACATCTGGTCCATGACCCCGACGACCTGGACCTCGTCGGCGAGGTCGCGTACGTCGTCCATGAGCACCTGGACGCCGGCCGACGCCGAGTCCGGATCGGCCAGGAGTTGGGCGCGCAGCACCTGCACCCGCTGCCGCAGCGCGTCGAGGCGGGCGCGCATCACCGGCAGCTCGTAGACCGTCTGCGGGTCGTAGCTGATCGAGTGGACCTTCGCGCGGCCGGCATCGTGGAGGGTGTCCACGACGCCCATCAGCATGCCCTCGGCCAGGGTCGCGGGCAGCAGCCGCCACCGCTCCTCTGCGGCGATCAGCGCCTGCCGCGCGAGGGTCGGGACGTGGCTCAGGGCAGCGGCCTCGACGAAGCCCTCGGCCCCGTCGCGGAGGGCCCGCCGGGCGAACTGCGGCATCGTGAAGCCGCCGACGTCCTCCTGCACCTGGTTCATCGCGTCCAGCTGGGACACGGTGGCGGACAGGCCGAACGTCGCTCCGACGAGCACCGCGCGCTGGTCGCGCACGAGGCCGTCCCAACGAACGACCACCTGCGCGTCGGACTCGGCCAGCCGCTGCCCCAGGGCGTCGGCGTGCTCGCGAGCCGGCGTGAGCGCGCGACCCAGGCCGAACCGCTGCGCCAGGGTGGCCATGTCGACGAGCAGCACGAGGTTCACGCGAAGATCCGCGAACACCTCCGTCGCGCCCACCCCGGGTCGCGGTGACGTGCTCGTGGCCAACGAGGCCTCGTCGCCGAGGCTGCTGGCCATCAGCTGGTCGAGCGGTGTGGTCGCGACGGGCTGGAGCGGGGCGACGGCCAGCATCGCCTGGACGGCCGGCAGCATCTCTGCTGTCGAGGCGAACCCGACCAGGGTGCCGACGACGGTCAGCACGTGGGCGGCGTCGGTGCGTCCGTAGAGGGCGTGGGCGACCTCTTCCGCCGTGGGGTCGGCCGGCTCGATGACCCGGATCCAGCGCTCGAGACCCTCGGGACCCAGGTGCGTCCAGCGCACGGGTCGCAGGTCCTCGACGGTGCTGGGCACGGTGGCGACCGGTCCCACGAGCAGGACCGCCGTGTCGACGGTCAGGAACGTGTGGGTCACCAGGACCTCGGCGAGGACGGTGTCGATCGGGTGCGTCGTGACCAGGGAGAACGCGGGCAGCCGGTTGTCGACGGGTGAGCACTCGATCTCGGCGTCGAAGTGCCGACGCAGGGCGGCGAGGTAGCGCTCGATCATCCGGGGCAGGGCCGCGACGACCTGCTGGTACACCGCGTCGGCCAGGGCCATGGCAACGGTCGGGAAGTAGTCCGACGGGCCGTGGTCGGTCTCCCAGACGCTCACCTCCTTGGGCTGCGACTCGGGGGCCATCAGCTGGGTCGTCTTCACCCGCGCGTCGTCGACGATGTGCACCGGGGGCCTCGGCAGGACCCGCGCGAGCGTCGTCTCGAGCGCCCCGACGCGCAGCTTCTCGCCCACCGCACCGAGGAACCGGGCGCTGCCGCCCTCGGGCCACCGCGCCGCCGGCGTGGTGGCGGGCAGCGGCAACGGGAGCAGAGGGTCCTTGAGGCGGGCCACGAGGTCTTGCTCGAGCTGGGCCTCGTGGGTGGTGAGGTACTCCGACCCGGTCAGCTCGGTCGATCGGCGTACGACGTTGCCGGGTCGACCGCGGACCCCGACCCCGCCGCCGGCGGTGACCGCCCGGGCCTCGGCCTCCGCCTCGGCCTCGCGAGGTCCCAGCTCCAGCGGCTGGGCCAGGTCGGGAGGCTCGGGGCCCTGCACGACGTGGACGAGCTCGTGCACGAGCGTGCTCTCGGTCGCAGCGGCGCCGAGGACCACGTGCGGCCCGACGGTCGCCCCGTCCGTCTCGAGCAGGCTGGCGACCCGGTTCGCTTCAGGCCCACGGTGCACCCGGGCGCCGACCGGCGCGCGTCCCGTCAGGTCCCGCACGATGGAGCGCGCCCAGGCCGGGGCGGGCTCGCCCTCGGACCGGGAGAGCAGCGAGCGCAGCGCCGAGAGGCCCGCCACCTCGGCCGGCGACGGCCGGTCCGGCCCCGTCCGGACCGCGGGCGCGGGCTTCGGTCGCGGTGTGGGGACGAGGCGCGGGTCCACGGCGATCAGCCGTCCGTCCCGGCTCCGGTCGGTGGCTGCCAGCCGGCCACGAGCACGACGCGACCTCCGGGGCCGCGACCGATCACGCGGGCGGTGACGCCGGCCGACGTCGGGCTCCACACGGCCGCCGCAGCATCGTCGGCCGTCGGCTCGGCGCCTGTCCACACGACCGTCCACCCGGGGTCGAGGCCGACGACGTCGACGAGGAACCGGACCTGCTCCGGCTCCTCGGTAGCGACCAGGCACGCCTGCGGATCCAGCACGGGGGACGCGAGCAGGCTCCAGCGCCGGACGATCTCCTCGGCGAGCCAGGCGGCCTCGGCGGGCTCGAGCTCGCCGGCGAGCCCCGCTGCGTGCTCCGGGTCGGCGAGGCGCGCGAGTGCGGCCCGGCCCTCGTCGACGGCCGGGTCGGCGGACAGCCCGTCGAGCTGGTCGTCGAGGTGGGTGTCGAGGGAGGCGAGGACCCGCAGGAGGTGCTGCACGTCGGTGCCGGTCACGACAACCTCCGCACGACGCGGTCGTAGTTCGTCGTCCGGACCCAGCGGTGCGCCCTGGCCGCCTGGCGCGGCGTCAGGATGAACACGCCTCGCCCGACGCGCACGCCGGCGGGAGGCAGGGCGGGCGGCAACCAGGTCCGGCCCGCGTCGTCGGTCGTCCGCAAGGGATCGGGCGGCCGCGCCGGAGCCGCCGCGGGCGGCCCATCGAGTGAGGTCGAGACGGCCGGGCCTGTCGGGACGACACCCGGAGGCTCCACGGGGCGACGGCGTGCATCGCGCCGCCGCGTGCGGTGACCCGGCCGGGGCGGCGCGATGCACGCCGTCGCCCCGTGGAGC
>DASROP010000243.1:0-16543 GCA_035646835.1 Actinomycetales bacterium | reverse complement strand
CCGCGGGCGCCTCGTCGGGGTCCGGCCCGGCCGGCAGGACGCCGAAGCCCGTGTCGTCGTCGACGCCGGTGTTCCCCTCGATCACCGGGCCGTCGGTGGGGATCGTGGCACACCCTGCAAGCACAGCCAGCGCGGCCAGGGTCAGCACCGCGACGAGTGCCCTCACCGCCGAGGGACGCCGGTCACGCATCGCGGGGCACCGCCGTCCGCCCCGTCGCCTGCAGGGGCAGCGGCGACGTGGACACGGCGGCGCCCGCGCGCCGCGGCAACGTGAGGCGGAACGCCGCGCCGCGTCCCGGCAGGCCCCAGGCCTCCAGGTCCCCTCCGTGCAGGTGCGCGTCCTCCAGCGAGATGGCCAGGCCCAGGCCGCTGCCACCCGTGGTCCGGGCCCGCGCCGGGTCGGCGCGCCAGAAGCGGTCGAAGACGTGGGCGGAGTCCTCCGGGCGCATCCCGACCCCGTAGTCGCGGACGACGACCGCGATCGCGTCCGCGTCCGCGCCGACGGTGATGTCGATCGGCCGGCCCTCGCCGTGCTCGAGGGCGTTCACCACGAGGTTGCGGAGGATCCGCTCCACCCGCCGGGTGTCGAGCTCGGCCATGCACGGGGTCGGCGTCAGGTGCGTGCGCAGGCGGGATCCCCGGCTCTCGGCCAGGGGCCGGATCAGCTCGACGACGTGGTCGACGACCTCGCCGACGTCGGCCGGTTCGGCATCGAGCGCCGCCGCGCCCGCGTCGAACCGGCTGATCTCCAGCAGGTCGCCCAGCAGCGACTCGAAACGGTCGAGCTGGGTGGCCAGCAGCTCGGCCGAGCGCGACACCGCCGGGTCGAAGTCGTGGCGGGCCTCGTGGATCACCTCGCCGGCCATCCGGATCGTCGTCAGGGGCGTGCGCAGCTCGTGGGACACGTCGGAGACGAACCGTCGCTGCACCCGGGACAGCTCCTCCATCCGCAGGATCTGCTGCTGGAGGCTGGAGGCCATCTCGTTGAACGACCCCGCGAGCCTGGCCAGGTCGTCCTCGCCGCGCTGGGGCATCCGCTCGTCGAGACGGCCGGACGACAGCCGTGCCGCGACGCCGGCCGCCTGCCGCACGGGGGCGACCACCTGTCGCGTCACGACCCAGGCGACCGCGCCCACCAGCAGCACCAGTGCGACGCTGCCGATCCCCAGCACCCGCTGGACCCGCTCGAGGGTCTCCTGCTCGCGCTCCAGGCTGAACACGAAGTACAGCTCGTAGGCACCCGCCAGCGGCCCCAGGTCGACGCGCTGCCCGACGGCCAGGCCCGGGACCACGCCGTCCTCGCCCTGCAGCGCGATCGACTGGGCGTGCTGGTCACCGGTGCGCTGGACCTCGGCCCGCAGCGAGGTGGGGATCGAGGAGGGCAGCAGCTCACCGGCGTTGCGGTCGTTGATGTAGCGGGGCTGGGCGTTCTCCGGCGACCGCAGCAGCAGCACCCCCCGGTCGGCCTCGAGCCCGTCCCCCAGCAGGCGGAGCAGCTGGTCGGCCACGAACTGGTCCAACAGCTCCGGGGTCGTCGCCTCGGACCCCTCGAGCGCGAGCCGGAACTGGTCCAGCCCCTGCTCGGCCTGGGCCTGCACCTGCTGGCGGCGTGACTCCAGCAGCCGCTCGCTGATCTCCTGGCCCAGCAGCGCACCCAGGACGGCGACGACGACGAGGCCGAGCAGCATCGTGGTGGCCACGACGCGCACCTGCAGCGACCGCCGCCAGACCGACAGTGCCCGGCGACCACCCTGCCCCGCCACACGGGCGGCCGTCCTGGCGCCGCGCGCCATCGACCGGCCGGCCGAGGCGGCGCGCTCGCGGGACGGCGGCGGGCCGGACCGGCCGGCGAGCTGGGGGGTGCGCGCCCGGGGGGTGGCCGGCCGGGTGGTCACCTCAGGCCGGACCCGCCTTGTAGCCGACGCCGCGCACCGTCACGACGATCTCGGGGTGCTCGGGGTCGTGCTCGATCTTCGAGCGGAGCCGCTGCACGTGCACGTTGACCAGGCGCGTGTCGGCCGCGTGCCGGTACCCCCAGACCTGCTCGAGCAGCACCTCGCGGCTGAACACCTGCCAGGGCCGCCGCGCCAGGGCCACGAGCAGGTCGAACTCCAGCGGCGTGAGCTGGATCGCGGTGTCGCCGCGTCGCACCGAGTGGCCGGCGACGTCGATGGACAGGTCGCCGATCGACAGCGACTCCGGCACCGGCTGGTCGGTGTGGCGCAGGCGCGCCCGCACCCGGGCCACGAGCTCCTTCGGCTTGAACGGCTTGGGCACGTAGTCGTCGGCGCCGGACTCGAGGCCCAGCACGATGTCGACGGTGTCGCTCTTGGCGGTGAGCATCACGATCGGGACGCCGGACTCGGCGCGGATCAGCCGGCAGACCTCGATGCCGTCCTTGCCGGGCAGCATCAGGTCGAGCAGCACGAGATCCGGACGGGCGGCCCGGAACGCCTCCAGCGCGGAGTCGCCGTCCGCGCAGAACGACGGCTCGAGGCCCTCACCGCGCAGGACGATGCCGATCATCTCGGACAGTGCGGTGTCGTCGTCGACCACCAGGACGCGTCCCTTCATGCTCCCATCGTGTCATCCCGCGGGGGGTGCCGTGGCAGGATGACCACGCGCGGAGGGGGTTGAACGGCACCGGTGACCCCACGGGCACCAGGGGAGGAGCAGCACGCGCCGATGAGCGAGACACCGGGGTGGACCAGGCCAGGGGACGCCGGGACGCCGCAGTACGGCTCGCCGCCGCCGTACGGGCAGCTCCCGCCGCAGCAGCCGGCGGCGATCAAGCCGGGGATCGTGCCGCTGCGCCCCCTGGGGCTCGGCGAGCTGTACGACGGCTCCTTCCAGGCCATCCGCCGCAACCCGCGGACGATGCTCGCGACCGCGGCCGCGGTGATCACCGTGATCGCCCTGGTCGACGTGGTGCTCCAGCTGGTGCTGGCGGGGTCGCTGACCGCGTTCTTCTCCGAGTCGACCGAGGTCACTCCCGACACCGACGTCCTGCTCGGGGCGCTCGGCGGGCTCGGCGTCTACGGCCTGGTCACGGTGCTGCTGAACCTGCTCGGCGTGTCGCTGATCACCGGCATGCTCATCCTCGTCGTCAGCCGGGCGGTGCTCGGCCAGCGGATGTCCCTCGGCGAGCTGTGGACGGCGATCCGGCGGCGCCTGCTGGCGCTCGTCGCCATCAACCTGATCGTGCTGCTCGCCTGGCTGGTGGCGTTCGTCCTGCCGTTCGCGGCCGGCGCGCTGGGCTTCCTCGTCGCCGACTGGGTCGGTGCACTGCTGATGGTCGTCGGGCTCCTGGCCGGCTCCGTGACCGCGGTCTTCCTCTACGTCCGACTGTCGATGGCCGTGCCGGCGTTGGTGCTCGAGGAGGCCGGGGTCGGCCGGGCGATCGGCCGGTCGTGGTCGCTGGTCCGGGGCAGCTTCTGGCGGGTGTTCGGGATCCTGCTGCTGACCGCGGTGATCGCCGGGTTCACCGCGGCGATCATCTCGGCGCCCTTCGGCCTGATCGGCGGCGGGCTGGCGTTCTTCAGCCCGGACCCGGCGGCCCTGGCGGGATTGTCGCCGCTGCAGCTCGTCCTGAACGCGCTCGGCACCATCGTCGCCAACACGATCGTCTACCCCTTCACCGCGGCGGTGACCGCGCTGCTCTACATCGACCTGCGCATGCGGCGCGAGGGTCTGGACGTCGAGCTGGCGCGCGCCGCGGGCTCACCCGTCGCGTGACGTTCGCGGCGTCCGTGCCGGTCGACCCCGATCGCGCGACCGGACGGCGGTGGCTCGCCGACGAGCTCGCCGAGCCGGTCTACGACGCGGCCGAGCCCGGCCTGCTCGAGCGCGCCGTGACCTGGTTGTGGGAACGGCTGAGCGACCTGGAGATCCCCGAGGGCCCCGGCGGCGGCATCGGTCTGGCGCTCCTGGCGCTGGGGGTGCTGCTGGTGGTCGCGGTGGTGGTGGCCCGGGTCGGGCCGGCGCGCCGGGCGGCTCGGGTGCGGACGGGGGAGGTCTTCGCCGACGCCGTGCACAGCGCCGACGCGCACCGCAGCTCGGCCGACTCCCACGCGGCCCTCGGCGAGTGGGACCTCGCCGTCCGCGAGCGCTTCCGGGCCGTCGTCCGCTCCCTGGAGGAGCGCACCGTCCTCGACCCGCGCCCCGGCCGGACGGCGGACGAGGCCGCCCGCGAGGCCGCCACCGCCCTGCCGGGCCTGGCGGCGGACCTCGTGCGCGGGGCCCTGGTCTTCGACGACGTCTGGTACGGCGGCCGGCCCGCCACGGCGGCCCACGACGCGACGCTGAGGGCGCTGGACGCGGCCGTCGGTGGCGCCCGGCCCGTGCTGGTCGCGCCGTGACGATCACCGAGGCGGCCGTCGGCGACGGCGGCTCGGCGCGCACCAGGGCGCTGCGACGCTGGCACCGGTGGCGGGTCCTGGTCGTGGTCGGAGCCGTGATGCTCGCCGTCGCCGTGATCGGGGTGCTCGCGCTCCCCCGCACGGGCGCCGGCGCCCTCGACCCCGACAGCCCCACGCCCGAGGGGTCGCGCGCCCTGGCCCAGGTGCTGGGCGACCAGGGGGTGCGCGTGCACCGGGTGGTACGGGTCGCCGACGCCGCCGGCCTGGCCGCGGCGGGAACCACCGTCCTGGTGGTGCGGCCGGACGTGCTCCCCCCGGACCTCGTCACCGGCCTCGCGGACACAGGCGCCGACCTGGTCCTGGTGGAGCCGGACGGCGCCACGGTCGCGGCCACCGGCGCCGCGCTCGCGCCGGCGGGTCTGGCCGACGAGACGGTGGCCGAGCCCGGTTGTGACGACCCGGACGCCGTCGCCGCGGGGCGGGCGGCCGCCGGCGGCAGCCTCTACCGGGCCACCGGGACCGGCGCCGAGCTGTGCTTCGCCGACAGCTACGCGGTGTGGTCCGGCCGCGGTCGCAGCGTGACGCTGATCGGCCAGTCCGCGGTCCTGACCAACGAGAGCATCGACGCCGAGGGCAACGCCGCCCTCGCGCTGCGGACCCTGGGGGAGCACGACCGGCTGGTCTGGCTGATGGCCAGCTCGTCCGAGGGCACAGCCGGGACGTCCGCAGCCGACCCGGCCTCGCTGCTGCCGGACTGGGTCGGCTGGGTCGCGCTGCAGCTGGGCGTGGTGACCGTGCTGGCGATGCTCTGGCGGTCGCGGCGGCTGGGCCGTCTGGTGCCCGAGCCGCTGCCGGTCGTCGTCCGCTCGGCCGAGACCGCCCTCGGGCGTGCGAGCCTGTACCGCAGGGCGGGGGCACGCGACCGGGCCGCCGCCGTGCTGCGCGCGGCCAGCATGAGGCGTCTCGCCGGCCGCGCGGGGCTGCCGGCGTCCGCGACCGGCCCGGAGGTGGCCGAACGCGCCGCGGCCGCGAGCGGTCGGCCGTCCGTCGGCGTCCACGGCTTGCTGCTCGGCCCGCCGCCCGCCGACGACGCCGCACTGACCACGCTGGCCGACGAGCTCGACACCCTGGAGGAAGAGGTGAACCGGACGTGAGCGAGGCGCCCGATCTGGAGAAGCGGGACGACGCGCGCGAGGCGCTGCAGGCCGTCCGCGCCGAGGTGGGCAAGGCGGTCGTCGGGCAGGACGCCGTCGTCACCGGGATGGTGATCGCGCTGCTCTGCCGGGGGCACGTGCTGCTGGAGGGGGTGCCCGGCGTCGCCAAGACGCTGCTCGTGCGAGCGCTGTCGGCGACCCTGCGCCTGGACTTCGCCCGGGTGCAGTTCACCCCCGACCTGATGCCCGGCGACGTCACCGGGTCGCTGGTCTACGACGCGCGCACGGCCGAGTTCTCCTTCCGCACCGGCCCGGTGTTCACCAACCTGCTGCTCGCGGACGAGATCAACCGGACGCCGCCGAAGACCCAGGCGTCGCTGCTGGAGGCGATGGAGGAGCGTCAGGTCAGCGTCGAGGGTCAGCCACGACCGCTGCCGGAGCCGTTCGTGGTCGCCGCCACCCAGAACCCGATCGAGTACGAGGGGACCTACCCGCTGCCCGAGGCACAGCTCGACCGGTTCCTGCTCAAGCTGACGATGCCGCTGCCCGACCGGGCCGACGAGATCGAGGTGCTCAACCGGCACGCGGGCGGGTTCGACCCGCGCGACCTCGCCGCGGCCGGCGTCCGGCCCGTCGCCGGTCCGGACGACCTCGCGGCCGGCACCGCCGCCGTCCGCCGTCTGCAGGTGGCGCCGGAGGTGCTCGGGTACGTGGTCGACGTCTGCCGGGCGACCCGCAGCTCGCCGTCGCTGTCGCTCGGCGCCTCCCCCCGTGGCGCGACCGGGCTGCTCGCGACGGCGCGCGCGTGGGCGTGGCTGTCCGGCCGCGACTACGTGACCCCGGACGACGTCAAGGCCCTGGCGCGGCCCACGCTGCGGCACCGGGTGCACCTGCGGCCGGAGGCGGAGCTCGAGGGCGTCAGCGTGGACTCGGTGCTGGACAGCGTGCTGGCCGCCGTGCCCGTCCCGCGCTGACGGTCGACGATGGCGATCAGCGGGTGGGCGGTGCTGCTCTCCCTGGCCGGAGTCGTGGTGGTCGGCGTGGCGCCGGGGTGGGGCACCGTCGGCGTCTGGCTCGGCGGTGTCGTGGCGGCCGTCGCGGTGGACGCGGCCCTGGCCGGGTCACCCCACCGGGTGCGGATCGTGCGGCGCGGCGGCGGCAGCGTCCGGCTCGGGGAGCAGACGACGTCCGAGCTGCTGCTGACCAACGTGGGGCGGCGGGCGGTGCGGGGGGTCCTGCGCGACGCCTGGCAGCCCTCGGCCGGGGCGGTGGTGACGCGCCACCGGCTGGACCTGCCGCCGTCCGAACGCCGTCGCGTGGTGACCACCCTGCGCCCGACGCGCCGCGGGGACCGGCTGGCGGACCGGGTCACGATCCGGTCCTGGGGTCCGCTGCGCCTCGGCGCGCGACAGGCGTCGCTGCCGGTGCCCGGGACGCTGCGGGTGCTGCCGCCGTTCACGTCGCGTCGGCACCTGCCGAGCAAGCTCGCCCGGCTCCGCGAGCTGGACGGCCGGGCGAGCGTGCAGGTCCGCGGGCAGGGCACCGAGTTCGACTCGCTGCGCGAGTACGTCGAGGGGGACGACGTCCGCTCGATCGACTGGCGCGCAACGGCGAGACGCCAGCAGGTCGTCGTCCGCACCTGGCGGCCCGAGCGCGACCGCCGCGTGGTGCTGGTCCTCGACACCTCGCGGACGTCGGCCGCCCGGGTGGGCGACGCGCCCCGGCTCGACGCCGCGATGGACGCCGCCCTGCTGCTGGGGGCGCTGGCCTCACGGGCCGGCGACCGGGTCGACCTCCTCGCCGTCGACCGGCGGGTGCGCGCCGCCGTCAGCGGGGCGACCGGGGCGGCGCTGCTGCCGGCCCTGGTCAACGCGATGGCGCCGCTGGAGCCCGAGCTGGTCGAGGCGGACTGGCCGTACGTCGTCGGCGAGGTCCGCCGCCGCCTCACCCAGCGCGCGCTCGTGGTCCTGCTGACCCCGCTGGAGGCCGCCGCCGTCGAGGAGGGGCTGCTGCCCGTGGCGCCGCAGCTGACGCGCCTGCACACCGTGCTGGTGGCGTCGGTCGCCGACCCCGCCGTGCACGCGATGGCCCGGCGTCGCGGGACGTCGGTCGACGTGTACTCGGCGGCCGCCGCCGAGCGGGGCGAGCTCGACCGGCAGGCGGTCACGGCGGGTCTCGTGCGCGCCGGGGCCGAGGTGGTCGACGCGTCGCCGTCGTCGCTGCCTCCCCGCCTGGCCGACGCCTACCTCGCCCTCAAGGCCGCCGGCCGCCTCTGAGGGGCGCCGTCCTCTGTGCGCTTGGCGCTGTCTCAAGGCTGCTTGAGGCAGCACTTTGTGCACAGAGGACGGGGGGTCAGCCGGCGACGGGGCGGACGGCGCCGGCCTGCTCCTCGCTGAGGTCACCGGTCTCCCCCGCGCGCACGGCCCGGCGCCCGAGCAGGGCGGCGTACGCTCCGAACGCGGCCAGGGCGATCACGCCGATCGCGATCCGGGCCCAGGTCGGCAGTGGTGACGGCGTCACGAACGCCTCGATCACCCCCGAGACGGCGAGGACGACGACCAGCCCGAGGGCGACCGTGAACAGGGCTCGCCCCTCCTGCGCCAGCGCGGTGGCGCGGGGCCGGGCGCCGGGGTCGACCCACGCCCAGAACAGCTTCAGCCCGGCGGCTCCGGCGACGAAGACCGCGGTCAGCTCCAGCAGCCCGTGCGGCAGGATCAGCCCGAAGAAGAGGTCGCCGCGCCCGTTGGCCACCATCAGGCCGCCCACCGCCCCGATGTTGAGGGCGTTCTGCCAGAGCACCCACACGTTCCAGAAGCCGGTGACGCCGAACGCGACGCACTGGGCCGCGATCCACGCGTTGTTGGTCCAGACGCGGGCCGCGAACGACGACGCGGGGTCCTCGGAGTAGTAGTTCTCGAAGTCGCTCCCCACGAGCTGACGGATCTCGGCGTCGCTGCCGAACGACGCCTGCACCGCCGGGTCACCCACCACCCACGCCCCGGACAGGAAGGCGACGAGCAGGCACGCGGCCGTCACCGCCGTCCACCACCACCGGATCCGCCACAGCGCGGCGGGGAAGGACACCACCGCGAACCGCGCCAGGTCGCGCCAGGCGGACTCGTGGCTGCCGGTGAGCCGGGCGCGGGCCCGCGCCACCAGCGTCGACAGCCGCGAGATCAGCACCGGGTCCGGCACGGACGAGCGGACGGCGGACAGGTGGGTCGCCGTGCGCTGGTACAGCAGCACGAGCCGGTCGACCTCGGCGCCGTCGACCCGGCGACGCCTGAGCAGCCGCTCCAGCTCGTCCCACTCGTCGCGGTGCACCGCGACGAACGCCTCGAGATCCACCCCGTGTCCCTACTGATCGATCGGACCGCCTCGTCGCGCAGACTAACCTGGCGACGTGACCGGCGACCTCTCGATGTCGAGCGCCGACCTGGTCACCGGTGAGGCGGTGCTGCTCGACCTGCGGGCTGCGTCCTTCGCCACCCGGATGGTGTCCGCCGCCCTGGACGCCGTGGCGGCCGTCGTCCTGCTGTTCGCGGTGGTGTGGGTCGGTGTGGTCCTCGTCGTCGAGGCCGACCCGGCGGCGGCGACGGCGATCACCATCGTGATGCTGGTCGGCGTCCTGGTGATCATGCCGGCCACGGTGGAGACGCTGAGCCGCGGTCGCTCGCTCGGCAAGCTGGCGATGGGCCTGCGGGTGGTGCGGGACGACGGGGGCCCGATCCGGATGCGGCACGCGGTGATCCGGGCGCTGGTCGGCTTCGGCGAGCTGTGGCTGCTGTTCGGCGGCCCGGCGCTGATCTGCTCGCTGGCCAACGACCGGGGCAAGCGCATCGGTGACCTGCTGGCCGGGACCTACGTGGTGAGGGAGCGCAGCGGCGGGGCGATCGACAGCCACATCGAGATGCCGCACGAGCTGGCCGGCTGGGCCCGGGCCGCCGACATCGGGCGCATCCCCGACCGGCACGCGATGGCGCTGCGCCAGTTCCTGTCCCGCGCCGCGCGCCTGCACCCCGGCTCCCGCACGCGACTCGGCACGGCGCTGGCCGCCGACACCCTGCGGTACGTCGCGCCGGCGCCTCCCCCCGGGACGCACCCCGAGCGGTTCCTCGCCGCCGTGGTGGCCGAGCGCCGCGACCGCGACCTCGCGAGGCTCGGCCGTGAGCGCGAGGTGCGCGAGCGCCGCGAGCACGCCCTGCACCGCCTCCCGTTCGGCCTCGACCAGCCCTGAACCCCTTCGACCCCACTGATCGTCGGACCGTTCTGGTTGTCATCACAGCCAGTACGGTCCGACGATCAGTGGGGTCGGTCGGTGAACGGGGACGGCGGGGACTCCAGCGACGCGAGCTCGATCGCGGGATCGCCGGTCGCCGCCAGGACGACGTCGCCCGCCAGGTGCACCTCGCGGCGAACGCCGGTGTCGGGGTCGTCGACGTGCCAGGTCTCCACCAGCAGGTCACCGGCGGGTGCCTCGTGCACCTGGGCCGACACCCGGGAGACGACCCGTCGCACCACCAGGCCACCGAGTGGCGGGGGCTCGAACCGCAGCACGGTCAGGGCCCGACGCGCCGTCGACTCCCCCGGCGCGGCGACCATCCGGCACAGCGCCACGAGGTGCCCCGGGGAGGGACCGTCGACGGCGAGCACGTCGGTGTGCCGCGACACGCCGTCGGTCCCGGTCCAGCCGAGCACGCGGCCGCCGTCGTCGGAGTGCACCACCCCGCCCCGGACGGTCAAGCCCTCCGCGCGCACCTCGAACCGGACCACGCCGAAACCGCTGTCACAGGCCAGATCGAGGGCACTGCTCACGTAACGCCAGCCGGCCGGCCCGGGCGCGCAGGAGAACGCCTCGGGCCGGCCGGCCAGGTGGTAGACCCCGCGGGGCACGAGCTCAGTACCGGTAGTGGTCCGCCTTGTACGGGCCGGCGACGTCGACACCGAGGTACGCAGCCTGCTCCTTGTCGAGCTCGGTCAGCCGCACGCCGAGCGCGTCGAGGTGCAGGCGCGCCACCTTCTCGTCGAGGTGCTTGGGCAGCACGTACACGGTCTTGTCGTACTGGTCGGTCTTCGTGAAGAGCTCGACCTGCGCGATCGTCTGGTTCGCGAACGAGTTGCTCATCACGAAGCTCGGGTGGCCGGTGGCGTTGCCGAGGTTCAGCAGCCGGCCCTCGGACAGCACGATCACGCTGTGGGCCTTGCTGCCTCCGGCGCCGGGGAAGCGCCACTCGTGCACCTGCGGCTTGATCTCGACCTTCTCGATGCCCGGGATGCGCGCGACGCCGGCCATGTCGATCTCGTTGTCGAAGTGGCCGATGTTGCCGACGATCGCCTGGTGCTTCATCGCCGTCATGTGGTCGGCGGTGATGACGTCGTAGCAGCCGGTGGCGGTGATGAAGATGTCCGCGGTGGCGACGACGTCCTCGAGCCGCGCGACCTGGTACCCGTCCATCGCGGCCTGCAGCGCACAGATCGGGTCGATCTCGGTGACGACGACGCGGGCGCCCTGGCCGCGCAGCGACTCCGCGCAGCCCTTGCCGACGTCCCCGTAGCCGGCGACGACCGCGACCTTGCCGCCGATCAGGACGTCGGTGGCGCGGTTGATGCCGTCGATCAGCGAGTGCCGGGTGCCGTACTTGTTGTCGAACTTCGACTTGGTCACCGAGTCGTTGACGTTGATCCCCGGGAAGAGCAGGACGCCGTCGCGCGCGAACTCGTAGAGGCGGTGGACACCCGTCGTGGTCTCCTCGGTGACGCCCTTGACGCCGGCCGCGATCGTCGTCCACTTCTGCGGGTCCTCGGCGATGGTGCGGCGGACCGTGTCGAGGACGACCCGGTACTCGTCCGAGTCGGAGTCCTCGGTTGCGGGCACGGCGCCGGCCTTCTCGAACTCCACGCCCTTGTGCACGAGCAGCGTGGCGTCGCCACCGTCGTCCAGGATCATGTTCGGGCCCTCGCCACCGGGCCAGGTGAGGATCTGCTCGGTGCACCACCAGTACTCGGGCAGCGTCTCGCCCTTCCAGGCGAAGACGGGGACGCCG
The DNA here is from genome assembly GCA_035646835.1 of Actinomycetales bacterium. Classification (GTDB taxonomy): domain Bacteria; phylum Actinomycetota; class Actinomycetes; order Actinomycetales; family DASROP01; genus DASROP01. The sequence continues at coordinate 4,987 of DASROP010000243.1, read as the reverse complement.
GCCGGCTCCTCGACCGTGCCGTCGGGGCCGAGGGCGACGGCCGCGGCGGCCTCGTCCTGGGTGGAGAAGATGTTGCAGGAGGCCCAGCGCACCTGGGCGCCGAGCTCGAGCAGCGTCTCGATCAGGACGGCGGTCTGCACCGTCATGTGCAGCGAGCCGGCGATGCGGGCGCCGGCGAGCGGCTGCGACGCGCCGTACTCGGCGCGCAGGGCCATCAGGCCCGGCATCTCGTGCTCGGCCAGGCGGATCTGGTGCCGTCCGGCCTCGGCCAGGGACAGGTCTGCGACCTTGAAGTCCATCTGTGTTTCCTTCCGTGTGGGTCGGCGGGTCTCACGCGCGACATCTCGCGGTGGACCTGGGGCGACCCGGCGCGGCCCTTCTGGGCCTGCGGCATCACCGACGCCGGAGCGGCACCACTGTACCGCGCCGCGAGTGGCACGTTCTGCACGGCGCCTCTACTCGGCAGGCTCCGAGCGCTGCGCCGCCGCAGACCGCAGGTCGGGCTCGAGGTAGATCACGCAGGCGATCGGAACGGCCTCGCGCACACGGCGCTCCGCGGCGTCGATCGCGCGGGCCACGTCGGCCGCGGTGTCGCCGCCGTCCACCGCGAGCTTGGCCGCGACCAGGAGCTCGTCCGGGCCGAGGTGCAGGGTCTTCATGTGGATGATCCCGACGACGCCCTCACCCGGCAGCGCGGCCTCGATGGCCCGGACGTTCTCCGCCGTCCCCCCCTCACCGAGCAGCAGGGACTTCATCTCGATCGCGAGGATGACCGCGATGATCACCAGCAGCACGCCGATCATGGCGGACCCGACAGCGTCCCAGCGCCCGTCGTCGGTGAGCAGGGTCATCGACACCCCGAACAGGGCGAAGAAGAGGCCGACCAGGGCTCCCAGGTCCTCGAGCAGGATCACCGGCAGCTCCGGCGACTTCGACCGGCGCACGAAGTCCTTCCACGACTGGCTGCCCCGCACGTGGTTCGACTCGACGATCGCGGTGCGGAAGCTGAAGGCCTCCATCACGATCGCCGCGATCAGCACGACGATCGGCACCCAGTGCCACGCCTCGATCGGGTGCGGCTCGGAGTACTTGTGGTAGGCCTCGTACAGCGCGAACAGTCCGCCGACGCTGAACAGCACGATCGCCACGATGAAGGCGTAGACGTAGCGCTCCCGGCCGTAGCCGAACGGGTGCTTCGGGGTGGCCGCGCGCTGCGCCCGCTTGCCGCCGAGCAGGAGCAGGCCCTGGTTGCCGGCGTCCGCCACCGAGTGCACGCCCTCGGCGAGCATCGACGACGACCCGGTGAGCAGGAACGCGATGAACTTGGTCACCGCGATGCCGCTGTTCGCCATCAGCGCCGCGACGACGGCCTTCGTCCCGCCCTCGGTCGACATGGGCGTCAGCCTAAACGCCAGCTCAGCGCAGCGCGTCGCGCAGGTCGGCGACGTGCGGCGAGATCGCCGGGTCGAACCCCGAGCCCAGAGCCAGGTAGGTGGCGGCGAAGTCGGTGCGCGCCAACAGCTGCGCGAGCGCGACCAACCGGGGACCGTCGTCGGCGACGACGTCGCTGGTGCGCACGCCGGCCCGCTCGGCGATCGACCGCACCACCTCCGCGCCCGCCGATGCCTCACCGGTCGAGAGCAGCACGAGCCGCATCTTCGGCGCCGGCGGGCCGTCGGTGAACGGGTCGGCGAACACGTCCGCCTCACTGGTCGCGGCGAAGTCCCCGCCGAAGGTGGCCACCACCTCGCCGGCGTCGTCGGGCAGCGAGCCGTGCACCGCCGGGACGCGCGCCGTCCGGGCCAGTACCGACGCCGCGCGGCGCGCCACGACCGCCATCGTCGCGCCGTCGCCGAGCAGGACCGGCACGTTGCCCGCGAGCTCGAGGGCGAGCGACTTGGCGGGGTTGGTGAAGACCTCGGACGACGGGCGGCAGGACTCCGCCTCCTCCTCGAGCCGGGTGGCGACCTGCTCGAGGCCGGACGACGTCTCGGGCAGCAGGCCGAGCTGCTCGCAGGCCACCAGCGGCGGGACGAGCAGCGACCAGAGCGCGGTGCGGGACGTCGGCGCGGACGTCGCCTCGCGGCCCGCCTCGGGCAGCGGCACGTGCACGCCGCGCGCCTGCTCGCACGCCTCCGCCAGCGGGGACGAGGCCGCGCCGACGGTCAGCAGCCGCGCCCCTCGCCGTCCGGCCTCCACCGCGAGGGCGACCGCCTGCTCGGCGCGACCGGAGAGGGACACGGCCACGACCAGGTCGAGAGCACCCACCCAGGCCGGCAGGCGCCCCCCGGTCCGCGGCACGACCGGCACCGGGCCGGCAGCGCCGATCAGGGCGGCCACCGCGTCCGCGACCACCGCCGAGCCACCACGGGCCACGACCACCACCGACCGGGGTCGCTCGTCGGGCGTCCACGCGGACAGCGCCGAGTCGTGCGCCAGCTCGGCCGCCCGGCGAACCTGCGCCCCGCCCCCCGCCAGCGCGACCAGCACGCCGGACGGGTCCGCGGCGGCCAGCGCGTCGCCGTCCCCCAGCAGGCGCTCGTCCAGGGCGCTCATCCCCGCGTCGGTCTGGCCTCGTCGACCAGCAGCACCGGCACGCCGTCGTCCACGCGAAAGGCGAGGGCACAGTCGGCGCTCGTGGTGTTCGTGCAGACCAGCTCCACCCCGCCGTCCGGACCGGTGCCGTCGGCCAGCTCAGACCGGCACGCCGGGCAGCGCAGGATCTCCCGCAACCAGGGCTCGATGGTGCTCATCGCGTCTCCCTCACGATCGCCAGGACCTCGTCGCGCACGGTCGCCATCGTTGCCGCGTCGACGGCCTCGACGTTGAGACGCAGCAACGGCTCGGTGTTGGAGGCGCGCAGGTTGAACCACCACATCGGGCCCGAGCCGGACGACGAGACGGTCATCCCGTCCAGCTCGTCGACGGTGGTGTCACGGCCCTCGAACGCCTCGCGCACCCGGGCGACGGCAGCCGGGGCGTCGGCGACCGTCGAGTTGATCTCGCCACTCGCCGGGTACTTCTCGTACTCGGCCACCAGCTGCGACAGCGGCGCTCGCGTCTCGCCCAGCGCGGCCAGCACGTGCATCGCCGCGAGCATCCCGGTGTCGGCGCCCCAGAAGTCCCGGAAGTAGTAGTGCGCCGAGTGCTCGCCGCCGAACACCGCACCGGTGGTGGCCATCTCCCCCTTGATGAACGAGTGCCCCACCCGCGTGCGGACCGGTGTCCCGCCGGCCGCGGCGACCACCTCGGGGACGACGCGCGACGTGATCAGGTTGTGGATCACCACCGCCTTTCGCCCGGCGTCCCGCTCCTTCGCGATCTCGCGGAGCGCGACCAGGGCCGTGACGGCGCTCGGCGTGACCGGGTCGCCGCGCTCGTCGACGATGAAGCAGCGGTCGGCGTCCCCGTCGAAGGCGATGCCGACGTCGGCCCCGTGGGATCGCACCGCCGCCTGCAGGTCGCGGATGTTCTCCGGGTCCAGCGGGTTGGCCTCGTGGTTGGGGAACGTGCCGTCGAGCTCGAAGAACAGGGGGACGACGTCCAGCGGCAGCGCGGGGAGCCCGGCGCCGGTGCCGAGCACGGCCGGCACGGTGAAGCCCCCCATCCCGTTGCCGGCGTCCACCACGACCTTCAGCGGACGGGAGCCGGAGAGGTCGACGAGACCACGCAGGTAGACCGCGTAGTCGGCGAGGGTGTCCTGCTCGGCGCGCTCGCCCCGGGCGTCCGCGACGGGGACGCCCTCGTCGAGGTAGCGCTCGGCGAGGGCGCGGACGTCGGCCAGCCCGGTGTCCTGGCCGACCGGCTTGGCGCCGGCGCGGCAGAGCTTGATCCCGTTGTACTGCGCGGGGTTGTGGCTCGCGGTGAACATCGCGCCGGGGGCGTCGAGCGCCCCGCTGGCGTAGTAGAGGCCGTCGGTGGAGGCGAGGCCGATCAGGAGGACGTCGGCGCCCCGGTCCTGAGCCCCGTCGGCGAACGCGTCGACCAGGTCCGGTGACGACGGCCGCATGTCGTGGCCCACCACCAGTCGGCCTCGGCCGCCGGCAGCCCCGAGCACGTCGGCGGCGCCGGCTCCCAGTGCCCTCGCGGTGCCGGCGTCCCACTGGTCGGGGACGACGCCGCGCACGTCGTACGCCTTGATGATCGTGGAGAGGTCGGACGGCGGGGCCATGCCGCCGGAGCCTACCCAGCGGTCAGGCGGGCTTGCGGGTCCGGTCGAGGACGTTGGCGACGTCGAGCTCGCTGCCCTGGTGCTCCCAGCGGCGGGCCTCGCAGCGGTGGCACGAGGTGAACTCCACCGGCGTGCCGTCGGTGAGCTGCATCGCCAGGCGGGTGACCTGACCGCGGCCGCAGACGGCACAGCAGGGGCTGCCCGAGGTCGCCTGCTGGGTCAGGGAGCCCAGCGGGACGACGGGGGCCACCGGGCGGCTCCGGCGCGAGCGCTGGGCGGGGATCCGGGTGACGGGCTGGGTGAGGGCGGCGGCGCGGGGCATGACGGCGGTCCTTTGCTCAGCTGGTGCTCGCCGCGGCGATCTCCGGGCGAACGCAAGCCGTCGGGTGCTCCGAGATCGCGTCGATGACAGGAGGGCGATGAGGGCGCGACCCGGGGTCCGGCGGCTTGCTGATGACGTCATCGGCCGGACCGTCAAGAACCTTGAGTATTCGGCGTGTCGCGACATACCGGACATCCCTCTGGAGCCGCGAGCGGGTTACCCGGTCGGGTCCCGCAGCACCCGCAGGTGCCCACGGCGGCCGACCTCGACCGCCGGTGCCTCGGGCGTGGGCGCGGGGCGCGCGGCCTCCCGGACGGCGTCCGCCAGCGCGAGCAGGTCGTCGTGGCTCGGGCCGACCTCGAACGCCTCGGGCGCCAGCCGGACGACCTCCCACCCGCGCGGCACCGTCAGCCGCTCGGCGTGCGCGGAGCACAGGTCGTAGCAGTGCGGCTCGGCGAACGTCGCCAGCGGTCCCAGCACCGCGGTCGAGTCGG
>DASROP010000242.1:0-3697 GCA_035646835.1 Actinomycetales bacterium | reverse complement strand
GCGACCGGTGAGGGTGCCGGTGATCCGGTCCCAGACGATGCGGGGGCGCAGCTCGGCGAACTCCTCGCTCGGGTAGCGGCCGGCGAGCATGTCGAGTACCGACTCGAGCACCCTTCGTGTGAGCGACGCGAACGGCGCCGCCCGGCGGACGAGCGCCTCGACCTCGTCGACGGTCCACTCGTCGAGCGCCAGCATCGCCACGACGTGCTGGGCGAGCACGTCGAGCGGGTTCGACGGCACCCGCAGGGCCTCGATCGCCCCTTGCTTCATCCGCTCGGTGACCACCGCGGTCTGCACCAGGTCGGCACGGAACTTCGGGAACACCACTCCCCGGCTGACCGCCCCCACCTGGTGGCCCGCCCGCCCGACGCGCTGCAGCCCGCTGCCCACGCTCGGCGGCGACTCGACCTGGACGACGAGGTCGATCGCGCCCATGTCGATGCCCAGCTCGAGGCTGGAGGTCGCCACCACGGCGGGCAGCCGGCCCGACTTCAGGTCGTCCTCGATCAGCGCCCGCTGCTCCTTGCTCACCGATCCGTGGTGGGCCCTCGCCAACACAGCCGGCACCCCGACCGCCGCGCCCGACTGGGCCATCGACGCGGCGGGCGCCAGCGACCCCGGCTCGGGCAGCTCGGCCCCCTGCCGCTCGGCCCAGATCTCGTTCAGGCGCGCGGTCAGCCGCTCGGCCAGCCGACGGGAGTTGGCGAACACGAGCGTCGAGCGGTGCGGGTTCTCGGCCGTCGGCGCGACCAGGTCGACGACCCGCTCCTCGACGTGCGGCCAGATCGAGGTGTGCTGGCCGTCGCCCGCGGCCGGGCCGGTCAGGTCGTCGGTGGGCTGGCCGAGCTCGGCCATGTCCGCCACCGGGACGACGACGCGCAGGTCGAGCTCCTTGTGCGACACCGGCTGGACGACGGTCACGGGCCTGCCGCCGTCCGCCGGTGCTCTCGATCCGGCCAGGAAGCGGGCCACCTCGTCCACCGGGCGCACCGTCGCGCTCAGCCCGATCCGCTGGGCGGGGGAGTCGAGCATCGCGTCGAGCCGCTCCAGGCTCAGGGCCAGGTGGGCGCCGCGTTTGGTGCCGGCGACGGCGTGCACCTCGTCGACGATCACCGTCTCGACGCCGGCCAGCGCCTCGCGTGCCCTCGACGTGAGGATCAGGAACAGCGACTCGGGGGTCGTGATCAGGACGTCGGGTGGCGTGCGGGCGAACGACCGCCGCTCGTTGGCCGGGGTGTCGCCGCTGCGGACGGCGACCCGGACGTCGGGCGGCTGCTCGCCCCGTCGGGTGGCGGCCAGGCCGATGCCGGTCAGCGGCGAGCGCAGGTTGCGCTCGACGTCGCTCGCCAGCGCCTTGAGCGGGGAGACGTAGAGGACCCGGCAGCGGTGCAGGGGCTCGTCGGGCACCGCGGCGGCGGCGATCCGGTCGAGTGCCCACAGGAACGCGGAGAGGGTCTTGCCGGAGCCGGTCGGGGCCACGACGAGGGTGTGATCGCCCTTGCTGATGGCCTCCCACGCACCGACCTGGGCGGGGGTCGGCTCGGCGAACGCCCCCGCGAACCAGTCACGGGTGGCGGGGGAGAACCGCTCGAGGACGTCGGCCACGCGTCGATCCTGCCTCCCGGCACCGACAACGGTCCTACCGGCCTGTCGGCGGACAGGCTCGGGTGGGCTCGTGTCAGCCGACCAGCTCCTGTCCTCCACGGTGTCCGGGTTGGTCAGGGTGGTGCGGTACTCGTAGTTCTGGTGGGCGAGAAGCGCCTGGCCGTCCGAGCCGCGAACTTCCCGGACGAACGACATGCCGCGGAAGGTGTCCACGACGTCGATCGTGAACCCGCAGTTGCGATCACTGACTTGAGGGGCTTGCGCATCACGGCGTCACCTTCCGACGCTCGAGTCCCCGCGGGCGTCGACGCTCGACCGAGCACGTGTCGCAGCGCATGACACGACCTGCTCATGCAACAGCGGATGAACCGTCGCTGATTCACCAGATCGCGGTCACCCGAGCGTCGACGGAACGGAGTCAGTGCAGGCCGCGCACCCTCAGAGCGGCCTGCGTCCGGTCGCTCACCTGCATCTTCGTCAGCACCTTGGAGACGTGGTTCTGCACCGTCTTCAGGCTGATGCCGAGCTGTCGCGCGATCTCGGGATTGCTCCGGCCATCGGCGACGAGCGCGAGGACCTCCGCCTCGCGCTCGGTCAGGTCGTGACCGCCGTAGCGGGCGTTCCGGCTGCCGGAGAGCACCCGCTCGGCGACACCGGGCCCGAAGACCGCCCCGCCTGCGGCCACGGACCGGATCGCCGCGAGCACCTCCTCCTGCGCCGCCCCCTTGAGCACGTACCCGCGGGCGCCGACCTGCAGCGCCGCCATCACGCTGTCGTCGTCGTCCACCATGGTCAGCACGAGAACGGCCGCCCCGCGGGCGGCGACGATCCTGCGGGTCGCCTCCAGCCCGGGCGCGCCCGGCAGGTTCAGGTCCATCAGGACGACGTCCGGCTCGAGCTCGAGGGTCTGCCGGACGGCGGCCTCGCCGTCTCCGACGGCCCCGACCACGTCGATGTCGGCGACGGTGGCCAGCAAGCTGCTCAGCCCCTCACGGAACAGGGGGTGGTCGTCGACGACCAGGACCTTGATCACGACGTCACGGCGCGTGCCTCGTCCCGGGCGGCGGGGGAGCCGGCGACCGGGAGCAACAGGTCGACCGTCGTCCCCCGTCCGGGTGCCGAGTCGATCCGCAGCGTCCCGCCGATCTCCTCCGCGCGCTCACGCATGCTCGTCAGGCCGACCCCACCGGGACGTGCCCTCGCCGTGCCTGACCCGTCGTCCGAGACCAGCAGGCGGATGCCGCCGGCGCCCCGGCTCACCTGCAGGCACGCCCTCGTGGCCGACGCGTGCCGGACGACGTTGGTCAAAGCCTCGGCGGCGACCCGGTAGACGGCCACCTCGACGGCGGCGGGGACGTCGGGCGCCGCGTCCACGTCCACGGTGACGGGCAGGCCGGTCGAGCCCACGATCCTTGCCACGAGCTGTTCGAGGGCGGCCGGGAGCCCGAGCTCGTCGAGGGCCGGAGGGCGCAGGCCTTCCACGACCCTGCGCACGTCGGCCACCGTGGTCTGGATCCCCGACCGCAGCCGCAACAGCTCGGCGTCCAGGTCGAGGCCCGGCAGGCCCGCCTGGTTGCGCAGCCGGTCCACCTGGAGGGTCAGGCTGGCCAGGGAGGGACCGAGCCCGTCGTGCAGGTCACGGCGCAGTCGGCGGCGCTCCTCCTCGCCCGCCAGCACCAGCCGCTCCTGGGCCGCCCGGACGGCGTCCAGCAAGGTGGCGGCGTGGACGACGGCCCCGAGCTGCCGGGCGACGTCGTCGAGCAGGGCGCGGTCCGCCGCGCGCAGGCGTCGCCCGCTCCAGTGCAGCCGGCCGATCGGGGTGCCGTAGGTCATCAGGGCGATCGAGTCGAACCCGGCCGCGGCGCTCCCGTGGCGGCCGAGCGGCCTGCCGGACATGTCGGCGATCTCGACGTATCGGAGACCGAGCCCCTCGGCGAGCTCGGTCGTGATGGTGGTCAGCAGTGCGGGCACGTCGGAGGCGTCGGCGAGCCGCCGACCGGTGGCGGCCAGGACGTCGGCCGGCTGGGCCCACTGCCCGTACGTCAGCCGGTTGACGCCCTGCTGCAGGGCGTTGCGCAACGGCGCGAACGAC
>DASROP010000241.1:0-23105 GCA_035646835.1 Actinomycetales bacterium | reverse complement strand
AACCTGCTCCGCACCGAGGACGGGCAGAACACGACCGCCGACGACGTGCGGGCGCTCGCCGCCTGGGACGCCTCCGCGGAGCCGGGCACTGAGATCCAGTTCACGCCGTCCCGGGTCATCCTGCAGGACTTCACCGGTGTGCCGGCCGTGGTGGATCTCGCCGCGATGCGCGAGACGATGCGCGACCTCGGCGGCGACCCGTCGCGGATCAACCCGCTGGTGCCCTCCGAGCTGGTCATCGACCACTCGGTCGTGGCGGACGCGTTCGGGACCTCGGACGCGCTGCAGATCAACATCGACCTCGAGTACGAGCGCAACCGCGAGCGCTACCAGTTCCTGCGCTGGGGCCAGGAGGCCTTCGAGGGCTTCAAGGTGGTGCCGCCCGGGACCGGCATCGTCCACCAGGTCAACATCGAGCACCTCGCCCGCGTGGTGTTCGGCAACGAGTCGCCCGACGGGACCAGGCAGGCCTACCCCGACACCCTGGTTGGGACCGACTCGCACACCACGATGGTCAACGGGCTCGGGGTGCTCGGCTGGGGCGTCGGTGGCATCGAGGCCGAGGCGGCGATGCTCGGCCAGCCGGTCAGCATGCTGATCCCCCGCGTGGTCGGCTTCAGGCTCACCGGCGAGATCCCCGCGGGCGCCACCGCGACGGACGTCGTCCTCACCATCACCGAGATGCTGCGCAAGCACGGCGTCGTCGGCAAGTTCGTGGAGTTCTACGGCGAGGGCGTCGGGGCCGTGCCGCTGGCCAACCGCGCGACGATCGGCAACATGAGCCCGGAGTTCGGCTCGACCGCGGCGATGTTCCCGATCGACGACATCACGCTGGAGTACCTGCGGCTGACCGGGCGCAGCGACGAGCAGGTCGCGCTCGTCGAGGCCTACTCGAAGGAGCAGGGCCTGTGGCACGACCCGGCGCGCGAGATCAGGTTCAGCGAGTCCCTCGAGCTTGACCTGTCGACCGTCGTCCCGAGCATCGCGGGCCCGAAGCGCCCCCAGGACCGCATCTCGCTGACGCACGCCAAGCAGGCCTTCCGCGGCGCGCTGGCCGACTACGTGGCGCCCGACGAGGACGACGCGTTGGCCGACAGCTTCCCCGCCTCGGACTCCCCGACCCCCGACTCGCCCCAGCGCGAGACCGACGGCCCGGCGTCCCCGCACGAGGTCGCCGACCGGCCGAGCAAGAAGGTGCCGGTGACGATGGCCGACGGCACCGAGACCGAGATCGACCACGGGCACGTCGCGATCGCCTCGATCACGTCGTGCACCAACACGTCCAACCCGTCGGTGATGGTGGCGGCCGGGCTGCTGGCCAAGAACGCCGTCGAGCGTGGCCTGAACGTCAAGCCGTGGGTGAAGACGTCGCTGGCCCCTGGGTCGAAGGTCGTGATGGACTACTACGCCAAGGCCGGTCTGGTTCCGTATCTGGAGAAGCTCGGCTTCCACCTCGTGGGGTACGGCTGCACGACATGCATCGGCAACTCCGGCCCGCTGCCCGAGGAGGTCTCGGCGGTGGTCAACGAGCACGACCTGTCCGTCGTCTCCGTGCTGTCGGGCAACCGCAACTTCGAGGGCCGCATCAACCCCGACATCAAGATGAACTACCTCGCGTCTCCGCCGCTCGTGGTCGCTTACGCACTGGCCGGCACGATGGACTGGGACACCGAGAACGACCCGATCGGTACGGACGAGAACGGGAGCGGGGTGTTCCTCCGCGACATCTGGCCGGACGCCGCCGAGGTCGCGCGCGTGGTCGAGGCGTCGATCACCAAGGACATGTTCACGACGGACTACGCCGACGTCTTCGCCGGCGACGACAGGTGGCGCTCGCTGCCCACGCCCGAGGGCCAGACGTTCGAGTGGGACGCCGGGTCGACCTACGTGCGCAAGCCGCCGTACTTCGACGACATGCAACGTGAACCCGCACCGGTGCAGGACGTCACGGGTGCCCGGGTGCTGGCGGTGCTCGGCGACTCCGTCACCACCGACCACATCAGCCCGGCCGGGTCGATCAAGCCCGACAGCCCGGCCGGGCAGTACCTCGCCGACCACGGCGTCGCGCGCAAGGACTTCAACTCCTACGGGTCCCGGCGCGGCAACCACGAGGTGATGATCCGGGGCACGTTCGCGAACATCCGGCTGCAGAACCTGCTGCTCGACGACGTCCGCGGCGGCTTCACCCGGGACTTCACCTCCGGTGGTGAGCAGGCGTCGATCTACGACGCGGCGCAGTCCTACGCCGAGGCGGGCGTGCCGCTCGTCGTCCTGGCCGGCAAGGAGTACGGCTCCGGCTCCAGCCGGGACTGGGCCGCGAAGGGTACCGCGCTGCTCGGCGTCCGGGCCGTGATCGCCGAGAGCTACGAACGGATCCACCGCAGCAACCTGATCGGGATGGGAGTGCTGCCCCTGCAGTTCGGGGAGGGCGAGTCGCCGAGCTCACTGGACCTGGACGGTACCGAGACGTACGACATCACGGGCGTCACAGCGCTGAACGACACGACGCCGCACACGGTAAAGGTCAGCGCCACCAAGGAATCGGGGGAGGTGGTGGAGTTCGACGCGCGGCTGCGGATCGACACCCCCGGTGAGGCGGACTACTTCCGCCACGGGGGGATTCTGCAGTACGTGCTGCGCTCGCTGCTGGCGGGCTGACGCCCATCGGGATCGAGCTGCTCGACATCGGGTGGGCGGCGCTGCTCCTGTGCGGCGTCGCGGTGGTGGCGGGTGCCCTGGTCCAGGGCGTCGTCGGATTCGGGATCGCGCTGGTCGCCGCGCCGGTGCTGATCCTGGTCGACCCGCGGCTGGTGCCGGCCGGGATGCTCGTCGTCTCGTGCGTCGCCCCCTGGGCGACCCTGGTGCAGGAGTGGCGGCACATCGACTGGCGCGGGTTCCGCTGGGCGATGGTCGGCCGGCTCGTGGGCACCGGCGCGGGGGTGTGGCTGGTCGCGGTGCTGTCCAGCAACGGGATCGGGGTCGCGGTCGCGGTGATGGTGCTGCTCGCCGTCGCTGTCAGCGTCAGCGGCATCCACGTCGCCATCAACCGGCCACGCCTGGTCGTCGCCGGCCTCCTCGGTGGCGTCGGGGGGACGGCGACCGCGATCGGGGGGCCACCGATGGCGGTGCTCTACCAGCACCAGGACGGTCCGACGATCAGGGCCACGCTCGCCGCCTTCTTCGCGGTCGGTCAGCTGGTCTCCCTGGTCGCGCTGCTCGCCAGCGGTGTCGTGGACCCGCGCGCCGCCTGGACGGGCGTCCTCCTGGTGCCGGGCACCCTGCTCGGTGCGTACCTCGCCCGGCGGTGGCGCCACCACATCGACGCCGGGCGCACCCGTCCCGCCGTCCTCGCCGTCGCGTCGGTCAGCGCCGTCGCCCTCGTCGTCCGCGCCCTGCTCTGACCGTTCGCTGTGCACGTTGCGCGGTCTCAAGGGAGGTTGAGACAGCGCCGAGTGCACAGAGGACGAGGACGGGGCCGCGGGCGGGGGAGGATGGGGGCGTGAGCGCGCACGTCCCGCCCGGCTGGCCCGAGCACGTCCCGCCGCCCGGGCACCCCGGCTGGCAGCACCACGCGGCCGCCTGGTTGCTGGACCTGTGTCCGCCGGACTACCGCGGCCACGCCGTGCTGCGCCGCTACGAGATCGTGCTCGCCCGTCTCGCGGCGCACCACGTCGAGGCGTCCCTGGAGGGAATCGCCCGCGCCGTCGCCACGCTGCGCGCCGACCTGGCGGACGCCGTCCCTGCTTCCGCGGTCGAGGAGGCACTGGAGGCACTCGACGCCGAGCGCGCGAGGCTGCTTCGTGCCCGGCGCGGGGTGGCGCTGGTCGAGCAGGCGCTGGGCGGGCAGCGGTACGTCCCGCGGCTGTGACGAGGGTCACCCCGGCCGGTGCTGTTCTCCACCTCATCTGCACCGAATCCCCTCCGGACGCCGCCGGGACGGGCGGAGGGTCGGCACCTAGACTCGTCCGGTCGCCCGCCCCGCAGGGGCGGAGCACAGACCGAAGACAGACCGAGCACAGCCCCGAGAGGAGCGGCGCACCCGATGAGCGTGCTGACCGACCTGCGCGGTCCTCGTGATCTGCGCCAGCTCTCCAGCGACCAGCTGGCCGACCTGGCCGCCGAGATCCGCGAGCACCTGATCCAGTCGGTCTCGCGCACGGGTGGCCACCTGGGTCCGAACCTCGGCGTCGTCGAGCTGACGCTCGCGCTGCACCGGGTCTTCGAGTCGCCCCGCGACACGCTGGTCTTCGACACCGGCCACCAGACCTACGTGCACAAGCTGCTCACCGGCCGGCACGACCTGTCGTCACTGCGCAGCCACGGCGGCATGTCCGGCTATCCGAGCCGCGCCGAGTCCGAGCACGACGTGGTCGAGAACAGCCACGCCTCGACCTCGTTGTCGTGGGCCGACGGCATCGCCAAGGCCAGGCAGCTCCGCGGCGAGTCGGACCGCTACACGGTGGCGGTGATCGGGGACGGCGCGCTGACCGGCGGGATGGCGTGGGAGGCCCTGAACAACATCGCGTCGGGGCAGGACCGCAAGCTCGTGGTCGTGGTCAACGACAACGAGCGTTCCTACGCGCCGACGATCGGCGGTCTCGCGCACCACCTGGCCACGCTGCGGACGACGAGGGGCTACGAGCGCTTCCTCGAGTGGGGCAAGCAGGCGCTCGCCCGCGGCGGTGCGCCCGGCCGCTTCGCGTACGAGACCCTGCACGGGGTCAAGAAGGGACTCAAGGACATCGTGGCGCCGCAGGGGCTGTTCGAGGACCTGGGGCTGAAGTACATCGGGCCGGTCGACGGGCACGACGTGGTCGCCGTCGAGCACGCGCTGATGCGGGCCAAGGCGTTCGGCGGCCCCGTGATCGTGCATGCCCTCACTCGCAAGGGAAACGGCTACGCGCCGGCGATGGAGGACGTCGCCGACCAGATGCACGCCGTCGGTGTGATCGACCCCGAGACGGGTGTCGCCGTCTCTGGCGGCGGGCGGTCGTGGACGTCGGCCTTCGATGACGAGATCACGCGGATCGGTCGTGAGCGCAGCGACGTCGTCGGGATCACGGCGGCGATGCTGATCCCGGTGGGGCTGCAGTCCTTCGCCGAGGAGTTCCCCGAGCGGGTCTTCGACGTCGGGATCGCCGAGCAGCACGCGGTGACCAGCGCCGCGGGGATGGCGTTCGCGGGCCTGCACCCCGTCGTCGCCGTCTACTCGACCTTCATGAACCGGGCGTTCGACCAGCTGCTGATGGACGTGGCGCTGCACCGCGCCGGTGTGACGTTCGTGCTCGACCGCTCCGGCATCACCGGACCGGACGGCGCCAGCCACCACGGCATGTGGGACCTGGCCCTGCTGCAGCACGTGCCCGGCATCCGGATCGCCGCCCCCCGGGACGTCGCCCGGCTGGCCTCCGAGCTTCGCGAGGCCGTGTCGTTCGCCGACGGACCGACCGTCGTCCGGTTCGCGAAGGACGCCGTACCCGACGACATCGAGGCCATCGAGCGCGTCGGTGGTGTCGACGTGCTGGCCAAGCCGTCGGCGTCCGCCGACCCCGACGTGCTCGTCGTCGCGGTGGGCACCCTGGCGACACTGGGTCTGGATGTCGCGAAACGGCTTCAGGCGCAGGGGATCGGGGCCACCGTCGTCGACCCACGCTGGGTGGTGCCGGTCGACCAGGCGCTGGTCGAGCTGGCCCGCGGCCACCGACTCGTCGTCACCGTGGAGGACGGCCTGCGTACCGGTGGGGTCGGGTCACTGATCGCCGCGGAGCTGGCGGACGCGGGCGTCGAGGCCCGCGTGCACACCGTCGGCGTCCCGCAGCGATTCGTCCACCACGGCAGCCGCTCGGAGATCCTGACCGAGATCGGGCTGACCGCCCAGGCCGTGGCCCGCGACGTGGCCGGCCGGGTGGCCGCGGGCGACGAGCGGCTCAGCGGTAACGGACGTCGCGCTGCCAGTCCCGCGCGGCGGCAGGGTCACTGAGCGACTGTCGGACGGCGTCCCCGCCGGCGGGCGCGAGGGTCACCTCCTCGGCGGTCACCAGCAGCGGGCGCGAGAACCCGCGTTCCCAGTCGTCGGTCGCCGACCACGCGGCCGCGACGAACGCGGGGTCGATGCGGGCCAGGTCGTACCAGCCGCGGGTGCGCATCGGCACCGCCAGAGCGCGCATCCCCGACCCGTCCTCGGACGCCAGGTGCCGGCGCAGGGCCGGCGCCAGCAGGAGGCTCGGGACGTCCACCCCGCCGATCGGCCTGAGCACGGCCTGCGTCTCGTCGGCGTCCCGGCGCAGCCGCTGCACGGCCAGGTGCCCCATCCCCTCCGCGTGCTCGAGGACCGGTCCCCACCAGCGGCGGGCGTCCGCGCCCGCCGCGGTGACGATCCCGGAGGGCAGGACCATCACGGCGTCGGGGTCATCGAGCAGGCCGAGCACACCCAGGCCGCACTCCATGGCGCCGCCCAGCGGGCGATGGGCCACCCACGCGCGGCCGGGGTGGGCGGCGTGGCCCGGTGGCAGCGCGACAGCCCGCGCGGCCTGGCGCAGCACCTTCCCCGCGTCAGCCCCGAGGTCCGCGACGAGCCGGCGCAGCCGGAGCCAGTCGGCCAGCCGGCGGCGTGCCGTCGCCGAGTCCGGGGAGTGCCGGCCGATCGCCACCCGCACGGCCGGCCAGCCCACCGACACGGGAGGCGAACCGTCCAGCACCAAGCCCCGCTCCCGGGGCTCGAGGTCGAGGTCCTCCAGCACGCTGACGGCCAGCACGCAGCCGCGCAGGGCGAGGACGTGGGAGGCGCGCGGCACTCCCAAACGGTAGCCGGGCAACGCCCTCGCGGCCGATCGGACGTACCCGGACGGCGCAGCGACGTCACGGGGCGCGCATCCCCGGTGACCGGTCCGACCGCGGCCGTGGGCCAGCCATAGCCGCCGTCGCGAATGTGTGGCCGGGCCACATGGGTACCGGCAGTCCCCGGACGTAACTTGCTCGACGTACCCGCCGAGGAGGAGCGAACCCAGATGATGCTGCCGCTGACGACGACGCCGACCACCAGAAACCGCTGGCTGCTGATGGTGACCGCCGGACTGACCGCCGCCGTCCTGACGGCGTGCGGTGCCCCGGGCCAGCCCGGTACGTCCGGTGAGGGCGCCTCGACCGACGACGAGACGTCGTCCGAGCCCTTCAAGGTCGGGCTCGTCTACTCCCAGACCGGTCCGCTGGCGACGTACGGCGAGCACTACATGGCGGGCTTCGAGGTGGGCCTCGACTACGCCACCGACGGCACGGGCGAGATCGACGGCCGACCGATCGAGGTCACCGAGGCCGACGACGCCGGCGACCCTGCCAAGGCCGTGTCGGCAGCCACCGACCTGATCGGCCAGGGATACCAGGTGATCGCGGGCTCGACGGCCTCCGGCGTCGCCCTGCAGGTCGCGCCGCTGGCGGAGGAGAACGAGATCCTTTTCGTCTCCGGCCCTGCCGCCACCGACGGGGTCACCGGCATCAACGACTACACGTTCCGCTCCGGCCGCCAGACCTACCAGGACATCCTCACCGCGGCGTCCTACGTGGGCGACCCGGCGGGCAAGGCCATCACCGTCTTCGCCCAGGACAGCGCGTTCGGCCAGGCCAACGCGGCCGCGGTCACGGCCGTCCTCGGCGGCGCGGGGGCGACCGTGAGCCAGATCCTGGTCCCGCCGACCGCGACCGACCTGACACCGTTCGCGCTGCAGGCCGCCGACGCCTCGCCGGACCTGCTGTTCGTCGCGTGGGCCGGTACCAACGCCACCCAGATGTGGCAGTCGCTCGACCAGCAGGGCGCGTTCGACGCCTCGACGGTGGTGACCGGCCTGGACATCACGGCTACGTACCCGGTCTTCGCCCCGGTCGTCGGAGAGCTGCAGTTCCTCTCGCACTTCTTCCCGGGCGCGGGTGACAACGAGGCCTACGCCGCGCTGGAGGCCGGGCTCGCCGAGCAGGACCTGCTGCCCGAGCTCTTCACCAACGACGGCTTCGTCGCCGCCCAGATGATCGTGCACGCGCTGTCGGAGGGCGGGGACGACGTCGACGCGATGGTGGATGCCCTGGAGGGCTGGGAGTTCACCGGTCCCAAGGGCGCCATGACGATCCGGGCCGAGGACCATGCGACGCTGCAGCCGATGTTCACCGCGAAGCTGGTCGACGACGGCGATGCCCTCACGGCGGAGCTGATCGACACCCTCGACCCGGAGGCCGTCGCACCCCCCGTCGCCACCCCGTGACCGCCGACGCCGTCGACGCGGGCACCGCCCCGGTGGTGCTCGCGGCCCGCGGCCTCGGGTGGACCGTCGGCGGCGCCGTCATCCTGGACGACATCACGCTCGACCTGCGCGCCCTCGAGCTGCTCGCGGTGATCGGCCCGAACGGAGCCGGCAAGTCGACCCTGCTCCACCTGCTGTCCGGCGTCACGCGGCCGACCGCGGGCCGGGTCGAGCTGGCCGGGCGCGACGTGACGGGGGCCAGCATCGCCGCGAGGGCGCGGGCGGGGCTCGGCCGCACGTTCCAGACGTCGAGCCTGTTCGACGGCCTGACCGCGGTCGAGAACGTCAGGATGTCGGTGCAGAGCCGGCACCGCGCGGCGCTGTCGGTGCTGAGGACGGCCACGTCACGCGAGGACGTCGACGCGGCGCACGGGCTGCTCGACCGGGTCCGGATGACGCACCGGCACGACGTCCTGGCCGGCGAGCTCTCGCACGGTGACCGTCGCAAGCTCGAGGTCGCGGTCGCCCTCGCGCGGCGCCCCGACGTGCTGCTGCTCGACGAGCCGATGGCGGGCGTCTCCGTGGAGGACGTGCCCGACCTCGTCGACCTCGTCCGCGGACTGCGGGCGGACGGCGTCAGCGTCTGCATGGTCGAGCACCACATGGACGTCGTCCTGGACCTCGCCGACCGTGTCGCCGTGCTGCACCACGGCGAGCTGCTGGCCCTCGGCTCCCCGTCCGACGTGACCGCCGACCCGGTGGTGCAGCAGGCCTACCTGGGGGAGGAGCTGTGACGTCGCCGGCCCGCGTGCCCCTCCTGCGCCTGGAGGACGTGCACGTCCACCTCGGCCGCTCGCACGTGCTGCAGGGAGTCACGTTCGAGGTCGCGGCCGGCGGCGTGACGGCCCTGCTGGGGCGCAACGGCGTCGGCAAGACGACGACGGTCAAGGCGGTCCTCGGGCTGGTCCCGCGGGTCGGCACGATCGAGCTGGAGGGACGCGACATCGCGCGGCTCGGCACGCCCGCCGTCGTCCGACTGGGGGTGGGATACGTCCCCGAGGACCGCGAGGTCTTCTCGACACTGACCGTCGAGGAGAACCTGCGGCTCGCCGAGCAGCCCGGCGGCACCGCTGCCTACGACCGCGTGCACGAGCTCTTTCCCGAGCTGAAGACGCGACGCCGGCAGCGGGCCGGAACCCTGTCGGGGGGCCAGCAGCAGATGGTGGCCATCGCCCGCGTGCTGCTGGGTGAGAACAGGGTGCTGCTGGTCGACGAGCCGACCAAGGGACTGGCGCCCAAGCTGGTCACCGAGGTCGCCGAGCTGCTCGAGCGGGTCGCCGAGACGACCACCGTCCTGCTCGTCGAGCAGAACCTCGCCGTGGTCCGGCGGCTCGCGCGGGACGTCGTCGTGCTCGACGCCGGGGCGGTCGTGCACACCGGGCCGGCGGACGACCTGCTCTCCGACCCCGACTCGGCGAAGCGGCTGCTCGGCGTCGCCAGCAGGAGGAGCGCGTGAGCACTCTCGTCCTGCTGCTCGCCACCGGGCTCGGCCTGGGGGCGCTGTACTTTCTCGTCGCCTCCGGCCTCTCCCTGATCTACGGGCTGATGGGGGTCCTCAACTTCGCGCACGGCGCGTTCCTCACGGCCGGGGCGTACGGCGCCTGGTGGGCGGCCGAGAACCTGCCCGGGGCCGGGGACGACGGCTTCGGCTTCGTCGTGGCGGCGACGTTCGGCGTCGCGGTCGGCGCGGTCTTCGGCGCCGTCGTCGAGCTGGTGCTGATCCGACCCCTCTACCGCCGGCACATCGAGCAGGTGCTCGTGACGGTCGGCCTGAGCCTCGCCGCGGTCGCGCTGGCGCAGGGGATCTTCGGCGCGGACCCGCGGCCGTTCCCCCGGCCGGGCTGGACGTCGGGCACCGTGTCGCTGCTCGGCGCCAGCGTCCCCACCGACCGGTTCCTGTTGATGGCCGCCGCGGTGGTGGTCCTGCTGGCTCTGCTGGCTCTGTTGCGGTTCACCCGGGTAGGCCTGGTGATCAGGGCGGGCGTCGAGAACCGGTCGATGGTCGAGGCGCTGGGCATCGACGTCCGCCGGACGTTCACGCTCGTCTTCGCCCTCGGCGGCGCGGCAGCGGCGCTGGCCGGCGTCCTCGGCTCCGTCTACCTGGGCAGCGTCACGCCGGGCCAGGGGACGTCGCTGCTGATCTTCGCGTTCATCGTCGTCGTCATCGGCGGACTCGGGTCGATCACGGGGTCGGCGATCGCGGCGGTCGTCGTCGGCGTCACCCAGCAGCTGGCCAACTACTACGCGGCCTCCGGGGTCGGTGACTTCTCGGTAGTCCTGTTGCTGGCCCTGGTGCTCCTGACGCGCCCGCAGGGTCTGAGCGGGCGGCCGGCATGAGGGCACCGGAGCGGGTTGCGGGTGTGCTGCCGTGGGTCGGGCGGCTGGCCCCGGTCGCCGTCCTCGTTGTCCTGCTCGTGCTCCCCTACGTCCAGCTGGACGTGTCGTGGGTCCTGCCCGACCGGGTGAACGGGCCCGGGTCGATGCAGCTGCTCGCGCTCTGCCTGGTCTTCGGCGGCATCGCGCTCTCCTACGACGTCCTGTTCGGCCGGACCGGCCTGCTGTCGTTCGGGCACGCCCTGTTCGTCGCCGCCGGCTCCTACGGCACGGCCCTCGGGCTCGCGCGGCTGGACCTCAGTCTCTGGCTCGCCGTCCTCCTCACGTTGGCCGCGGGAGTCGTGCTGCCCCTGGTGGTCGGTGCGGTGGCGCTGCGCGTCAGCGGCATCGCGTTCGCCATGGTGACGCTCGCGTTCGCGCAGGCCGCGTCGATCCTGGTGCTGCGCAACCCCGGCGGGCTCACCGGGGGCGAGGAAGGCCTGCCGCTGCTGCGCGACGCCGTCCCCGACCTGCTCACCGGTGTCGTCAACGCGCCGTACCGCTACTGGCTCGCCCTGGCGTACCTGGTGGGCTGCTGGGCGGTGGTGGTCTGGCTCGGCCGCAGCCGTGCCGGCCACGCGTGGGCCGCCATCCGCGAGAACCCGGAACGCGTTGCGGTGCTGGGCATCTCGACGTACCGGGCCAAGCTGCTGGCCGTGGTGGTCGGCTGCTTCCTCGGGACCCTGGGCGGGATCGCGCACCTCCTCGTGGTGGGCGGGGCGAGCCCGTCGATCACCTCCGCCGAGTTCACGCTCACGCTGCTGGTGATGGTGGTGCTGGGCGGGGCGGGCAGCCGCTGGGGTGCCGTGCTCGGCGGCGTGCTCTACACCTACCTCGACAACCGGCTGCTCGAGCTGGCCTCGTCGGAGGGCGTCCAGTCGCTCCCCGCCGTGCTGCGGGTGCCGGCGTCCGAGCCGCTGTTCGTGCTCGGCTCACTGTTCGTGCTGGTGGTGTTCTTCGCGCCCGGCGGCCTGGCCGGCGTGGTCCATGGCCGGGCCAGGTCCCCCAGGTCCTTGGCGCGACGACGGAAGCGGGCCGCGTGAGCGGCGTCACGGTCGCCGGTGGCGTCCTGGAGCTGCACGAGCTGGCACCCGGCGGCGGGCCGCTGGTGCTGGCGCTGCACGGCATCACCGCGAACGCGCTGTCGTGGGGGCCGGTGGCCGAGGCCGTGTCCGGCCACGTCCGTGTGGTGGCGCCGGACCTGCGCGGCCGGGCCTGCAGCCGCGCGGTGGCCGGACCGTTCGGGCTGGCGGCCCATGCGGACGACGTCGCGGCGGTGCTCGACCACCTCGGCGTCGAACGCGCTGTGCTGGCGGGCCACTCGATGGGCGCGTTCGTCGCCGCGCTGGCGGCTGCGCGGCACCCCTCGCGCGTGTCCGGCGTCCTGCTCGTGGACGGCGGGTTCGCCTTCCCCCCGCCTCCCGGCGTCGACGGCGACGACCTGCTGGACGCCGTCCTCGGGCCGGCGATGGCACGGCTGTCGATGACGTTCGGCTCCGAGGTGGACTACCTCGACTTCTGGGCGCCGCACCCGGCGGTCGGTCCGGCGCTCGACGGGCCCGCGGGCGACGCGGTGCGTGACTACCTGCTGCACGACCTGGTGGGCGACGGCGCCGGCGCGCTGCGGTCGTCGTGCGTCGTCGACGCGGTGCGCGCGGACGGCACCGGCGTGCTCTCGGACGGCGACGCGCACGCCGCCGGCACGTCGCTCGACGTCCCGACCACGCTGCTGTGGGCGCCGCGGGGCCTGATGAACGAGGACCAGGGGCTCTACGACGACCAGCGGCTCTCCGCGCTCGACCTGCCGCCGCGGGTCCGAGTCCGGCAGGTGGCGGACACGAACCACTACGACGTCCTCTTCGCCCCCGACTCCGTCACCGTGGTCGCCGAGGAGCTGCTCGCCCTCACCCACCCCTCGTGATCAAGCACTTCGATCCCCCCGGCGGGGACAGCTTGATCACGACGAGGGTGGGTGGGGGGAGGCGCCACTTCCTGGGCGATGACTGTGTGGGTTCGACCCATGCCTGGAGGGTCGGCGGGCTCCTAGGGTGACGCGGCAGTACCCAGGCGGTGACCACAGGAGGACGACGTGCCAGGCAGCGAGCCGGACCGGCGCGGCTCCCCGTTGCTGGAGACCGTCGCGCTGACCAAGGTCTTCGCCGGCTTCACCGCCGTGGACGGCGTCGACCTGAGGGTGGCCGAGGGCACCATCCACGCCCTGGTCGGCCCGAACGGGGCAGGCAAGACCACCCTGTTCAACCTGCTGACCGGCTTCCTGGTGCCGACGTCCGGCACGGTGCGGCTCGGCGACTCCGACGTCACCGGGTTCCCGCCGGAGAAGATGGCGCACCTCGGGGTGGCCCGGTCGTTCCAGATCACCAGCCTGTTCGTCCAGCTCACCCCCACCGAGCACCTCGAGCTGGCGTTGCAGGGGACGACGGGACAGGGCCTGAAGTTCTGGCGCTCCGACTCCCTGATGCACCGGTACTCCGACCGCGCGGCCGACCTGCTGGACGAGGTCGGGCTGAGCGCCCTGGCGCACGAGCAGGTCGGCCGCCTGGCCTACGGGCGCAAGCGCGCCCTCGAGCTGGCCCTGGCGCTCGCCCTGGAACCACGGCTGATGCTGCTCGACGAGCCGACGGCCGGGATGGGTCTGGAGGACGTCGGCCGCACCATCGAGCTGGTGCGCCGCGTCGCCGTGGGCCGGACGGTGGTGCTGGTCGACCACAACATGCACGTGGTCGGCAGCCTCGCGGACACCGTGACCGTCCTGCAGCAGGGACGGGTGCTGGCCGAGGGCCCGTACGACCAGGTCCGGACCGACGAGCGGGTCGTCACCGCCTACCTCGGGGAGAGCCACGATGCCTGAGACCGGTGCGGGGCTCGTGGTCACGGGGTTGAGCGCCTGGTACGGCGAGGCCCAGGCACTGAGCGACGTATCGCTGGAGGTCGCCCCCGGCGAGGTCGTCACCCTGGTCGGGCGCAACGGAGCCGGCAAGACCACGCTGCTGCGGTCGGTGATGGGCCTGCACCGGCAGCAGCGCGGTTCGGTGCTTCTCGACGGGCGGGACCTCAGCGACCGGCCCGCCCACAAGCGGGCCCGCGCCGGCCTGGGCTGGGTCCAGGACGACCGCGGCGTCTACGCCACGCTGACCGTCGAGGAGAACCTGCTGCTGCCGCCCGTGGTCGGGCCCGGCGCCTGGTCGCTGGAGCGGGTCTACGACTCGTTCGGCGTACTGGCCGACCGGCGGGCGGCCCCCGGCATGACCTTGTCGGGGGGCGAGCAGCAGATGCTCGCCATCGCGCGCGTGCTGCGCACCGGTGCCCGGGTCCTGCTGCTCGACGAGCCGACCGAGGGCCTCGCCCCGGTGATCGTGCAGCGGATCGGCGAGATCGTGCGGACCGTCTCGGCCGACGGGGTCGCCGTCCTGCTGGTCGAGCAGAACGTCCGGTTCGCCGCCACGGTCGCGGACCGGCACTACCTGCTCGCTCAGGGCCGCGTCGTCGAGCACCTCGGCAACACCGAGTTCACCGAGCGTCGTGAGGAGCTGCTCGAGCACCTGGGGATGTGACCGACCTGACCCACCGTTGGCGCCGCACCGGCGCCCGACACCAAGGAGACACCACCACCATGCGCCACAAGATCTCAGCCAGCGCCGCCTCGGTGCTGTCCTGCTCGCTGCTGCTGGCCGCGTGCGGCCAGGGCGGTCCGGGCGCCACCGCGGAGGGTGGCCTCACCGACGACAAGGTCGTGCTCGCCGTCCTCAACGACCAGTCCGGGGTCTACAAGGACCTCTCCGGCCCGAACAGCGTGATCGCGGTCGAGATGGCCGTCGCGGACTACCAGGAGAAGTACGGCGACGACGCGGTCGCGAGCGAGATCGAGGTGATCAGCGCCGACCACCAGAACAAGCCGGAGATCGCCAACACCCAGGCGCAGGAGATGTACGACCGCCAGGGCGCGGACGTGATCCTCGACGTGCCGACGTCTTCGGCCGCCCTCGCGGTGGCAGAGCAGGCCGCGGCCGCCAAGAAGCTCTTCCTCAACGTCGGCGCGGCGACGACGGAGCTCACCGGCGCCCAGTGCAACAAGTACACGTTCCACTGGGCGTACGACACGTACATGCTCGCCAACGGCACGGGCACCACCGTGACCGAGGAGGTCGGCGAGAACTGGTCGATCATCTACCCCGACTACGCCTTCGGCCAGGACATGAACAAGTCGTTCACCGCGGCGATCGAGGAGGCCGGCGGCGCGGTCAACGAGTCGATCCCGACGCCCTTCCCGAACGACAACTTCGCGACGTTCCTGACCAAGGCCGCCTCGTCCGAGCCGGACGTGATCGGCGCGATGCAGGCGGGCGGTGACCTGATCAACCTGGTCAAGCAGTACAACCAGTCGGGCCTGAAGGAGCAGGGCATCAGCCTCGCGGTCGGCCTGATGTTCATCACCGACATCCACTCCCTCGGTGTCGAGCAGTTCGCCGGGACGACGTTCACCGAGGCCTGGTACTGGAACCTGGACGAAGAGACGCGGGCCTGGGCCGACCGGTTCACCTCCGAGACCGACACGCGGCCGTCCTTCGCCCACGCCGGCAACTACTCGGCCGCCCTGCAGTACCTCGAGGCGGTCCAGCGGGCGGGCACGGACGGGGCGGACGACGTCGTGGCCGAGCTCGAGGGTGCCGAGGTCGAGGACGTGTTCCTGAAGAACGGCAAGATCCGGGCCGAGGACCACCGTGTCGTCCACGACGCGTACCTGGCCCGGGTCAAGGACGCCGACAGCGTCGACGAGGAGTGGGACTACGAGGAGATCCTCGCGACCATCCCCGCCGACGAGGCGTTCCGTCCGGTCGAGGAGTCCGTGGCCGCCGGCTGCGACCTCGGCTGACGGACGGCCGGACCGGGTGCCCCGGGGGAGCGATCCTCCGGGCACCCGGTCAGGACCAGGCAGATCCCAGGAACGGGAGCCATGAACGAGATCCTCCAGTACACCGCCCAGGGCCTGGCCGCCGGAAGCTTCTACGCGCTCGCGGCGCTCGGGCTGGCCATCATCTTCGGGGTGCTCGGCGTGGTGAACTTCGCCCACGGTGCCTGCTACATGCTCGGCGCGGTCGTGGCCGCGTTGCTGCTCGACGGCATCGGGCTGGGCTTCTGGGCGGCACTGGCCGTGGTCCCGTTGCTGATGTTCGCGTTCGGGGTGGTGATCGAGCGGCTGATGGTGCGCTGGCTGGTCGCGCTCGACCCGCTCTACAACTTCCTCCTCACCTTCGGGCTGACGCTCCTGCTGGTCGACCTGGTCAAGCGCCGCTACGGGGTCTCCGGGCTGCCGTACGCGCGCCCGGAGGTGCTCAACGGCCAGATCGAGCTGGGCGCCGTCCGGCTGCCCGTCTACCAGACGTTCGTGTTCGCCTTCTCCGTCGCGGTGTGCCTGGCGGTGTGGCTGCTGCTGACCAAGACCAGGATCGGGATGATCGTGCGCGCCTCGACCGAGCGGGCCGAGCTGACGAGGGCGCTCGGGATCGACGTCGGCCGCTGGGTGACCCCGGTGTTCGGCTTCGGCATCGCCCTGGCCGGGCTGGCCGGCGTCCTCGCGGCGCCGTTCCGTGCCATCACCGCTGACATGGGCTCCAACTTCGTCATCATCCTCTTCGCCGTGGTGGTGATCGGTGGTCTCGGGTCGATCCTGGGCGCCGTGGTGGCGGGCTTCCTCGTCGGCCTGGTCGAGGCTTTCGGGCAGGCGTACGCCCCGGCCTTCGCCCAGATCGTGATCTTCGTCGTGATGGCGCTGGTGATCCTGGTGAGACCCGCCGGGCTGCTGGGCAAGGAGGAGGCACGGTGACCGAGGCCATCTCCGAGGCCCCCAAGATCGAGATCGCGGGCACCCGTCGCCCCGGGGCCGGGCGCAACCGGTTCCGCTGGGTGCTGCTGGCGATCGGGCTGGTGGCCGCCCTGGCGCTGCCCTGGTTCGTCTACCCGCCGGTGGCCCTGGACATCGCCGCATGGGCACTGTTCGCGATCGCCCTGGACATCCTGCTCGGCTACACCGGCCTGCTCTCCTTCGGGCACGCCGCCTTCTGGGGCGGATCGGCGTACGTCACCGGTCTGGTGGCCCTGCACCTCGGCGTCCCCTTCCCGGTGGCCATCCTCGCGGGGGCGGTCTTCGCGATGCTGATCGCGTTGCCGATCGGCCTGCTCTCCGTTCGCCGCAGCGGCATCTACTTCGCGATGGTCACGCTCGCCTTCGGCCAGATGCTCTACTTCGTCGCGAACCAGTGGCGCGACGTGACCGGCGGCGAGAACGGCCTGCAGGCGATCCCGACCGACTTCTTCGGCGTCGACCTGGTCGAGACGGAGTCGTTCTACTTCTACTACGCGGCCCTGCCGATCGTGCTGGCCGGGATGTGGCTGGCGTGGCGCATCGTGCACTCGCCGTTCGGTCGCGTGCTCGTGGCGATCAGGGACAACCCCGCCCGCGCCCGCGCGCTCGGGTACAACGTGCAGCGCTACAAGGTGATGGCGTTCGTCCAGTCCGCCGGCCTGGCGGGCGTCGCCGGCGGACTCTTCTCCGTCAGCCACGGCTTCGCGTCGCTGGGGGAGCTCTACTGGACGACGTCCGGCAAGGTCGTGCTGATCGCCGTCCTCGGTGGCATCGGAACCCTGTGGGGCGGTGTCATCGGCGCGGCGCTCGTCGTGCTGCTGGAGGACCAGCTCGCGACCTCCGGCTTCGAGGGCGTCGGCATCATCACCGGAGCCGTCTTCATCGTGGTGGTGCTCGCCTTCCGGCGTGGGATCTGGGGAACCGCCCGCGACGCCGTCAGACGTCGACGGTCGCCCTGAGCCGACGCAGCCGGAGCGCGAGCTGGAGCTCCAGGGCCCGGTCCGGGAACAGCCAGTCGTCGCCCAGGAGCGCCCTGACCCGGTCCAGGCGCTGCGTGATCGTGTTGACGTGCACGTGCAGCGCCTCGGCCGCCCGACGTGGGCTCGAACCCGCGTCGAAGTAGGCGTTCATCGTCGCCATCAGGTCGGTGCCGCGGCGGTCGTCGTAGTCGAGCACCGGGCCCAGCTGGCGACGCACGAAGGACTCGACGTCCGGTGCGCCGGCGACGACCAGGCCCGCGAACCCCAGCTCGGCGGCGGACGCGCCGCGCCCCGCGTTCCCCAGCGCCACCAGGGCGTCCGCCGTGCGCCTCGCCTCGGCGTACGCGGACCTCATGCCCTCGGCGGGGACGACGGGGCCGCTGACACCGACGGTGACGCCGTCGTCGACCCCACGGCCGAGGCGACTCGACAGGGACGCCGCCCGCCGGCCCGGATCGACGGTGTCGTCACCACCCGCGGGCAGCAGCATCACGACGTCGCCACGGTGGACCCCCACCAGGCCGTGGCCGCTGGCCAGGGTCGAGGCGGCCAGCGCCAGGCCGCGGCGGGACAGCGCCTCGGTCCGGCACACCGCGACCACGTGCGGCTCGTGCAGCGACAACCCGAGCACCCGTCCGCGCTCGGCGACGGCCCGGCCCTCGGGCCCGGTCCCCGAATGGGACAGCACGTCCGACAGCAGGTCCGTCCGCACACGTTGCTCCGCCTCGGCCGCCTGCCGGGCGAACAGCAGCACCAGCGCCGCGATCACGGCCGCGCGTTCCACGATCCTCTGCTCGCCCGGGTCGACCTCGTCGCGTCCGCCCAGCACGAGTGTCCCGAGGTGCTCCCCGGACGCGTGGGCGACCACCGCGTAGAGCCCTTCCGCGCCGGCGAGGCGGCCGGTCTCCCGCGAGGCTGCGACGCACGCGGCGTCGCGCAACGGGTCCCTGCTCCCGGGGGCGTCGGGGGCGTCGCCGTGACTGGCGGCCCGGCGGCCCTCCGCGTCCAGGACGACGACCCACCCCCCGAGGGTGTCCACGAGCGCAGCCGTCACGTCGGCGAGCCCACCGCCTTCCAGGACGACCGCGGCGAACCGGTCGTGCGCGGCGGTCGCCTTCTCGACGTCCGCAGTGTGCTGCCGGACGGTGTCGTGGGCACGGGACAGCTCGGCCAGGGCCGTGGCCTGCTCGGCGGCGTACCGGGTCTGCGCCAGCGACACCGCGGCCAGCGCCGCCAGCGAGCCGAGCAGCGACACCTCGTCGTGGCTGAACGGCCTGCGGGTGCGGTTGGAGGCGAACAGGACCCCGACGAAGTCCTCGCCGACCAGCAGCGGGACCCCGCAGATGGCGACCAGCCCCTCCTCGCCCACTGCGGTGTCGATCTCGCCGGTGTGCCGGAAGCGCTCGTCGGTCGGGTAGTCGGCGGTCCAGTACGGCCGGCGGGTCTGCGCGACCAGCCCCCCGAGCCCGGCGCCCAGCGGCAGGCGCAGGTTCTGGAACCGCGCCGAGACGGACCCCGCGGTCGCCCGCATCATCGTGTCGCCGGCGTCCGGGTCGAACAGGGTGAGGTAGGCGACGTCCGTCCCGACGAGGGAGCGGGCGCGGCGCACGATGGCGTCGAGGACGCCACCCGGGTCGCGCAGCGAGGCGAGGTCGCGGGCGACCTCCACGAGTGCGCCCAGCTCGACCTCGCGCCGCCGCCGGGCATCCATCACCGAACGCACTCGCAGCGCCAGCTCACGGGCGGGGCCGCCGAGCGCGGGATCGGACTCGGCGATCAGAGCGGCCTGGTGCTCCAGCTGCTCCCCGGGCGCGTCGTCGGCGAGAAGCCGCAGCAGCTCGAGAGCGGTCTGGGGCACGTCGTCGATCGTGCCACCTCCTCTCAGCCCAGAGATCACCCCTCCACCCCGGTGATCATGGTCGAGACGGGGGATCCGCTCACCGGAAGCCCCCGTTCGGCCATGATCACCGAGGTAGGGGCAGGTCAGTGCGCGGTCCAGCCACCGTCGATGGTGAACGAGGAGCCGCTGATCGAGTCGGACGCCGGACCGCACAGGTAGGCGACCATCTCGGCCACCTCCTCCGGCTCGATCAACCGCTTCACGGCGACCGGCGAGAGCATCACCCGCTCCAGGACCTCGTCCTCGCTGATGCCGTGGGTGCGTGCCTGGTCGGTGATCTGCTTCTCCACCAGGGGGGTCCGCACGTAGGCGGGGTTGACGCAGTTGCTGGTGACGCCGTGCTCGGCGCCCTCCAGGGCGACGACCTTCGACAGCCCCTCCAGGCCGTGCTTGGCGGTCACGTAGGCGGCCTTGTAGGCGCTGGCCCGCAGCCCGTGCGCGCTGGAGATGTTGACGACGCGCCCCCAGCCGCTCGCGTACATGTGCGGCAGGGTGCGGCGGACCAGCCGGAACGGGGCCTCGAGCATCACCCGGAGGATCAGGGAGAAGCGGTCCGGTGGGAACTCGTGCACGGCCGCGACGTGCTGGAGCCCGGCGTTGTTGACGAGCACGTCGATGTCGGCGGGCAGCAGGTCGACGGTGTCCAGGTCGGCCAGGTCGCAGGTGACCGGCTCGATCCCGGGGTGGTCCCGCGCGAGCGTCTTGACGCCGCCCGCGTCGACGTCCACAGCCACGACGTGGGCACCGGCCCGGGCCAGGCGGACGGCGCAGGACGCCCCGATGCCGCTGGCGGCGCCGGTGACCAGGGCCCGGCGCCCGGCCAGGCCGGCGGCGTCGGCGATGGGCATGGCGTGACGTTAGAGGCCACGATCGCCACTGGATGTGTGGCGGCACCACACACTTGGCGGCACCCCAGTGGTGGCTCTCGCCGTCAGGTGCGGGGCACGCTGGCCACGCCGGGATCGAGGAAGCGCCGAGCGGTGACGCGCTCGGAGACGCCCGCGCGGTCCAGGTACGGCGTGATGCCGCCGAGGTGGAACGGCCACCCGGCCCCCAGGAGCATGCACAGGTCGATGTCCTGCGGGGCCGCGACGACGCCCTCGTCGAGCATCAGGCGGATCTCGGCCGCCAGCGCCTCGAGCGCGCGGTCACGCACCTCCTGGGCGCTGGAGGGCTTGTCCCCCTGGACGAACAGCGCGCGGGTCTCGTCGTCCAGGTACGGCTTGCCGGCCGCGTCCCACGACCAGATCCCGGGCCGACCGGCCTCGACGAGGCGGCGCAGGTTCTCCGAGACGCCGTACCGGTCCGGGAAGTGGCCGTGCATCGTCTCGGCGACGTGCAGGGCCACGGCCGGGCCGACCAGCTGCAGCAGCACGAACGGGCTCATCGGCAGGCCCAGCGGCTTCAGCGCCGAGTCGGCCACCTCGATCGGGGTCCCTTCGTCGACGGCCGCCGTGACCTCGCCGAGGAAGCGGGTCAGCAGCCGGTTGACGACGAACGCCGGCGCGTCGGAGACGAGCACGCACGACTTCCTCAGGGTCTTGCCGACGGCGAAGGCGGTGGCCAGGGTCGCGTCGTCGGTCTCCGCGCCGCGCACCACCTCCAGCAGGGGCAGGACGGCGACCGGGTTGAAGAAGTGGAATCCCACCACGCGCCCGGGGTGCTCCAGCTTCGAGGCCATCTCGGTGACCGACAACGACGACGTGTTGGTGGCCAGCACGCACCCGGGGGAGACCACGGCCTCCACCTCGGCGAACACCTGCTGCTTGACGGCCAGCTCCTCGAAGACGGCCTCGATCACGAAGTCGGCGTCCGAGAAGCCCTCCTTGGACGTCGAGCCGGTCACCAGCGCCTTGAGGCGGTTGGCCGTGTCGCCGCCGATCCGGCTCTTCCCCGCGAGCTTGTCGACCTCCCCGTGCACGTGCCCGACGCCGGAGTCCACCCGTGCCTGGTCGAGGTCGGTCAGCACGACGGGGACCCGCAGCCGCTGCGCGAACAGCAGCGCGAGCTGGCTGGCCATCAGGCCCGCGCCGACGACGCCGACCTTCGTGACCGGCCGGGCCAGGTCCGGGTCGGGGGCCCCGGCCGGCCTCTTGGCCCGCCGCTGCGTGAGGTCGAACGCGTAGACGCCGGAGCGGAACTCCTCGCTCATGACCAGGTCGGCGAGGGCCTCGTCCTCGGCGGCGAACGCCTCGTCCCGGGTCGCCGTCCGGGCCAGCGCGATCAGGTCGAGCGCCCGGTACGGGGCGGGGGCGGCGCCGTTCAGCCGGTCGTCCGCCGCGGCCCTGCCACGAGCGACGGCGGCGGCCCAGGCCGACTCGTCCCGGGTCACGTCGGGGCGCTCGACGGCGGTCGTCCCGGCCAGCACGGCCGCGGTCCAGGCCAGGGACTCCTCGAGGAAGTCCGCCGGTTCGAACATCGCGTCGGACAGCCCGAGCGCGTGCGCCTGCGGCCCCTTCAGCATCCGGTTGGAGTTCAGGGCGTTCTCGACGACCACCGTCACCGCCGCCTCCGGCCCGACGAGGTTCGGCAGCAGGTAGGTGCCTCCCCAGCCGGGCACGAGACCGAGGAAGCACTCGGGCAGGGCCAGGGCGGGCACACCCGCCGAGAGGGTCCGGAAGGTGGCATGCAGGGCGATCTCGACGCCGCCGCCCATCGCCGCACCGTTGACGTAGGCGAAGCTCGGCACGGTCATCTCGCCGAGCCGCCGGAACTGCTCGTGACCCAGCCGGGCCACCTCCAGCGCCTGGTCGCGCGAGGTGAGCCGGCCGACGTCCGACAGGTCCGCCCCGACCGCGAAGACGAACGGCTTTCCGGTCAACCCCACAGCCTGCACCTCACCGACCCCGACGCGGGCATCGATGCCGTCGAGGGCCTGCGCAAGGTTCGCCAGCCCCTGCTCGCCGAACGTCGTGGGCTTGGTGTGGTCGACGCCGTTGTCCATCGTGATCAGCGCGAGGGTGCCCGCACCGAGCGGCAGCGCGACGTCGCGGACGGGGAAGCTGGTCACGCGCTCGTCGCTCACCCTGACTCCTCCTGCCCGTAGCCCCTGTCGTCTCTGTAGTGGGGGTTCTCCCAGATCACCGCACCGCCCATCCCGATGCCGATGCACATCGCCGTCAGGCCGTAGCGGACCTCGGGGTGCGCCTCGAAGTGGTGCGCCAGCTGCGTCATCAGCCGGACGCCGGACGACGCCAGCGGGTGCCCGACGGCGATCGCGCCGCCGTACGGGTTGACGCGGGGGTCGTCGTCCGCGATGCCGAAGTGCTCTGCGAAGGCGAGGACCTGGACGGCGAACGCCTCGTTCAGCTCGAAGAGGCCGATGTCGTCGATCGTCAGGCCGGCCTGCTTCAGCGCCTTCTCGGTGGCAGGAACGGGGCCGATCCCCATCACCTCCGGCTCGACACCGACGAACGAGTAGGCCACGAGCCTCATCCGGACCGGCAGGCCGAGCTCGGCGGCGGCCTGCGCGCTCGCCAGGAGGCAGGCCGTGGCGCCGTCGTTGAGCCCTGCCGCGTTGCCGGCGGTGACCCGGCCATGGGGCCGGAAGGGTGTCTTGATGGAGGCGAGGTCCTCGAGCGTCGTGCCGGGCCGGGGCGGTTCGTCGGCGGTCGCGTGCCCCCAGCCCTTCTCGTCGTGGCGCGTGGCGACCGGCACCAGGTCGGGCTGGATGTGGCCGTCGG
>DASROP010000240.1:0-3129 GCA_035646835.1 Actinomycetales bacterium | reverse complement strand
GTGCACGTCGGCGTGGCCGGCAGCCCCGTGGTGTCAGGCACCGTGGTGGTCGGCACCGTGGTGTCCGGCATCGTCGTATCGGGCACGGTGGTCGTCGGGACGGTGGTCGTCGGGACGGTGGTCGGCGGCCCCGTGGTGGTCGGTCCCGTGGTGGTGGACGACGAGGACGTGCCGGTCCCCGGGCTCGTCGTCACGGTGGTCCCGGTCGGCGGCAGCGCGCCCGCGGCGGTCATCACCGCCACGGTGCGGACCTGGGCACCCGGGTCCACCGGCGCGCGGGCGATCGGGGTCTCCGCGGTGGTCTCGGAGGAGCCGTCAGCGGTCCGGAGCGCGACCTCACCGGTCGCGTAGGCGTAGGCGAGCCGCAGCACGTGGTCGGCGTAGCTGGCCGACCGGTTGTAGCGCAGCACCGCACGCCGCAGGTCGCTGCCCTGGGAGAGGTCGCCGGACCCTGCGCAGAGGTAGCGCGCCGCCGCCAGCGACGCGTCGTGGACGTTCTGCGGGTCCGCGTGGCCGTTGCCGTCGCCGTCCGCGCCGAAGGCGCGCCACGTACCGGGGATGAACTGCATCGGGCCGACCGCCCGGTCGAAGACCGTGTCGCCGTCCCAGCGCCCGCCGTCGCTGTCGCCGATCCTCGCGACACCCTGGCCGTCGAGCGGGATGCCGATGATCGGTGGGACGACGGTGCCGTCGATCCCCGGGAAGCTGTCCCGGAAGGTCCCGTGCCGGGACTCGACGTGCCCGATCCCGGCCAGCAGGGACCACCCGAGCCGGCACGAGGGATCCTCGGTCGCCAGCCGGGCCGCGGCGTCGACGTACGACTGCAGGGTGATCGGGGGCATACCGGTGACGACCGCGCGGCCGCCGGCAGGGTCCCCGTCGCCCGGCGGGGTCACCGCCATCGTCGCCGCCACCAGGGAGAACCGCACCCAGCTGTCGGTCCCGGCCTCGGCGATCGTCTCCGCCCACTGCACGCCTTCGAGCCCCGCGGGTGCGCGGTCGTCGGCCACCGCCAGAGGGCCGGACGGCGTCCCCGGCGCCCCGGTCTCGCCTGCGGGGGCGGGCATGCCGGCCAGGGCCGCAGCGAGGGCGGTTCCAGCCGCCAGCACCTGGAGACGGCCGCGCCCCATCAGCAGTCTGGGGACGCGTAGCGCGACCACCCTGACGTCGTCCGGACCGCCGTCCACGCGCCACCTCCCGCTCCGGCCTGACGACCGACGCAACCCCGGCACGACGGTGGACTGCGACCGTCAACTCACGGTCAAAACGGGCCGCGGCGGGGGTGCAGCAACATCACGGCGGCGCATACCAGGGCGCCGCCGGCGATCGCGGCGAACAGCGTGCGGTTGCCCCACGACCCGTCGCCGGCGTAGGTGGCCGGGCCGGCGGGAGCGGGGCTCGGGGCGGGGCTCGGAGCAGTGGTGTGCCCAGCGTGGACGGACGGTGTCAACGCAACGTCAGCCGAGCACGGCCGGGCAGGTCGCCGAGTCTGGTCAAAAGCCGTGCGGAGGCACCCGGGGCCCGCGTACGGTCGACCAATGGGGGAGGATGCATGGACCTTGACGCCAACGGCTCGCTGCTGAACGGCAGCAGCGACCGGGCCGAGATCAGGCTGCTGGGACCGCTGCGCGTCCGCCGTGCCGATGGGACCCTCGTCGACCACGCGGCGTGGCGGACCCGCAAGACGGTGGACCTGTTGCGCCTGCTGGCCGTGCGCGTCGGTCAGCCCGTGCCCGTCGAGGTCCTCGTCGAGTGCCTGTGGCCCGACGTCCCCGAGGAGCGCGGGCGGGCCAGCCTGAGGACGGCGGCGTCCACGATTCGTAGCGTGCTGGGCCGCGACTGCCTGGAGCGGCGGCTGGGTGGCCTGGTGATGCGGGACGCGTGGGTCGACGCGGTGGCGTTCACGGCGCTGGCCCGGGAGGCACGCAGCTGCGTCCGGGAGAAGATGCCGTCGCGCGCCGTCGCCGTGGCCCGTGAGGCGGAGGCTCTGTACCTCGACGACTTCCGCGCGGACGACGAGAACGGCGCGTGGGCCAGCCACGAGCGCGAGGTCCTGTCCGAGACCTACCGGAACCTCCTCGAGGACACGGCCGACGCCGCCCTCTCCCTCGGGTGGCACCGCGACGCGGCCTCGTTCGCGGCGCGGGCGATCGAGCGCGACCCCTGCGCCGAACGCCCCGCCCGGGTGCTGATGACGGCCTACGCGGCGATGGGGCAGACCGAGCGGGCCCTGCGGGAGTTCCAGCGCTGCCGGGCGGCGCTGGCCGAGGAGCTCGGGGTCGACCCGTCGACCCAGACCCACGCGCTGCACCTGCAGGTGCTGCGCGGCGACGTCTCGCTCGACGAGACCCCGCAGGTTCCGTTCGTGGGTCGACAGGCTCAGCTGCACCGGCTGGTGGCAGCGTTCTCGGAGGCGTTCGAGGACGGAGTCCCGACGATCGTCGAGCTCTGCGGCGACGAGGGAGCCGGCCGCCATCGCTTGCTCGACGAGGCCTGCGCGCGCACGAGCGCAACGTGGCGACCGGCGGCCGCTCCCACCGGAGCCCTTCCTGCCGGCGTGGTCAGCGTGATGGAGACCGCAGAGCTCGAACGGATCTCACGCGCCCCCGGCAGCCTCGCGCGGCTGCTCCCCACCGACGGCACGGCGGTGCTCGCCACGATCGGCACCACCGAGCAGTCGCGGACGCAGGCGGTCGACGAGGGGTGGGTCTGGCACTGCGTCACCCTGCCGCCGCTGACCCACGACGAGATCGCCGAGCTGACCGCCTCCCTGCTCGGTGGCGCGGCGAGCTCCGGCCTGGTCACCGCCGTCAGCAACGAGACCGAAGGGAACCTTGCCCGGGTCGTCGCGGTGGCCTCCGAACACCTCAGGGCCGGACGCATCACGTCGACCACCAGTGGCCTCGCCCTCGTTCCGGAGAGCACCCTGGGCGGCGACGTGGACGCCCAGGAGCTGCTGGCGCGCGCGCTGGACCAGCTCCCCCCGGATGCCCACGAGGTCATGTACACCGTGGCCCTGATGGCGTCGCCGGTCCGGGTCGAGGCCCTTTTGCCGGCGCTCACGGGCGAACCTGATCGGGACCTCGTCCGCAAGGCGCTGGACCTGCTCGTCGACCTCCAGCTGGTCAC
>DASROP010000239.1:0-2486 GCA_035646835.1 Actinomycetales bacterium | reverse complement strand
TCCCGGGTACCGCCGACACGGTCGACGTCGACCGTGTCGGCGGTACCCGGGAGGTCGTCCAGCAGGAGGGCGTCCACCGGGACCGTGTCGACGACGACCAGGTCGCCGCACGCCACCGCGTCGTCGACCTCAGAGCTGCCGCGCAGGCCGTCGGGTCCCGCCACGACGACCAGCGGGCGTCCCGCCCGGCGGAGCAGCCCGGCCTCCTCCACGAGGCGGTCGACATCGCCCCTGGCCGGACGCCTGGACCGCCAGTCGCGCACGAGGTCCGGGCGCGGTGGGTGGGCGGTCACGGCAGCCGATCCTAGGCGCCGGACGCCGCCGCGAGGGCGGCGCGGTCCGGGTGTTGCGGGGGGAACGGGTGGATCTGTCTGTTCCACTGCCGCGGCGCGGAGATCGCCCCTAATGTCTGCGCGTCCGCCCCACTCTGCACGAGGTTCCAGGAGGAGCCATGCCCGGTACGACCCGACGCCGCACCCTTCGCCACGCAGCGGTGATGCTCGCCGTCGCCGCAGTCCCCCTCGGTGGCCTCGCCACGGCGAACGCCGCACCCAGCCACCCGGCCGCCGCACCCGCGCCCGCCGTCATCGACGCGACGGTCCCGGTGGACCGCGAGGTGCGCGGGCCGCGGGCGCCGACCGCCCGCGGCGACCTCGACCAGCTGGCGGCGGCCGCGAGCGCCGGCACCAGCTACTACCCGCGTCCGCCGCAGCGGGTCCTCGACACCCGGCGCGCGATCGGGGCGCCGACCGCCAAGATCCCGGCCGGCGGCTCCGTCGTCCTCCACGTCGCGACCCCCCTGGGACTGGCGCCCGGGGCCATCGACGCCGTGGCGCTCAACGTCACCAGCACGAACGGGAGCGCGCAGAGCTACATCTCCGTCTGCCCGGCATCGGTCGCCGCCGCGACGTGCCGGCGCTCGTCGAACATCAACACCTACCCCGGCGTGAACATCCCCAACCTGGTCGTCTCCAAGGTCGACGGTCTCGGCCGGGTGCGGGTGTACAACAACGCGGGGAGCACCGACGTCGTGGCCGACGTGCAGGGGTACTTCGACGACTCGGTGACCTCCGGGACCGCCGTGGGCAACACCTACCAGCCGTTCCAGTTCCGTGCGTTCGACACGCGACTGGACCTGCCGGCACCGATCGGTCCCGGGGAAAGCCTCGTGGTCGACTTCTTCGACCCCGACCCCGACTTCCCCGAGGACACGATCACCAGCGTCCTGCTCAACCTGACGTCCACCGCCGCCACCACGACGTCGTACATCTCGGCCTGCCCGGCGGCGAGCGCGGAGGCGGATCCCGCCTCGTGCATCCGGACCTCGGTCATCAACAGCTACAAGGGTCGCACCATCCCGAACCTGGTCATCGTCCCGCTGGACGACCAGGGGCAGGCGCTCTTCTACAACGACGAGGGGTCCGTGCACCTGGTCGGCGACCTCCAGGGAATCTTCTACGACGACCAGCTCGGCGCCCAGTACTTCCCCGTCGACCCCTCCCGCGTGCTGGACACCCGCAACGGCAGGGGCGGCGTCCCGGTGGGCAAGGTCGGCCCCCGAGGGTCGCTGCGTTTCGTTCCGGACGGCACGAAGGTGCCTGCCACCGCAGACGCCGTGATGCTCAACGTGACGGCCACCGGCTCGACGGCTCCTTCGGCCTACGTCTCGGTCTGCCCGGGGTACCTGGTGCCGGACGAGTGCCGGCAGTCGTCCAACCTCAACGTCACCCCCGACCGGACCGTCGCCAACGTCGCCGCGTCGGAGATGGACTGGTTCGAACCGGGCATCCGCGGCGTGGAGAACGAGGTGCTGCTCTACAACAACGCCGGGTCGACGCACCTGCTCGCCGATGTGCAGGGGTACTTCACCTTCCCCGTCCTCTGACCGACGACTCCGTCGCGCGGGGGGCCGGCACGTGCCGGCCCCCCGCGCCGTCAGGGACGACCTCTAGCGTCGTGAGCGCCGGCCGAGCGAGGAGAGGAGCCCCCACAGGAACCCGCTCCCCCAGCACAGGTGCATCGTCACGATCACCAGGGGCAGGCGGCGCACCGCCGCGCGATCCAGCTGCCCGGCCGCCGAGGCGGTGACCACGCCGACGCCGCCGAGGTAGGCCAGCGGCGCGAGCAGGCCGGCGGCGGCGCCAGGAACGCCGGCCGCCAGTCCGGCACCGGCTCCGGCGGAGGCCACCACGATCACGAGGACGACGACCGGGGGCGCGAGGTAGCGGGCGTTGGCCGTGCCGGGGTACCGCCGCACGACCTGCTGGCGCCAGGTCCCGGTCGTGAAGAACTGCCGAGCCAGCGCTCGCGCGGTCGAGCGGGGCCGGTAGATCACTCGCAGTCGCGGGGTGAACCAGACGGTGCCGCCGCCCTGCCGGATCCGGTGGTTGAGCTCCCAGTCCTGGGCACGAGCAAACGTCTCGTCGAAGCCACCGAGCTTCTCGAGCACCTCCCGGCGGAAGGTCCCGAGGTACACCGTCTCGACG
>DASROP010000238.1:0-9759 GCA_035646835.1 Actinomycetales bacterium | reverse complement strand
CCGGTCAGCTCGCGGTTCAGCACCGTGCGCGAGACGAGCCCGGAGACGGTGGAGTTCAGGCATGCGGAGGGGATCAGGTAGTCGTCGCGCGTGCCGAACATCGACACGCAGTGGCCAGGGTCCGCGAGCACCGCCAGGTCGGCGTTGAAGCGCGGCCCCTGGCGCGCGTGCTCGTCGAGGGCGGCGGTCAGCTCGCGGGCGATGGCGCCCTTGCCGGTCCAGCCGTCGATGAAGGCGACGTCGGCTGGCTTGTGGTGCGCGGCCAGGTACCGCAGCGCGACGGGGTCGATGCCGCGCCCGCGCACGATCGAGACCGCGTAGTGGGGCGCGTCGATGCCGTGCCGCCCCAGCCAGCGTCGGATCAGGACGCCGACCGGCGTGCCGGCCCGGGCGAGCGAGGCGAGCACGACGCCGTCACCGCGCTCGGTCCTCAGCATCTCGGCCACGACACCGACCGCGTGTGCGATGCGTGCGGCCGACGCGTCGAGGGCGTCGTGGAACAGCTGCCGGTACGCGGCGTCGGGCTGGTACTCCACCGGCAGCGACTCGGCGTAGTGCGCTCCGCCGCCCTGGATCGCCTCCTCGCGCTCCTCGGTGGGTGCCTCCAGCTGGGCCTGCGAGAGATCGGTCAGCAGCCACGAGACCTCGGTGGGCGCGTAGGACCCGAACCCGGGGCCACGCAGGGGCCTCGGCAGGGTCACCGCCACCGGCAGGACGACGAGCAGCACGTCCGGTACCGCGTCGCGCAACGCGTCGAGCAGACCGCCGGGAGCGTGCAACGGCCCGTCGTCCGTCGCGGAGTCGACAACGACGATCGCCCGGTCGAAAGGGGCCGAACCCGTTGTGGGAGCGACGTTGTGTGCGTAGCGCTCCCCCTCACCGTCGTGCGCGGGGAAGCTGATCGTCGTCCGGATCGCGTACCCGTGCTCGTCGACCGCGAGCACCGGCGAGCGGGTCGTGGTCGAGTACCGGACCTCGACACCGCGGCCAACCCGGTCGGCGTAGGCGGCGGCCAGACGCAGCGGGGCGTGCATCAGCTCCTCGGTGCCGAGCACCAGAACCCGCTGGCCGGGTCGCGGCGGCCTGGCCGCGGTCACCAGTGCGTCGACCATCGCGGGCAGCGCGGCCTCCAGCCGCGCGCCGTCGTCCGGGGTGACGCCGTGCCGCCCTCCCTCGGGCAGGTGAGCGGGCCAGCCGACGTCCACCAGGCGGGCATGAGGTCCTTGATCAACGCGGGGTGGAGCGACAACCCCCCCAACCCCGTGTTGATCAAGGACTTCATGCTCGGTCTCGGCGACCAGGGCGGCGCCGGCGGCCAGCACGCCGTCCGGCAGCTCGACCTCGCCGGCGGCGAGGGAGACGACGTCGAGCTGCGCGCCCAGATCGGCGACGGCAGAGTCCATCCGGGCCCGGTCGGCGGCCGAGCGCAGGTCGACGAGGGCGGCGACGACGTAGTGCGAGCGGGGCGAGATCCGATGCAGCTCGCGGATCGTGTTGACGACGGTCGAGCCGGTGGAAAGCTCGTCGTCCACCAGCACGAGCGGCCCTGAACCCTTGAGCAGCAATGGGTCGGCGGGCAGCAGCAGGTGGCTCGTCGCGTGGGAGTGCGACTCCTCGAAGCCGCCGGCGCGTGCGATGCCGGCGACCGGGCGTCGGGTGGAGTGCAGGTAGGTCGCGTCGCCCAGGGCCTCGGCGACGCAGTGCCCCAGCGCCGTCGCGGTCTCGGCGTAACCGATCACGAGCGGCGGCACGGCACGCGGGGCCCGCTGCCGAGTCCGTCCTGCCTGCTGCTCGACCACCGCGTCGCGCAACGCGACCACGGCGCCGTCGTTGCCGTTCAACGCGGCCAGCAGCGACGCCCCGAGGGCACGGAGACCGCGCGCGTCGCCGTCCAGCGCGTCGCCGACGAGCGAACCCAGCAACCGGCCCGCGGCGTGCACGAGGCGGGGGTCGGTCGGCACGTGCTTGCCGAGCACGGTCAAGACGAGCAGATGGGCCCGTCGAGGGTTGCGGCGCACCGCGAGCCCGAGCAGGTCCTCGAGGCGCACCGTCGCGGCCGAGTTGTCGGTGCGCAGCGAGATCCCGAGACGGGAGGCGACCCACCCGCCGGACCACCCGGCGTCCGCCCTGACGAGCACCGTCATCGCAGGAGGCTGGCGGCCAGCAGGTCGACGAACGTCACGTCGGGCGCGGCGACGCCGAAGACCTGTGCGCGGGCCAGGGTGCGGTGAGCCCAGCCGGTGTGCGGCTTCACCTCGTTCATCTTGTTGCGGTAGCCCGAGGCCATCACGCCGCCGACCATCTCGGCGCCGGCGATGTCGCAGGCATCGGCGTACTCCTCGTGCGGGACGACCTGCAGCGCATGGACGGCGGGCACGTGGCTCGGGTGGATCACGGTCTTGCCGGTGAGTCCGTTGGCCTTGTCGAGCTCGACCTCGCGGATCAGACCGTCGAGGTCACGGTCGATCAGCTGACCGCGCAGGCTGACCGCATCGTGCTCGGCGAAGATCGTCTGGCGCAGTCGCGGCTTGAAGATGCGCTCGCCGGTGGTGAAGTACTCCCACACCGGGCCGGTGACGACGAACCCGCTGCCGTCGGCCCGACCGAAGACGTTGACGATGTCGGAGATCACCTCGGCGACGACCCGCACGTCGTAGACGGTCAGGTCGGGCGAGCGGCGCAGGCCGTAGGCCGACGAGAGGTCGGTGGCGCCGATCCGCACGGCGAGCACGCGATCGCGGTGCGCGAGGAGCAGTGCGTGGGCCTCGGCGAGGGCTCGCTCGCGGGTCTCCCGGTGGATCACCGCGCTGTGCTCCAGCACCGGCATCGCGTACAGCGGAGTCCCGTGGTCGGTCCGGACGGCGTCCATGGCCTGCAGGAACGCGGGCCCCTCAGCCGCGGTGAACTTCGGCAGCACAAAGCCGGAGAGCACCTCCACCGCGTCGCCCAGCCGCTGCGCGAGGTCGGTGATCTGCTCCGGGTGGCGTACGCGCAGGAACAGGAGGGGGCCGCGGTGGCCACCGTCGTGGTGGCGCCTGAGCTGGTCGACGAGGTTCGCCTCGGCGGCGGGCAGGTCGGGGTCGGCGACGGCGTCCTCCAGGTCGAGCACCATCGAGGTGACGCCGGCGCGTGCCTGCCTCTCCACGACCGCCGCCAGGTCGGGCCGGGTCGAGGGCGCGTAGAGGGTGGCGCCGAGGGCGTTGGCGAGCACGGCCGGGTCGCTGTCGCGCTCGAAGCAGGCCGGCGGCACCTCGAACAGCTGGCGGCGCACGGAGGCGTCGACGAAGTCGAAGTGCCGCATCGCCGCCTCCCTCCACCCGGGGCCCGGTGACCTCCGTCGTTGATCAAGGACTCCGTGCCCGCGTGCATGGAGTCCTTGATCAACAAGGGTTACTTGCGGCCGGCCTTCCAGTCCATGCCCCAGCCGTACGCCTCGTCCAGCTTGTCCTGGGCTCCCTTGATGTACTTCACCTCGCGCCGCACGACGACCTCGCCGCCGACGTTCTCCAGCATCGCGATCGCGCAGGTCGGCTGCCCCGAGTCGGGCTCGTCGAGCCGCACCTCGATCTGCGGCCCGGACGCCGGGTACAGCGTGACCACGCCGGAGGCGCCCGCCCAGTTCGGCGTCCCGGAGTAGATGAACGCGAACACCAGCACACGCTTGATCAGCGACGACTTCGCCATGTCGACGAAGAGGTTCTCCCCGCCGGCCGAGGCACCCGAGCGGTCGTCGGCGTCCAGCCACAGCACCTTCGAACCGTCGCGCGCCGTCGCGGTGAACGCGTTACCGAGCGCCTGGACGACGCCCTTGGAACCGTCGGTGAACTCGTACAGCGCCGCGAGGTCGAGGTCGATCGCACCCGACGACCCGCCCCCGAGCACCTTCGAGAGGAACCCGCCGGAGGACGGCGCACCCTCGGGCCGCGCCGTCCAGTTGAGGTTGACCCGCATCTGGCCGCCGGACGAGCCCTGCTTGGTCAGCGAGAGCGTCGGCGTCGACTTGGTCAGGGTGACCTTGGACGGCGACCCCTCGGCCCCCGCTGCGGGGTTCGGCTTCTTCGTGTAGTCGATTCCCATCTCAGACGTTCACGCCGAAGTCCTTGGCGATGCCCGTCAGACCGGTCGAGTAGCCCTGCCCGACGGCGCGGAACTTCCACTCGGCGCCGCTGCGGTACAGCTCGCCGAAGACCATCGCGGTCTCCGTGGAGGCGTCCTCGGTCAGGTCGTAACGGGCGAGCTCGGTCTGGTCGGCCTGGTTGACGACGCGGATGAACGCGTTGCGCACCTGCCCGAAGTTCTGCTGGCGGCTGTCCGCGTCGTAGATCGACACCGGGAAGACGACCTTGTCGACGTCCGCGCCCATCGATCCGACGTTGACCTTGATCTGCTCGTCGTCGCCCTCACCCTCACCGGTGAGGTTGTCGCCGGTGTGCTCGATACCGCCCTCCGGGCTCTTGAGGTTGTTGAAGAAGACGAAGTGCTGGTCGGTCACCGCCTTGCCGTTCGCGGCGCAGCCGATCGCCGACGCGTCGAGGTCGAAGTCCGTGCCGGTCGTGCTGCGCACGTCCCAGCCGAGGCCGACCGTGACGGCGCTCAGACCTGCCGCACCCGCCTCCTTGGTGAGCGAGACGTTGCCGCCCTTGCTCAGGCTTACACCCACGAGAGTCACTCCTTCGTGTGGGGGCACGAGGCCCCCGTCGGGTCGCGGGGCCCCCGTCCGAGGGCCGCGGCGACGATGCTATCGACCGTCTGCCCGGGCGAACGGACGGCGGTCACCCACGGTTCCGCTCGCCTCGGGTCCGAGGGTCAGGACGGCGACAAGGCCCGTTCGAACGCGGCCAGCGCGGGTGCCCCGAAGAGGACGAACCGCACCAGCTCGACCGGGCCGGCGCTGCCGTCGTCCGCAGCCGACCGGACGGCGGACACGGCCACGCGCGCGACCTCCCCGACGTCCCAGCCGTAGATCCCGGCGCTCACCGCCGGAAAGGCCACCGATGCCGCCCCCAGCCCCGCGGCCACGCGCAGCGACGACGAGAAGCACGACGCGAGCAGGGCGGGGTCGGTCTGCCCGGCGCGGGCGTTCGGCCCGACCGTGTGCACGACCCAGCGTGCCGGCAGGTCGCCGGCCCCGGTCGCGACGGCGTCGCCGACGTCCAGCCCGCGGGGGTGGGACGACGACCGCAGCGCGCGGCACTCCGCCAGCAGCGCCGGGCCGGCGGCGGCGTGGATCGCACCGTCCACCCCGCCGCCGCCGAGCAGGGAAGAGTTGGCGGCGTTGACGATCGCGGCCAGCCGCTGGGTGGTGATGTCGCCCTCGACGGCCTCGAGCCTCATCACCAGCCGGACGTCGAGCCGCCCCGGCCGGTGATGGCGCGCAGGGCCGGGCGGACGTCGGCGAGGTAGACCGCGGCCGCGACGAAGGCGAGCAGGTTGAAGATGTTCAGCGGCCCGAACAGGGAGACGAAACCGATCGCCACCGCGACCGCGAGGATGACCAGCCACTTGGTCTTTGTCAGCTTGCCCGCTGCCGCGAACGCGTCGGTGCGCTGCCGCAGCGCGTCGACGAGGGCGAACGCCATCATCGCGAGCGCACCCGCCCCGAGCGCCAGCATCACGTAGCCCTGCACCTGGATCACGGCCCACCTCCTCGTCGTCGCGTCGAGCCTAACGGCCTCAGGCCTCGAGCCAGATGGTCACCGGACCGTCGTTCACCAGCTCAACGGCCATGTCGGCGCCGAAGGTTCCGGTCGCCACCTCCAGCCCTCGGTCGCGCAGGTCGGCCGCGACCGCCTCGACGAGAGGCTCGGCGACCGGCCCGGGCGCGGCCGCGTTCCAGGTCGGACGACGGCCCTTGCGCGTGTCGCCGTAGAGCGTGAACTGGCTGACCAGCATCACCGGCGCGCCGGCGTCGACGGCGGACTGCTCGTCACGCAGGATCCGCAGCTCGGCGACCTTGCGGGCGATCAGCGCGACCTGGGCCGGCCCGTCGTCGTAGGTGACGCCGAGCAGGACGACCAGACCGGGCCGGTCCAGCGCCCCCACCACCGCGCCGTCGACGGTCACCGACGCGCGCGTCACTCGCTGGACGACGGCTCTCATGCATCGTCCGCGGCGGGACCGAGGTCACGTTCCAGCGCGACTCGCACCTGCTCGATCATGCCGCGCTCCAGGACCTGGCGTCGCACGAAGCCCCCTAGTGCCGCTTCGCGGGTATCGAGCCAGGCCGGAAAGCCCGTGGGATCACGACCTGCCTCGTTCCATCGCTGCCACAGCTCCACCTCGGCCCATGCCGACGCGCCGATGGCCTGGAGCGCGGTCAGGGAGATCAATGCCCTCGTGTCACACAGAGCCATGCGCTGGCGAAAGGCCGCCCATCCAGTCTCGCTGAGGGAGCGGAGGCGGTGCCCCGGTCGCAGGTACGACGCGTCGATGTTGGCGGCCACCCGCAGATCGACCGCGTTCCAGGCCCCGTCGCCGAGCAGGTCCGGCAGCGGAGCGAAGGTGAACGCGCCGTCCCAGTCGATCGGGATGCCGAGGCGGTCTGCCGGGACGACCGGCGCGACGGTC
The DNA here is from genome assembly GCA_035646835.1 of Actinomycetales bacterium. Lineage (GTDB taxonomy): Bacteria > Actinomycetota > Actinomycetes > Actinomycetales > DASROP01 > DASROP01. The sequence goes on along the minus strand of DASROP010000238.1, from coordinate 3,192 downwards.
TGGACCCGCACCAGTCTGCCTTCGGCGTAGATGTCGCAGGGGTATCCAGTCACGGCGACCATTCGACGTTCCACGACGAGGTTCGGCGGCTTCTCCGGGTTGCCTGCGCTCTTCGCCTTGACGAGCGGCACGTCGCCGAACACATCACCCTGAAAGACGGGCCGTTCCGGGCCGCACGCCAGGTAGTAGTCGGCCGCAGTGGGCGGCCATCTTGTGCGCGAGACCACCGGTCAGAAGTCCCACGTCAGTTCCGGGACGGCGACCCGCTGGGGGGCCGCCGACACCTCGGTGTCGGGTACCGTCCCGATGCGGGCGCCGGCGCTCCCGGAGACCGCCACAGCCGACTCCTTGACCCGGTGGTACACGACGTCATCCCCGGACACCTCGACCACGTAGGTGGCACCGAAGTGGACATCCAGGGCACGTGCCACGTCGGCGGGCAGCGGAAGGACCTTGCTGTTGCCGTTGCGCTGCACCCGAACTGTGGAGGAGTCGCGTGGTTGCCGGCCGACCGCTCGTTCCATCTGCGCTCCCGTCAGTACGTCACCGTTCCGTACTGACGAGTCTGCTCCTCTACCCGCCCACGGTCAAGAGACGAGTTCGATCGCCTCGACGAGGCCAACGGGCTCGCCGTGGCCGAGCACCGGGACCTGCCCCACGTCGTCCAGCGCCGGCGCGTCGACGCCGAGCGCGCGCAACGCCGCGACCATCACCACCGGCCGCGGCCGCTGCGACCCGTCGAGCACCTTGAGGGCCACCGCGCGCCCGTCCGGCAGGCAGCAGGCGTAGACCCCCTCGGCGCCGTCCTTGGCCACCAGCCCGGGGACGCCGGCCATCAGGTCGGTCACGTCACGGCCTGTGCCGCCCACCATGAACGGGTGCGCCGACATCGCCGCCGCGACGCGGCCTTCCACCGACCCGGCCGGCGCCGACGCAATGCGCGCGAAGGCCCGCGCCAGCCCCGCCAGCGTGCACGAGTACAGCGGAGCTCCGCACCCGTCCACGGTGGTGTGCTCGACGGCGTCCCCGGTCAGCTCGGCGACCACCGACCGCACGGCGCCCTGAAGGGGGTGGTCCGGCGACCGGTACGTGGCCAGGTCCCAGCCCGCGGCAACGCAGGTCGCCAGCATGGCGGCGTGCTTGCCCGAGCAGTTCTGGGTCAAGGACGACGGCCCGTTGCCCGCCGATCGCCAGGCCAGCGAGGCGTCGGCGACCAGGGGCAGGTCGGGGGTGTTCTGCAGCGCGGACTCGTCCAGGTGCGCGCCGGCCAGGATCCGCCGGGTCCCGTCGAGATGCGCCGGCTCCCCGTTGTGCGAGGCGCACGCCAGCGCCAGCAGGTCGTCGTCCAGGGACAGTCCGGCCCGCAGCATCGCCACGGCCTGCAACGGCTTCAGCGACGAGCGTGCGAAGAGCGTGACGTCGACGTCCCCGGCCCGGACGGCGACCGCTCCGGTCGCGTCGAGACCGACGACGTGGCCGTGGTGCACCGACTCGACGACGCCGCCCCGGACGACGTGGGCGACGGGGACGGCGGCAGCATCGATGGTCACGGACGGCGAGGGTAGATGTCCGCGCTCAGTCGGTGACATGCAGCCTCCAAGGCGAGCAAGGGCGCGTCGATCGTGCTCCGCACGCTCACAGCGGCACGGCCTCGGCCAGCGCCCGCTCCGCGATCTCGGGGGCGAGGAGGTCCGGTGTCACCAGGTCCACATCCTCGCCCAGCAGTTCGGACAGCCGTCGGCGCAGCTGCACCAGCGGCAGCACACCCGAATCGCCGACCGTGAAGTCGACCAGAACGTCGATATCGCTCCCCTCGACGTCCTCGCCCCGTGCCACCGAGCCGAAGACCCGAAGGTTTCGTACCCCGACAGCACGACTCAACCGCTCGATTTCTGGTCGCGCCGCACGGAGAGCTCGAATGCGGTGGCCCTGCAGGTTCGTGGCGACGGACGCGGGCTCGCTGTGCAGAGCAAGGCGCTGGCCGCACGCACGCAGAAGGCGCTCGAGTGTTCTCACGGATGGCGAGCTGACTCCCGACTCGTAACGCGCGACTGCCGGCTGCGACGTGGCCGCCCGCCGGGCTACCTCTGCCTGGGTCAGGCCGGCGTTCACCCGCGACGCACGGATCAGCATGGGAACGTCCATGGGCCAAGTATACCTGTACCGGTATTCACGGCAGCGCGACCCGCAACGCGGCGCTGACCGCGCGCATCGTCGCCGACGACAGGGCGCCGACGAGATCGCTCAGCTCGTCGCGGTAGATCTGAACGAGGTCGTCGCACAGCACGACGCCGGCGACCGGGTCGGCGGCAGCGAGCGGCACGACGGTCGGCAGGTGCGCGTGCTTCAGGGTCGTCGCCACCCGGGCCGCGAGGACCGTCTCGAGGTTGCGGTTGCGCGCGTTGTTGCTGACCACCAGCCACGGCTTCGCGCCATGACCGAGATCGACCCGGTAGACCTGCCCCCGCAGCGGCGTCACGGACCCGTCGCGGAGTCGGTCCGCGCGACGTACCGGCGCCGGGCCTCGCGGGTGTCGGACGACGAGAGCTCGGCCGCGAGCGCCGCGTAGCCGGCGTCCAGGCCCTGCACCTGCAGCGCCTCGGCACCGGCGCGCACCAGCACCCGCAGCAGGGCGGCCTCGGACGGCGAGCGACCCAGGGACAGGCCGCGCTCGGCCGCCCAGGCTCTCAAGGTCATCCGCCCGGCTCCGGAGGAGAATGCAGCGAGCGCCACCTCGTCGTCGTCCGACAAGGTGACGCTCAGCCGCTTGGTCATGCACCACAACTTACACCACTCGATGCACCACCACTAGATCACTCGCGTGCGCAGGGTCAGCTGCCGACCTTGTCGGCGCCGGCCTGGGTGGCCTTGGTAGCCGTCGACGCGGTCTTGCGGGCCGTGGTCGTCGCGCCCTTGGCGGCGGTCTTGGACGACGCGGCGCGCTTGCGGGCCGTGGTGGTGGTCCGCTTGGCGGCCGGCTTGGTGCGGGCGGCGCTCTTGCCGGCCTCGCGCTGGGCGGTGGTGGAGGTCGCCTTGGCGGCGGACTGGGTCTCACCCGCGCCGCGACGGACGGTGGTGACGGCGGCCTTGGTGCGCGTCAGCGTCGCCTTGCCCTGCTCGACGAGGTCCTGGGTCGCCTTCTGCTTCCGGATCCGCTCGACGAGCTTCTTGCCGCGGGCGGAGAGGTCGCCG
>DASROP010000237.1:0-4454 GCA_035646835.1 Actinomycetales bacterium | reverse complement strand
ACCACGTCGATCATCGGGATCTTGCTGGGATACGCGCCGACGAAGCCCTCGGTCGTCAGCGCGGGTCGCCCGTCCACCACGACGGTGACGTCGGTCGACGTCCCGCCGCCGTCACAGGTCAGGACCTTCTCCACCCCCGCGGCAGCGGCGACCACGGCCGCACCCAGGGCGCCCGCTGCGGGACCGGACAGGACCGTGCTGATCGGCTGGTGCACGACCTCCGCCGCCGACAGCACGCCACCGTTGGACTTCATCACGTAGAACGGCACGTCGCGGGGCTGCTCCCCCTCGCCCGCGAAGGCGCTGAGACGGCGTGCGATGTTCTGCACGTAGGTGCGGATGCTCGGCTTCACCGCCGCGTCGACGAGCGTCGTGACGCTGCGCTCGTACTCCCGGTACTCGCGCAGCACCTCGCTGGAGATGCTCACCGTCGCGTCAGGGTGCTCGGCCTCGAGCACCTCCCGCATCGCCTCCTCGTGCGCCGGGTTGGCGTACGCGTGCAGGAAGCAGATGCCGAGCGTGGTGATGCCGGCGTCGCGGAAGAAGCGCGCGGCCGCGACGGCGTCATCGCGGTCGAAGGGGCGCACCTCGCTGCCGTCGACGGCGAGACGGCCGCGCACCGTACGGACCCGGTCAGCCGGCACGATCCGCGGCGGCTTGACCCAGAAGTAGGAGTTGCCGTACCCGTCGGGCACGGACTGGCGGGCGATCTCCAGCACGTGCCGGTAGCCCTCGGTGGTGATGAAGCCCAGTCCCTCGACCTTGCCCTCGAGGAGCTTGTTCGTCGCCACCGTCGTCCCGTGGCTGACGGCGGTGATCGCCTCGCCGCCGGCGTCCAGCCGACGAAGCACCTTGTCGATGCCGGCGAGGAAGCCCTCGGCCGGGTCGGACGGCGTGGACGGCGTCTTGGTCGTCACCACCTCACCGGTGCCGACGTCGACCGCGACGACGTCCGTGAAGGTGCCACCGGTGTCGATCCCGATCCTCACGCGGCGACTCACGTGGCCCATTCCACCGCCTGGCCCGGTGCCGGGCGTCGGCGAGTCCTGCCAAGTCCCGTTCGCGAGGGCTGGCTGGTGTGGTGCGATGAGGCGTGAGCCTCGCGGAGCCGGGGGCGCGCCCGCGCATGCACCCCGCGTACATCGCCCTGGTGGTTCTCGCCGCCGTCCTGCAGCTGGTCGTCGGCTGGCTCTACCTCGTCTCGGGCCTCGTCGTGCCGGGCGCGTTCATCGTGGCCCTGCTCGTGTTCTGGGTGGCGCAGGTGGTGGTCGGCGTCCGCCTGGTCGGGAGACGGTCGCCGTGGGTGGTCGCGGTGCCGGTGGTGGGGTTCCTGACGTGGCTGGCGCTGCTGTGGTTCGGGGGCGAGATCCTCGGCTGGACGGCGTGAGGTCAGGTGAGCAGCTCGATCGCGCACCGCGGGCCCGGGGCGCGCGCCAGTCTCGCGTCGGCGGTGACCAGGGTTGCTCCGATCGCCTCGGTGAGCGCGATGTACACCGCGTCATACGTGGTCACGTTCTCCCGTAGCTGCCAGACGCGCGGCAGCAGGTCGACGTGTGCATGGCGCTGCAACGGGTACGCCGCCAGGTCGTCCATCACGGCTTGGACGCCGGCCACGTCGGTCTCTCCCCGCAGGAGCTTCGACCGCATCGCAGACATCACCTCCAGGTCGATCAGGTGTGGGGCGTGTTGCTCCGACCGCTGCACCGCCGCCCGTGCGGTCATGCCAGCCGCGCCGGTGCCGTCGAGAGCCGCAACGAGCGCCGACGCGTCGACCACGATCACGCTCTTGAGTCGCGGATCGCCCTGACCTCATCGGCCGCCTCCTCGAGCGTGAAGTGACCTCCACGCTCTCGGGCCCGGGCGAAGATCTCCTCCATGGTCGGCCGCTCGGCCAGCTGGTTCAGCTCGCGCAGCACGTACGAGGACAGGGTCATGCCGGCCTCGGCGGCGCGCCGCTTGAGCGTCTCGTGGACGTCGTCGGGGACGTTGCGCACCTGGAGCATCTTCGGCACACGTCCACGCTAGCATGCGCTGCACATGCGTTCCCCGGTCCGGACGCCGCCCGACACGGGTGCGGGCCGGTTCCCGCAGCACCCACCCTGTCGGGGCCGCGCCCTACGGTGTGGCCATGGTCGACGTCCCCGCCTGGCTCGTGGTGATCGGTGCTGCGGTGGGTTACGCCATCGCACTCGGTCAGAACCGGATCGCGAAGAAGTCGAACGAGGACACCGTGGATACCGCCAAGCGTGCGGAGACCATGGCGACGTACCGCTGGGCCGCCGAGCTGATGGCGTCGGACTCCGAGAACGAGCGCCAGGTCGGGATCACCGCGTTGAACGAGCTGGCGGAGCGCGCCGACGTGACCGCGGCGGACAAACGCCTGATCAACGCCGTTCTCGACGTGCCGCTCGCTCCCGTCACGACGGCGTGGGACGATGTCGGTGAGCGGGGAGTGACAGTGGAAGTGATCGATCCCGAGTTCCCGGGGCAGGAGGAGCAGTGACGACCACGATGTACGTGACACCGTCCCAGCAGGCGGCCGCCAGGCTCCGCCTGAAACTGGATCTTGAGCTGGGGAACCATCGCGGGGAGTCCGAGATGCAGATGTTGCGCGCTGTCGCCAACGCGGCACAGACCTCCGCGAACGGGCATGCGCAGGCCAGGGTCATCCCTCCGCCGCCGCCGACGCAGACCAGGTCTTGACCCCGCCGCTGTGAGCACGATCGAGTTGCGGGACGGCGGTGTCGTCGTCCGACTGACCTGGGCGGAGCGGATCCTGTCGGCGTCACGGGACGTCGCCGCGGGTCGCCATCACATTGCCGGCGTCCGCGAGACGCCCCGCGCGCTGGACGAGGTCACGGGCCTCCGTTCGCCCGGGCTGGGGCTTCCCGGGCACGCGATGATCGGTACCTGGCGACGCTTCGGCGCCGACGCCGGTCGTGACTTCGTCGTCGTCAGGGGGCGCGGACACGGTGTGGTCATCGAGCTCGTAGATCACACGTACGACCGGTTCGTCCTGTCCGTGGAGGACCCCTCGGAGGTACGGACGGGGCTCGGGCGCTGAAGCAAGGCTGGGCCCTGGGAGGCATTGGTCAGCGGCGGCGCGCGATGCGGTAGCCGACGAGGACGCCGGCCAGAGCCCAGAAGGCGCCGGCCCCCACGCCCGCGAGGACGACCCAGAACGGGACGCGGCCGTCGTCCACCCGTCCCACCGGCGCGACGTCCGCAGAAGTGGTCGCCGGAGCAGCCACCTGTGCGGACGCCGCGGCGGGCAGCCCCTCGACGAGCACGGTGTCGACGTTGCCGAAGAACTGCGCCGCCATCTTCTTGGAGACGCCGGTGAGCATCCGCTGCCCCACCCCGCCGACCATGCCGCCGACGACGGCGTCCGCGTCGTAGGAGACCGTCGTGCCGTCCCCGTTCTCCTCGAGCCGCACCCTGACCGTAGCGTCGACGGTGCCCGGTGCCCCGGCCCCCTTGGCGTGCAACGTGAACGCGCTCGGCTCCTCCTGGTCGCGCAGCGCCACCTCACCGGAGTACGCGCCCTTGATCGACGCCACCCCCGCGACGACCGTCATCGCGTACCGGTCGACCTCCAACCGGGTCAGCGCCGTGCAGCCGGGGATCGTCGCCAGCAGCACCTCGGGGTCGTTCAGCGCCGAGAACACCTTTGCCGGCGGGGCCTGCAGCGTCGCGGTGCCGGTGACCTTCATGTCTTCTCCTCGTGGGTTGCCGCGCGGGCGCGGCGCAGCTCGAACAGGTCGTTCGGCGAGATGGGCATGGACGTGATCGCGAACCCCTCGGCGTCCGACACGGCCGACGCGATCAAAGCAGCCGACGGGATCACTCCGGCCTCCCCGGCGCCCTTGATCCCCAGAGGGTTCAGCGGGGACGGCGTCTCGATGTGCTCGATCTCGATGGACGCCGGCACCTCGGTCGCGTACGGCATCAGGAAGTCCATGAACGACGCGTTGAGCAGCTGGCCGTCGTCGTCGTAAACCATCCGCTCGTACAAGGCGCCGCCGATCCCCTGCGCGACGCCCCCGTGGATCTGGCCCTCCACGATGCGGGGATTCACGAGCGTCCCGCAGTCGTGCACGACGCAGTACCGCAGCACCGTGATCTCGGCGGTGTCCGGGTCGGTCTCCACGACCACCGCGTGCATGCCGGCCGCGAACGTGCTGCGCTCGGGCGAGTAGTAGCCGGTGGCCTCCAAACCGGGCTCCTCCCCAGCCTTCACCGGGGGGCCGGTCGCGTCGCCGACGGCGAACTGCGTCGCCGCCTTGGAGGCCTCGTCGAACGCGTACCGCAATGGGTTCGACAGCACCGCGATCGTCGACAGCGGCAGGGACGTGTGGACGTCGCCCGGTGGCGTGCCGCGCACCCGGGCCGTGCCGTCGACCAGCTCGAGGTCGGCGGCGTCCACCTCGAGGGCGTCGGCGGCGATCCGCAGG
>DASROP010000236.1:0-49046 GCA_035646835.1 Actinomycetales bacterium | reverse complement strand
TGGCTGGCGCACGCGGGCTTCGGGATGCCGCTGGCCGTGTACATCCTGCGGAACTACATGTCCGGTCTGCCCGTGTCGCTGATCGAGTCGGCGAAGATCGACGGCGCGAGCCACTACCAGACGTTCTGGCGCCTGGTGATGCCGATGTCCGTGCCCGCCCTGGCGGCCTTCGCGATCTTCCAGTTCCTGTGGGTCTGGAACGACCTGCTGATCGCCTTGGTGTTCCTCGGTGGCGGCGAGAACGAGGTCGTCACGGTGAACCTGTCCGGTCTGGTCGGGGAGTTCGCGGCCGACTGGCACCTGCTGACAGCGGGCGCCTTCATCACGATGACCGTCCCGCTACTGGTGTTCTTCTCGCTGCAGCGGTTCTTCGTGCGAGGGCTGACGGCCGGCTCGGTCAAGGGCTGAGCGCGGGCGCGTGCCCGGATGCCGGCGCGGCGCGGAGCGACGGAGACGGTCTCGTTCGGCCGGGATCGGTCACGCCCCCGGTGGTGGGGCCCCGCCGCGCTGGTGGCGGTGCTGCTCGGAGGAGCCCTCGTCCTTGCCGACGCGACCGCACGGTCGGGGGAGTTCGACGACCTGATGGTCGCGGTCGAGGCCACGCAGACCACCGTGGCCCTCTCCGAGCGCAAGCTGTCGTCGATGCGGCAGTACGTGCGCCCCCTGATGTCGTCCACGGACGCCTCGTCGCCGGTCGGTCTCGGCCTGCGCGACCTGGTGCGCGACGTCGGCCTGGAGGGCGCCGCAAGGGTCGCGGAGCAGCGCGAGGCGGTGACGGCGACGCGGATCCTGCCGTGGCACTCGGCGCAGCGCACCGCTCGCGCGAGGTACCTGGACTACCTGGACGCCAAGGCCGAGCACCTCGCCGTCGCCGGGGCCCTCGACGCCGTCGACGACCCGAAGGAGAACCGGGTGGACCAGGCGCGCGAGGACGCGGTCTCCGCGTTGCTCGCCGCCGCCTCGGGAGACGCCCAGTCCGCACGTGCCGAGGCCGCGCTCGGCGGCCCGTGGTCCTGAGGAACGCGCAGGAGGCTGAACGCCGCCACGGTGGAGACGGTCGCGGTGACGACCAGCATCGCGCGACCCAGCGGGCTGAAGACGTCGACGTCCAGCAGGGCCGGTTGCACGGACTCCGACGGCAGCGGCATCGCCGCGACCACGGCCAGGCCCAGCGCCGTCAGGCGCCGCCCGTCGACGAAGAGCAGCAGGGCGGTCAGCGGCAGCCAGACCCAGTGGTGGCGCCAGCTGATCGGCGACAGGACCGTGGAGAACAGCCCGCCGGCGACCAGCACCCGCAGGAGCGTCGCCCGGTCGACCGGTGACCGCCGGGGAATCAGCGCGACCGCGACCAGGACGGCGCAGGACGCCAGGCCCCAGACGACCCACACCGCCGTCGGCGCCAGGCCGGTCCGGGCGAGGACGCCCAGCAGCGACAGGTTCGCGCTGTCGTCGAGCTCCCCGACCCGGCCGGTCTCCCACAGCAGCCGCGTCCAGTAGTCGCGCGACCGCTCGGGCAGCACCACGGCGGCGGCGAGGGTGGCGGCGGCGGCCCACACCCCTGCGACGACGGCCACCCGCGGGCGGCGGCGCAGCAGCGCCACGACGGCGATCAGGGCCGGCGTGAGCCGCATCGCCGCCACCGTCCCGACGCCGAGGCCGGCCCACCGTCGGCCCAGGCAGAGCGCGTCGAGGACGACGACCGCCACGATGAAAGCTCCCAGGTTGCCGTAGTACAGGCAGGCGCGGAGGGAGTCCGAGGCGACGAAGGCCAGCACGCCGAACGACAGGGCTGCCCAGGGGAGCCGCCCGGCGCCGTACCGCCGCACCACCAGCACCGGGACCGCAACGGCCACCAGCAGCGTGCCGGCGAGCCAGGCGACCTGCGCCACCTCGATCGGCAGCGCCCGCAACGGGGTCAGCAGCAGCGCGCCGACCGGCGGGTAGGTGAACTGCAGTCCGTTCGGCGACCGGACCTGGTAGAAGTTCTCGCCGTCGAGCAGCGCCCCGGCGCCCGCCCAGAACACCTGGAAGTCACCGAGCCGGCGGTCCGCGGGGACGGCCCAGCGGTCCGGGACCTGCAGCAGCGTGGCGACCGCCTGGACGACGAGCACCGCCAGCAGGCCGATGACGAGGACGGCGCCGGCCGCGCGCCGGCCCTTCGGGCTCAGGTGCCGCCGTCCGACCGCTCCACCGACGTCTCGGGCCCTGGGTAGACCAGCCCCTCGTGACCGTCGGGGTGCCGCACGAGGAACGGCGGCCCGCCACCGTCGCCGCGCACCTCCAGCACGAGGCAGCGCTCGTCGGCCATCCCGACGGTCTTGCCGTGCATCACCAGCGTGTCGCCGACAGTCGCGTGCATGACCACTCCTCCCGCATCCGGATCGCCTGCCGCCACGCTAGGCCGTCCGGGCCTCGCTGTCATCGGGATGACGCGTCGACCTCCGGTTGTTGGACACTGCGACGACCCGAAAGAGCGAGGTGACCGTGCTTCCCCCCGACGAGCTGTACACGCTCTCCGGCGACCTGCCCGACCCGGCCGAGCGTCCGGTGCTGGTGCACGCCCTCCAGGGCTTCGTGGACGCCGGCAGCGCCGCCGCCCTCGCCACCGCGCACCTGCTCGCCGAGCTCGACTCCCGGCCCGTGGCCACCTTCGACGTCGACCAGCTGATCGACTACCGGTCCCGCCGTCCGAGGATGTCGTTCCGGCAGGACCGCTTCACCGCCGTGGACGCGCCCGAGCTGGCCCTGCACTCCGTGCGCGACAGCGCCGGCACGCCCTTCCTGGTGCTGACCGGGGCCGAGCCGGACACCCAGTGGGAGCGCTTCATCGCGGCCGTCACCGGTCTCGTCGAGCGGTTCGGCGTCCGGCTCACGGTCGGGATGCACGGGATCCCCTGGGCCGCACCGCACACCCGCCCGATCGGGCTCACCCCGCACGCGAACGACCGCAGCCTGATCGCCGGTCGGCCCCGGTGGGTGGGGGACGTCGAGGTCCCCGGCCACGCGAGCGCGCTGCTCGAGCTGCGACTCGGCGAGGCCGGTCACCCCGCGATGGGGTTCACCGCCCACGTGCCGCACTACCTGTCGACGTCCGAGTTTCCCCCTGCCGCCGTCGTCCTGCTCGACGCGGTGGCCGAGGCGACCGGGCTGGACCTGCCGATCCAGGCCCTCCGGGACGCCGGCTCGGACGTCCTCTCCGAGATCGACGCCCAGGTGACGGCGTCCGAGGAGACGCTGACCGCCGTCCACGGCCTGGAGCGCCAGTACGACGCGGTCGCTGCGGGCCGCGGTCTGGACGGGCCGGGCCTGCTCTCGCCCCGGCTGCCCGAGGAGGAGATGCCGGACGGCGACGCGCTGGCCGCCGACTTCGAGCGCTACCTCCGCCAGCAGGACGAGACCCCCCCGTCGTAGGCGTACATGAAGTCCTTGATCAACTCCTTCACGACGAGTTGATCAAGGACCCCATGCCCGGTGACTCAGGCGGTGTCGGTCGCCGTGACGACGATGGACACGTTGGCGCCGACCCACAGCTGCGACAGCACGTACTTCGTGCCGCTGGGCAGCGCCCCGGCCTCGTCCGCCGACGCCGACGCCGCGCTGCCGATCAGCGCGCACGACGCGTCGTAGAAGTAGAGGTCGAGGTCGTGCGTCCCCGCCAGCGACGTGCCCGTCACCTCGACGGCGTGCTTGCCGTCACCGAAGCTGTCGGGCACCTCGGTCACCCACCCGTCGGCACCCTGCGTCGCGGGCGGCATCAGGCAGCTGGTGGAGAAGTCGACGCCGGTCACGCCCTGCGCGACGTCTCCCGTGGGGTTGCCCGCCACGATCATGCCCTCGTCGGTCACCGGCTCGTCCGGCGGCGCCGGAGGCTCCGGCGTCACGTCGGGGGACCGCTCGGCGAAGACCTGCAGCTCGGCCGCCTGCACCGCGGTCTTGGTCTCGCCCAGCGCCTCGTCGGTCCAGAAGCGGACGAACGCGGCCTCGGTCGGCGTCGCCAGCTCGAACGTCCGGTAGTGCAGGTCCGGAGCGGTCGGGCGCGGCTCGGCGTAGTCGAACGCCTCGCCGCTGCGGGCGGTCGACCAGTTCACGCCGTCCGTCGAGGTCTGCAGGGTGAAGCTCTTCAGCCCTTCGAACCTCGACGTCGTGTACGCGCTGACCTGCACCGAGGTGATCTTCGCCGGCTCGGCCAGCTCGACCACGACGTTGCCGCCCAGGCCGGCCTTCCAGCTGCTGGCCTCCGTGTCGTCCAGCAGCGCCTCGGCGTTGGGGCTGGTCGAGGAGACCACCGTGGCGCCGTTCGCGGTGGACGCCAGGTTCGGCGTCAGCGCGTACCGCTGCCTCGCGGTCCTGCCCGCCGCCACCTCGGTCGCGTCGAACGTCGTCGACCCGAAGCCCGGTGCCTGGACCGTCACCGTGTACGTGCCAGCGGTGGCCGGGACGCTGAAGGCGCCGTCGGCGCCGGACTCGGCGACCGGGCTGACCCGGGCCTCGAACTCGCCGACGATCACGTTCGCGCCCTCCACAGGCTCGCCGGTGGAGGCGTTGGTCACCCGGCCGGCCAGGGTCCCGTTGTGCTCCGGGTTGCGGTGGTCGAACGCCGGGGTCGGGTTGGTGTCGTTGCCGCCGTCCGTCGACGCGGACAGCCCGGCGCCCCGCTGCGCGAAGGCCCCGAACACGATGTCCGCGAGCGTCGCGAAGTCGCTGCGCGAGTGGTACCGGTTGTCCATCGCCTTGACCAGGGCGTCGCGCATGTCGAGGAACGACGGGTCCATCGGTGAGAGCGGCATCGCGTCGGTGACGAGCCGGGCAGCGATCTCGCCGCCGGTGGCCTCGCCGTACTGCTCGACCAGGCCCTTGCGCAGGTCCCAGAGGATCGTCGTCCAGATCTCCCCGTCCGAGTGCACCTCCGGACCGCCGAGGTCGTACCCGACGTCGCCGAAGCCCGTCGGGTTCTCGTCGTAGGCCCAGTTGCGGATGCCGCGCTCGCTGTTGCCGGTCACGTGCTCACCGACGACCGAGCCGTCGTCCAGCCCCTCGCGGTGCAGGTAGTTCAGCGCGTACCAGTCGCCCCAGCCCTCGCCCATCGAGCCGGACTGGTGGCTGTTGAGCGCGCCGTCCTCGGCACTGACGTAGCGGTTGCTCAGGCCGTGCGCGTACTCGTGCTCGATCACGCCGGCGTCGAAGTTGCCGTCCGAGTAGGGACCTTCGAAGGCGTCGTTGATCGGCTCCCAGAGGAACATGCCGCTCCACGGCGGGATGCCGTCGGGCAGCGTCAGCATGTAGGCGTTGTCGCGCCCGGTGTACGTCGGCTCCCCGCCGCTGATCGCGCCGGCGTGCACGAGCCCGAGGATGGGGTCGGCGCCGTTGCCGCCCGCCCCGTTGTTGTTCACCTGGAAGTTGCCGGCGCTCTCGGTGAACCCGAGCTCGTAGAACTCGTCGTGGATGCGGTTGTGGTGCCAGAACAGGTTGGTGGACGCGGGGTTCAGGTCCAGGGCGTACGACGGAGGCACCGTCTCGCCCTCGGTGCGCTGCCAGTTCTGCGCGTAGCTGTAGTTGAACTGCCCCGTCGGGCTGATCGGGCGCGGACCCTGGTCGGCAGGCACCAGGAAGTTCGAGTAGTTGGCATAGGTGTTGGCGTTGTTGCCGAAGGTGGTGGGTCCGGCGACGCCGGCGAGGCCGGTCGGGTCGAGGTAGCCGGACGGCGACTGCTCGGTCGGCCCGAACGACTCGATCACCGGCTGGCCACCGCCGGGGGCACCGGGGAAGTTCTCGTAGACCGTGCCCTCGCCCTCGTGCTGGACGAGCGAGCTGCGGTAGAGCTCCTCGCCGGAGCGGGCGTCGACGACGACGTCCCAACCCTCGTCGAGCGCCTCGATGAAGAGCACCCGGTACGCCGGGACCACGCCGTCCGCGGTCGGGAAGGCGATCTGCCTGACGTAGGAGGACGCCGCGAACGGGCCCTTGTCGAAGACCTGGTAGCCGGCCTGCTCGCCGGTCGGGGTCAGATCGGTGCCAGTCAGCTCCTGGCCGGCCAGGTCGCTCGCCACGGCGGTCAGCGCCGCGCCGGCGTCCATCTCCCAGTCGCCGGCCAGCTCGCCGCCGCGCACGGTGGCGCCCGAGTACGAGAGCACGCGGCCGTCGTCCGTCACCGCGACGGTCATCGACCCGCCGCGAGAGGTCTCGACGCCGCCGAAGGTCTGCGCGAAGTTGATCACCCGCGTACCGGTGCCGGGCAGCTCGTGGTCGCCGGTCACCTCGAGGGCCTCGACGTCTGCCTCCGAGAGGCCCAGGGCGACCCGGTGGTCGGCGACGAAGGCCCGGGCCACGTCGGTCGCGTCCCCGGCGCTCGGACCGGTCAGCCAGTCGCCGTAGGTGAGGATCGTGCGCGGCGTGCCGAAGCGCTCGTCCCACGTGATCTGCGCGCCGGCGGCCTCGAGGTCGGCCACGGCTGCCTGCTGCTCGGACGTCGGCCGGACCGCGTCGTCGAGGCGGACGTCGACGAACTCGCTGGTGGGTGCGGCGGAGGAGGTCTCGGTGGGGTTGATCACCGCCTGCGCGGCGGGCGTGGCCAGGGCCAGCGCCGTCACCAGCGCGGTGCAGCCGACCAGGGTGCGGTTCCTGCGGAACGAAGCTCCCGCGGCGGATCGTCGGGACATGTGTTGGCCTCTCGTCGTCCACCCACCTCGTGAGCGGGTGCGTCAGGGGGACCAACGAGGCACCCCCGACAAAGTCACGCCCACCCCCGCGACGATCAAGGAACTCCGCGACGATCAAGGAGCTCAAGTCCTTGATCGTCCGGGAGTTCCTTGATCGTCGTCGGGGGTCAGATGAAGATGGCGGGGTCGACCGGGTCGGGCTCGGTGGGCGTCTGCGCGGGCTTGGGCCTCACCCGGCCCGGGATGCCGACGACGACGGTGTCCGGCGGCACGTCGCGGACGACGACCGCGTTCGCGCCAACCTGCGAGCGGGCACCGATCGTGACCGGGCCGAGGACGCGGGCCCCGGCGCCGATGGTGACGCCGTCGCCGACGGTCGGGTGCCTCTTCTCCTTGGCCATCGAGCGGCCACCCAGGGTGGCGCCGTGGTAAAGCATCACGTCGTCGCCGACCTCGGCCGTCTCACCGATGACCACACCCATCCCGTGGTCGATGAAGAAGCGTCGTCCGATGCGGGCCCCGGGGTGGATCTCGATCCCGGTGACCGCGCGGTTGACGTGCGAGAGCAGCCGCGCCGGCAGGTGGAAACCCCTGCGCCACAGGCGGTGCGCGGCCCGGTGCAGCCAGATCGCGTGCAGGCCGGGGTACGCCAGGAGCAGCTCGGCGCGTGACCGCACCGCAGGGTCACGCTGCCGGGCGGTCGCCAGGTCCTCCGCGAGCCGGGCCCGCCACCCGAGGTCGCTCACTCCATCAGGTCGCT
The DNA here is from genome assembly GCA_035646835.1 of Actinomycetales bacterium. Taxonomy (GTDB): domain Bacteria; phylum Actinomycetota; class Actinomycetes; order Actinomycetales; family DASROP01; genus DASROP01. The sequence continues at coordinate 41,630 of DASROP010000236.1, read as the reverse complement.
GTACAGGATCGTGGACAGGTACCGCTCACCGAACGAGGGGATGACCACGACGACCGTCTTGCCGGCGTTGTCGGGGCGCTGCGCCACGTCGACGGCCGCCTTGATCGCGGCGCCGGAGGAGATGCCGACCAGCAGTCCCTCCTCGGAGGCGGCGCGGCGGGCCCAGGTGACGGCGTCCTCGGCGTTGACGTCGATGACCTCGTCGTAGATCTCGCGGTCGAGGATCTCGGGGACGAAGTTGGCGCCGAGGCCCTGGATCTTGTGCGGACCGGGCTGGCCGCCGTTGAGGATCGGCGACTCCTCCGGCTCGACGGCGATCATCTGGACGCCGGGCTTGCGCTCCTTGAGCACCTGACCCACGCCGGTGATGGTGCCGCCGGTGCCGATGCCCGACACGACGATGTCGACGGTGCCCTCGGTGTCGGCCCAGATCTCCTCGGCCGTCGTCCGCCGGTGCACCTCGACGTTGGCGGGGTTGGCGAACTGGCGCACCTGCACCGCTCCCCGCTCCTGCGCGATCTCGACCGCCTTGTCGACCGCGCCCTTCATACCCCCGCTGCCCGGTGTGAGCACGAGCTCGGCCCCGTAGGCCCGCAGCAGCCCCCGGCGCTCCTTGCTCATCGTGTCGGGCATCGTCAGGACGACCTTGTACCCCTTGGCCGCGGCCACCATCGCGAGCGCGATGCCGGTGTTGCCGCTGGTGGCCTCGACGATGGTGCCACCCTCCTTCAGCTCACCGGAGCGCTCGGCGGCCTCGATCATCGAGACGCCGATCCGGTCCTTGACGCTGGCCGCGGGGTTCTGGAACTCGAGCTTGGCGAGCACCGTGGCGCCCGCACCTCCGGTGAGGCGGTTGAGCCGGACCAACGGCGTGTTGCCGACCAGCTGCGTGACGTCGTCGAAGATGCGCACCGGGACTCCTCAGGACGGTGAAGGGCGGTCTGCTCCGCCACAACCCCACCCTCCCAACGCGCGTTCCCGACGTCTCCCGCCGTCTCACATGCCGGGACGATGCCCCATCTCGGGAGTCCGGGCGCCGTGACTCTCACCCACAGTGCGCGCTGGGCGTCCCTACCCTCGATCAACGAGAGCAGGGACGCCCTGCACGCAGAGGGGGGTCAGCCGTTCAGACGCTGCATCGCCAGCTGGACCAGCGTGATCAGGGACTGCTTCGTCGCGGCCCGCGAGCGCGCGTCGGTGTAGATCACCGGCACGTGCGCGGGGATCGCCAGCGCCTCGCGCACCGAGTCGAGCTGGTGCTTGGCGACGCCGTCGAAGCAGTTGACCGCCACGACGAACGGGATCTGCCGGGACTCGAAGTAGTCGACGGCCGGGAAGCACTGCTCCAGGCGCTCGGTGTCGACGAGCACGACGGCACCGATCGCACCGGTCACCAGGTCGTCCCACATGAACAGGAAGCGGTCCTGGCCGGGCGTCCCGAAGAGGTAGAGCCACAGGTTGCCGGGCAGCGAGATGCGACCGAAGTCCATCGCGACGGTGGTGGCCGTCTTGCGGTCGGTCTGCCCACCCGCGTCGTCGACGCCGAGCGAGTGCTCGGTCATCGCCGCCTCGGTGCGCAGGGGCTCGATGTCCGACAGCGACCCGATGAACGTGGTCTTGCCAACGGCGAACCCGCCCGCCACGACGATCTTGACGACCGTGGGAGCGGCCTCGGGGGCCATCTCGGACGACGGTGGCGTCGGCTGGCCGGCCGGTGCGGCCGGGGCGACGTCAGAGCGCGGAAATGCCATTGAGAACACTCTCCAGGACGCTGAGGCTGGCCGCCGGGTTGTAGGCGGGCGAGCCCGGGTGGTCGGTGGTGGTCAGACCGTGGACGCGGATCTTGCCCTCGTCGGCGAGGTCGCTCACGAGCACCCTCATCACGCCGATGGGGAGCTTGATGTGGGCCGAGAGCTCGGCGACGGACAGGTACTGGTTGGCGGTGAGCTCGAGGATGGTGCGGCGCTCGGGCGTCATGCCGACGTCGGTGGGCGACATGCCTTGGACGAGCGCCTCGACGGGCATCTGCGCGGACGACGTCGTCGTCCGCCCACCGGTGACCGCGTAGGGACGCACCGTGGAGGCGTCGTCCTCGTCGTCCGGCGCGAACCGGCCCCCGAAGGGCTCCCGGGTCTCATCCATCAGGCATCACCCCATCGCCGGGGTCCGGAGCTTGCCGTTGACCGGCAGCCGGGACCGCATCTCGGAGATCAGCTGGGGCGTCAGGGTGGACTCGGTGCGACTGACCAGCAGCGCCATCTCGTAGCCGATCAGCCCGATGTCGCACGCCGCGTCGGCCACGACCGCGAGGACCGAACCGTCGGAGACGCTCATCAGGAACGTGAACATCGAGTCCATCTCGATGATCGCCTGCCTCACCTCGCCGGCGTCGAGCTGGCGTGCGGCGCCGCGCGTCAGGCTGGACATGCCGGCGACGATCGCCGCCAGCTGGTCGCCGCTCGTGCGGTCGAGATCGTCCGACATCGCCATCAGCAGGCCGTCGGCGGAGACCACCAGCGTGTGACGGACGTCGGGCACGCTCTTGACGAAGTTGTCCAGGAGCCAGTTGAAGTTGGCTGCCTCGGTGCTCATCGTGGTCACGGGTGTCCTCCGGTCGTACGGTCCTGGGTCGAGGGCTGGGGATCGGGGGGCGGGTGGATGGCGCTCTGCTGTCGTCTCACGATCACTCCGTCGCTGCCGGGGAGTGGTCCGTGCTCTGGTGGGCGCCGGGCGACGTCCGCCCACGCTCCACCCCGGCCTGGAAGCCCGACAGCATGCTGCGGACGTCGGACGCGGTCCGCGCTCGACGGGCGCTGCCGGCGGCGGCTGGCCGCGGGGTCTCCACGGCCGGGGCCGCCGGCGTGCGGCGGGTCAGTGCTGCCGGGGCGTCATGGTCGACGGCCGCCGGGCGGTAGGTCGACAGACGGCTGAGCTCGGTCAGCGCCTCCGACGCGAGGGCCGAACGCTGGCGCAGCACGTCTCCGATCGGCTGAGGGACCGGCGCCGGCGACGACACGTCGGTGGCCGCGACCGGGGCCGGCTCGGCCGCCGGGGACGGCGGCGCCGACGTCCCGAAGTCGGGTGCCTCCGCCGGCAGCGAGTCGAACAGGGACGACGGGGCGGGCTGGACGGCGGGGCGCTCGTCGGTCTCCGGCTCGGCCGCCGCGGGGACGGCGACCTTCTCGGTCCGGATCTGCGCCGGGACGAGCGGAACGACGGGCTCCGGCGGCGCCTGGACCACCGGCGGGGTCGGAGCGGGCCGCGACGGAGCCTGGCTCTTGCGTCCGAAGCGGAAGCCGCGGCCGGTCGTGCGGGACGCCCGTGCGGCGGCGCGGCCGGGCAGGATGTCCAGCGCGGCAGCCCCCAGGGCAGGAGCGGGCTCGGGCTCGGGCTCGGGCTCGGGCTCGGGCTCGGGCTCGGGCTCGGGCGGCGTCGCGTCCTCGGCCACCTCGGGCTCGGGCGGCGTCGCCAGTGCCGACAGCTCGCCGACACCCAGGTGCTGGCCGGGAGCCTCGTCGAGCGGCAGGGCGCTGGGACCAGCGGCCGGCTCGAGCACCGCGGTCGGCTCGTCGGCGAGCCGGATCGACTCCAGCTCAGGCACCGGCGCGAGCTCGATCCGCTCGAGCGGGGCAGGCGCCAGCACCGGCTCGGGCTCCAGGAACGGAACCGGCTCCAGGAACGGAACGGGCTCCGGCTCCGGCTCCAGGAACGGAACCGGCTCCAGCACCGGCACGGGCTCGGGCACCGGCGGAACGGACGCGGGCTCGCCCACCGGCTCCGCGCCGTCCGGCACGGCGGCCTCGGAGACGGGCTCCGAGACGGGCTCGTGATCGACGTCCGATGTCGACGTGGCAGGACGTTCCTGGCGCGCCCGGAAGCCGGAGAAGAGGCCGCCGGAGCGAGCAGGACGTCCGTCACGGCGGAACTCTTCGCGCGGGGCGGGCACGATCGAGGGATCGGACTGGGGGTCGTCGACCGGCACCTCGGCCGCCGGCGCCTCGTCGTCCGGTGTCGGGATCTCGGCGTCCGCGACCGCAGGCTCCACGGGGGGCGCCGGGGGCACGTCGACGGCTCCGCGGGACCGGCGGGGCAGCGGCAGGTCGGCCGTGGGCCCGGCGTCCGCCGGGAGCGGACCGGTGTCGTCGGAGACGGCGTCCGCCGGTCCCTCGGAACCGGGCATCCGCGAGTCCGCCGGGCGAAGGACATGGCCAGGGGGCGCGATCCGTGGCGTGGCGGGCGATCCGCGGCGGGGAAGGGAACCGTTTCCGGACGGCGGCGCGTCCAGAACGCGGGACTCGGGCGACTCGGGGTGCTCGTGTGCCGACGCCACGTCGTCCGCCGTCAGGTCGTCGACCTGGCCGTTCCCGACCTCCGGGACGTCGTCCTCGGCCGGGGCCGCGGGCAGCTCGACCACGGTGCCCGGGGTGAACAGGGCCGGGGCCAGCTCGATGGTGACGATGGTGCCGCGGCTCCGACCGGTCTTGAGCGAGACGACGGCGTCCAGCTTGCGCGCGAGCCGGCCCACCACGAAGAAGCCGAGACGCTGGGAGCCCACGACCTCACTCACCGGCGGGTCGGCGATCCGGGTGTTCGCGTCGGCGATCTCGTCGGGGGTCATCCCCAGGCCGTCGTCCGTGATCGTCACGACGATGCCGCGGGGGCCGGTACCGGTGCTGACGACCACGCGGCTGCCGGGGTCGGAGAAGTTGGTCGCGTTCTCGAGCAGCTCCGCCAGCAGGTGGGCGGCGGTCAGGGACACGTGGCCGACCATCGGCGGGTCGACCCGCAGGGCGAGGTCGATGCGCTCGTAGTGCTCGATCTCGCTGGACGCCGTCCGGATCACGTCCGACAACGGCATCGGACGGCGGAGCCGGCGTCCGGTGTCGATGCCCGCCAGGACGAGCAGGGACTCGGCGTTGCGGCGCATCCGGGTCGCGAGGTGGTCCAGTCGGAAGAGGTTGTCCAGCGTGGCCGGGTTCTCCTCCGTGCGCTCGAGCTGGTCGATGAACGCGAGCTGGCGCGAGAGCAGCACCTGGTCGCGGCGGGCGACGTTGACGAACATGGCGGCGATGGAGCCGCGGAGCGCGGCCTGCTCCTTGGCCACCTGAACGGTCGTGGCGTTGACGTCGTTGAACGCGGTGGCCAGCCGGCCCAGCTCGTCGTTGGACTCGACCGGGATCTCGGGCAGCTCGGAGCCGGGGCCCTCGCCGGGGGTCTGCATCCGCTCCACCATCTGGGGCAGCTGGTTGCGGACCTGGCCGGCCGCCTCGGTCAGGCGGCGCAGGGGGCGCGTGATGCCCCGGGCGATGAACAGCGCGATCAGCAGCGGGAGCACGACCAGGGCCACGGCCAGGGCGCTGACCGCGATCGCCTGCGTCCGCGCGCTGTCCGCGAGTGACGTGGCCCGCTCCGACGCGCCGGTGGCCAGGCGGTCGAGGGTGCTGTCGAGAGCCCCGACCTCCTCGTCGAGGCTCGTCCGCCACTCCTCGACCGTGACCGTGTCGATCACGCGGTCGGGGTCGAAGACGGTCTGCTGCCGGGCCAGCTGCAGCTCGTAGCCGAGTGCCGGGACGCGCGCGCCGACGAGGGCGGCGGTGTTGGTGGCGTCGGTGCGGACGGCGTCCTGCCGGCTGATCAGGGCGGTCATGGCGGCGAGCGCCTCGGGCGTGTAGCCACCGGCAGCCACCGGGCCGACGCCGAGGTCGCGCTCGTTGGTGATCGCCTCGGCGAGCCGCTCCAGCGTCGTGTAGGCACGCAGGTGGGAGGCCAGCTCCTTGTCGAGGACCGCGTCGCCGATGCGACCGGGCAGCGCGATGTCCTCGACGATGATGTCGGTGTAGGCGGTGTGGGCGGCGGACGCCGTCAGGGCCTCCGCGTCGACCTGGGCGCGCAGGGAGTCGATCTGGTTGTGCGCCCCTTCCGACCGCGCGACGGCCTCGGCGGCAGCCGGGTCGATCAGGTCGAGGTCGACGCCGTCGATGGCGCCGCGAACCTGGGCCAGGCCGGCGCTGATCTGGGCGCGGACCTCCTCGAGCTGGCCACGCGCGTCGGCGTTGCCGGACAGGACGGAGACGGACAGCGCACGCTCGGCCTGCAGCCCGCGGACGAGCTGACTCAGGTCGTCCGCCTGGCCGGCCAGCACCTCGACCTGCGCGGCTCGCCGGGCGTCGCTGACGGCACCGGCCGAGATGATGCCCGCCGCGAGCAGCAGGACCGCCACAGGCAGCGCCAGGACAGCCAGGATCTTCGACCTGATGCCGATGTTGCGCAGCATGGCGACCTTCCGCTCGAATCCGACGTCCGCAAATCCGGACCCCCGTGTCCGTACTGCTTCGGTCAGGCACCCGGCGGGATTGATCACGAGGGCTCGCCGCGGCCCCCCTGTTCACCCGTTCGGCCTAGCAACCCGTTCGGAGCAACACCGGCGCGCCTCCTTGCGTCCTGCGCCGCGGTGGCCCGGGGCGACGGACGTGGCGGACGCGCCGGGTCCGTAGGGTCGACCGACATGAAGGCAGTGACGATCCGCGAGCCCGGTGGTCCCGACGTCCTCGAGCTGAGCGAGGTGGACGACGTCCGCCCGGGTCCGGGGGAGGTGCTCATCGACGTCGCCGCGAGCGCCGTCAACCGCGCGGACGTCATCCAGCGCAAGGGGTCGTACCCGCCGCCGGAGGGTGCGCCGCCGTGGCCGGGGCTGGAGTGCTCGGGCACGATCGCCGAGCTCGGGGCGGAGGTCGAGGGCTGGTCCGTCGGCGACCCGGTGTGCGCCCTGCTGGGCGGGGGCGGCTATGCCGAGCGGGTCGCGGTCCCGTCCGGCCAGCTGCTGCCGGTGCCGGACTGCGTGGACCTCGTCGACGCGGCCGGCCTGCCCGAGGTGGCGTGCACGGTGTGGTCGAACGTCTTCATGGCGGCCGGACTGCGCCCGGACGAGACCCTGCTCGTGCACGGCGGGTCGAGCGGCATCGGCACGATGGCGATCCAGCTCGCCCGCGCCCTCGGCTCACGGGTCGCGGTGACCGCGGGCTCCGCGGCCAAGCTCGACCGGTGCCGCGAGCTCGGTGCCGACGTCCTGATCAACTACCGCGAGCAGGACTTCGTCGAGGTCGTCAGCGAGGTCACCGACGGGCGCGGCGTCGACGTCATCCTCGACAACATGGGCGCGAAGTACTTGTCCCGCAACGTCTCCGCGCTGGCGCCCAACGGTCGGCTCGTCGTGATCGGGCTGCAGGGCGGGACGACGGCGGAGCTGGACCTCAATGCCCTCCTCCGCAAGCGCGCCGCCGTGATCGCCACCTCGCTGCGCGCCCGGCCACCCGCCGAGAAGGCAGCGATCGTGGCGTCGGTGCGCGAGCACGTCTGGCCGCTGCTGTCCGACGGCACGGTCAGGCCGGTCGTCGACACGCGCTTCCCCCTGGCCCAGGCCGCCGACGCGCACCGGCGGATGGAGGAGTCCACCCACGTCGGCAAGCTGCTGCTCGTCGTCCGCGCGTAGCCCTGGGGTGGTTGACCGACTTCTGCATACCGGGTATACCTGGCCGAAGGGATACCGAGTATGCGGGGGTCTGATGTCGATCAAACAGGGACTGCTGGCGCTGCTGGCGGTCGAGCCGATGTACGGCTACCAGCTGCGGCAGGAGTTCGAGTCGCGGACCGGGGGCACGTGGCCGCTGAACATCGGGCAGGTCTACACGACACTGCGGCGCCTGGAGCGTGACGGGCTCGTCGCGGGGGCTGGCGCGGACGACGAGGGGCACGCGCGCTACGAGCTGACCGGTCCGGGCCTGGCCGCGGTCGACGGGTGGTGGACGACGCCGGTGACCCGGGATGCGCCGGCCCGTGACGAGCTGGCGATCAAGCTGGCCCTGGCGGTCACGGTGCCCGGGGTCGACGTCCGCGGTGTCGTCCAGCGCCAGCGCACCGAGACGGTCCGGGCCCTGCAGGACTACACCCGGCTCAAGCGCCGGGAGCCGGGCGGCGACGAGCGCGACCTGGCCTGGACCCTGGTTCTCGACAACCTCGTCTTCGCCGCGGAGGCGGAGGTCCGCTGGCTGGACCACGTCGAGGCGCGCCTGGCCCGGTGGCCCGCCGCGTCCGCACCAGCGGCTGCCGGGGCGACCACGTCGGCGGACGCGCGGGAGGTGGCCCGGTGACCGCGACGACCGAGCGACCGGAGACCACGGGGACGACGACGGCCCCGGTGCTCCGGATGCGGTCGGTGACCCGGGTGCACGGCCACGGGGAGGCGGAGGTCGTCGCGCTGCGGGACGTCGACCTGGTGGTGGTGCCCGGCGAGCTGGTGGCGGTGATGGGGCCGTCGGGCTCGGGCAAGTCGACCCTGCTGACGCTGGCCGGCGGCCTCGACTCACCGACCGGCGGGACGGTGGCCGTGGACGGGGAGGTGCTCGGTTCGCTGGGCCGTGCGGCGGTGGCGCGGATCCGGCGTCGCAGCGTCGGCTACGTGTTCCAGGACCTCAACCTGCTGCCGGCGCTGACCGCGGTCGAGAACGTGATGCTGCCGCGCGAGCTGGACTCCACGCCGTCCCGGCACGCGCGCCGGGAGGCGCGGGCAGCGCTGGCCGAGGTCGGTGTCCGCGAGCTGGCCGACCGGTTCCCGGACGAGATGTCCGGCGGCCAGCAGCAGCGGGTGGCGATCGCCCGTGCGCTGGTCGGGCCGCGGCGCCTGGTGCTGGCCGACGAGCCGACCGGGGCGCTGGACTCGGCGACCGGCGAGGACGTGATGCGGGTGCTGCGCGCCAGGGTGGACGCCGGCGCCGCGGCCCTGCTGGTCACCCACGAGGCGCGTCATGCCGCCTGGGCGGACCGGGTGGTGTTCCTGCGTGACGGGGTCGTCGTCGACAGCACCGGGTCCGTGCCGGGGGCGGACTCGCTGCTGGACGACGGCACGGACGACCGATGACCGGACGGACGGCGGCCTGGCGGGCGGTGCTGCGACTGGCCCGCCGGGACGCGGTGCGCGCCAAGGGAAGGACGGCGCTGGTCGCGCTGATGATCGGCCTGCCGGTGCTGGCCGTGGCCACCGTCGACGTGCTGGCCCGGTCCAGCGACTTCTCGCCGGCCGACACGGTGCGGACTCAGCTCGGCGAGGCCCAGGCGCGGCTCGAGACCCCGGTCGGAGGCCAGCCGCTCCTGCAGGACCCAACGGGGGCCGACTTCGCGTCCCCCGAGGGAGCCTTCGGCGGCGGCGAGACGGCCACCGTGGCCGGCGTCCGGGCCGCTGTGCAGACGCTGCTGCGTGCCGATGCCGACCTCGTTGCCGTGGTGGAGGGGTCGGTGACGCTCCGGGTCGGTGACCGCGCCGTCGATGCGGTCGGGGCAGAGGTCGACTCCGAGGGTTCGTTGCCCGGCCCGGCGACCCTGGTCGACGGCCGGTTGGCCGGGGCCGACGACGAGGTGGCGATCACCTCCTCTCTGGCCCGGCACGCGGGCCTCGCCATCGGCGAAACCATCACCGCGGCGCCACGCGGTTCGGGTGCCGACGCGGAGAGCGCCGTCACCGTCGTCGGGGTAGTAGACAACCCCGGCTTCGTGCGGGAGGTGCTCGGGCTACGGGGCTCCCTGTTCCCCGACCGTTCACCCGACGACCCGGTGGTCGGCGCGGTCACGACGTCATGGTTCGTCGTCGGCGACGCGCCGGTCACGTGGTCGGACGTGCGGGAGCTCAACGAGATCGGCGTGGCGGCGGTGAGCCGGGACGTGCTCCTCGACCCGCCCCCACGGAGCGAGGTACCCCTCTACCAGGGCGACCAGGTCTTCGACGGGTCCGGGCCGAGCGCCGCCACCGTCGCCGCCGTGGTCGTCGTCGTCGGCCTGGCGTTGCTGGAGGTGGCGCTGCTCGCCGGCCCGGCGTTCGCCGTCTGGGCGCGGCGCAACCGACGCCAGCTCGCGCTCGTCGCCGCCGCGGGAGGTGACCGGCGGCACGTCCGCGCCGTCGTCCTCGCGGGCGGGCTCGTGATCGGGCTCGGCGCCTCGGTCGCCGGCGCGCTGGGCGGCGTCGCGCTGGCAGCCTGCCTGCGCCCGGTGCTGGAGCGGTTCGAGGTGGTCTACCTGCCGTCGCTGCACGTGCACGCCCTCGACCTGCTCGCGCTGGTCGCCGTCGGCAGCCTGACCGCGCTGGCCGCGGCGGTGCTGCCCGCCGTCCAGGCCTCCCGGCAGGACGTCGTTGCGGCGCTGGCCGGACGACGCGGCCAGGTGCGGGTACGGCGCTGGGTGCCGGTGACCGGCGCGGTCGTCGCCGCCGCCGGGACCGCGGTCGCGGTGATCGGGGCAGTCACCCGCCTGCCCTACGTCGTGCTCGCCGGTGCCGTCCTCGCCGAGCTGGGCCTGGTGGCGACCACCGGAGCGCTCGTCGCCACCGTTGCCCGCATCTCCCGGCACCTGCCGGTCGCCCCGCGGATCGCACTGCGCGACGCGGCCCGCCAGCGCAGCCGCACCGCACCGGCGGTGGCCGCGGTGATGACCGCAGTGGCGGGCTCGGTCGCCGTCTCGCTCTACCTCACGGCGCAGGACTCACGATTCGAGGAGATGTACACGCCGACGGCGCCGATGGGCACCGTGGTGTGGTTCGGCGGGGTCAACTACGGCCAGGAGAACGCCGCCGAGGTGGCCGAGGCAGAGGCCCAGCGGGCCGCCACGACCCTGGCCGCTCAGCCGGGTTTCACCGACGTCCAGGTCCCGTACTCGACGTATGACCCGGACGGTATGGAGCGCTACGTCTCGCCGATCACCGCCCCTGAGCACGAGTGCCCCCTGTACACCCAGGAGGTCGCCCCGACTGAGGCCGAGATCGCGACGGCCAGGGAGGACCCGCGGTGCGCCGAGATACAGCAGTACGGGGGCACAGCCGTCGGCCGAACGCTCGTCGACCACGGCACCGACTGGGAGGTGCTGCTCGGCGACGACGCACCCGCGGCAGAGCGCGCCCTCGCCGCCGGATCGGCGGTCGTCGGCTCCACCGACGAGATCTGGGAAGACGGCATGGCCCACTTGAGGGTGGAGGCGTTCGACAGATTCTCCGACGGTCAGACCGAGACCACCGAGCTCGTCGTCCCCGCCGTGGCGGCCGACCTGCAGGGCACCGCGCTGATCGTGCCGTCGTCCCTGCTGGAGGAGCTGGACGCCGGGGTGGCGGCGACGGGCGTGATCGCCAGCACCGACGGGGTCGACGACGCCGCCGTCGAACGGGCCAGCGCGGCCCTGACGGACGCCGGCGTGGCCCAGCCCTTCCTCTACCTCGAGCAGGGCTACACCAGCACCAACGACATCGGCCTGCTGGCACTGGCGATCGCCGCCGGAGTCGTCACGCTGGGCGCCACCGGCATCGCGGTCGGTCTCGCCGCCGCCGACTCCCGCGCCGACCTCGCCACGCTCGCCGCGGTGGGGGCGTCGCCGCGCGTCCGGCGGCGGGTCGCCGGCTCGCAGGCCGGGGTGGTCGCGATCCTCGGGGTGCTGCTCGGCGTCGTCGCGGGCGCGGTGCTGGGAGTGGTCGTCGTCCTGATGAACCGGTACGGCGCCCCCTTCGTCGACCCGACCTGGCAGGTCGTCGTCCCCTGGCCCCAGCTCGCCGCGATGACCGTCGGGGTGCCGGTGCTCGCCGTGCTGTCCGGGTACCTCTTCACCCGGTCCCGGCTGCCGATGGTGCGCCGCCTCGGCCAGTGATCCCCGCGTCCTCTGGAGGCATAGGTTCGGTGGGTGGCGGAGGTCAGGGTCGGCATCTCGGGGTGGACGTACCCGCCGTGGCGCGGGGTGTTCTACCCGCGTGGGCTGCGCCGGGCCGACGAGCTGAGCCACGCGGCGTCGCGGCTGAGCAGCATCGAGGTGAACGGGTCGTTCTACGCCCTGCAGCGGCCGGAGAGCTTCCAGCGGTGGGCCGAGCAGACCCCTGACGACTTCGTGTTCGCGGTCAAGGCCGGCCGGTTCATCACGCACATGAAGAAGCTCGCGGAGGTCGAGACCCCGCTGGCCAACTTCCTTGCCTCCGGCGTGCTCGCGCTCGGGCCCAAGCTCGGACCCCTGCTGTGGCAGCTGCCGCCCACCCTCGGCTTCGACCCGGGACGGCTCGACGCCTTCTTCGACCTGCTCCCCCGGACGACGGCAGCGGCGGCGGCGCTCGCGGCGGCCCACGACGAGCGGCTGGAGGGGCGGGCCTGGACGACGACGGACGCCGACCGGCCGCTGCGTCACGCCGTCGAGGTGCGCCACGCCAGCTTCGACGTCCCCGCCTTCACCGACCTCGCCCGCCGCCACCAGGTCGCGGTCGTCACCGCCGACACCGCGGGCAAGTGGCCGGAGTTCACCGACCCGACGGCCGGGTTCGCATACGTCCGCCTGCACGGCGCCGAGGAGCTGTACGTCAGCGGCTACGACGAGGCGGCCCTCGATGCCTGGGCGCACCGGGTGAGCGCCTGGCGCGACGCCGGTCTCGACGTGTTCGTCTACTTCGACAACGACGTCAAGGTGCGCGCGCCCTTCGACGCCATCTCGCTCGCCCATCGGCTCCAGGTGTAGAGTTGGTGTATGAGCAGGACGCGCACCAACATCGTGCTGGACGACGACCACGTCGCCGCGATCATGCGCCGCTACTCGCTGCGGACGAAGACCGAGGCGGTGGCCCTGGCCCTGAGCAAGCTGGCGGGCGAGCCGATGACCCGTGAGGAGGCCCTGGCCATGCACGGGGCCAACGCGATCGGGGAGATCCCGCCCGACGAGTTCACGCACGGGTGATTCTCGCCGACACGTCCGCCTGGGTGGAGTACGACCGGGCCACCGGAAGCGCCGTCGATCAGCGCCTCACGTCTTTGGTCGTCGCGGACATCCCCACGGTCGCGGTCACCGAACCAGTCATCGCCGAGGCGTGCATGGGTGCCCGATCCGACGCGCGGGAGCGTGACCTGCGACGCTTCCTCGGCAGGTTTCAGCTCCTTCCCCTCGACACGACCAACGACTTCGACGCAGCGGTCCGCATCTACCGGGCCTGCCGGCGAGTGGGCGTCACCCCTCGCGGCCTCATCGACTGCCTGATCGCGGCGGTGGCGCTCCGGCACGACGCGGCATTGCTGGCGGCCGACGCCGACATCCGGCGCATCGCCGAGGTGATGCCGCTGCGTCTCGACGTCTACTGAAGCTCGGCGAGCGCGATCAGCAGGCGGTCGACGTCCGACCGGTCGTTGTAGTGCACGAGCCCGGCCCGCACCGCGCCGCTGTCACGGATCCCGAGCATGCCGGTCAGCTCCCACGCGTACATGTGACCCGCCCAGACGTTGATCCGCTCGCCGGCGCAGTGCGCGGCGACGGACGCCGGTGCGTGGCCGTCGACGGCGAAGAACGCGGTCGCCGTCCGGCTGGCCGGCGCCCCGATCGGCTGCACGTGCGGCAGGTCCGCCAGACCGTCGAGCAGGACGGCGAACAGCTCGGCCTCGTACGCCTCGACCGCGGCCATCGAGGCCAGCAGCCGCTCGCGGCGGGTGCCGCCGTCCCCCGGCGCCAGCGACGCGAGGTGGTCGACCGCCGCCACCAGACCCGCGTGCTGCGCGAAGGGGTGCGTGCCGGTCTCGAACCGCCACGGCACCTCCGGCGGCGACGAGGCGAGCTGGTCCGGCAGCAGCGTCTCCAGCAGCGCGAGGTCGGCGGCGATCGCGCCGAGGTGCGGGCCGGACCACTTGTAGGCGCTGGTCGCGTAGAAGTCCGCCCCGAGCGCGGCCATGTCGACCGGGCCGTGCGGCGTGGCGTGCACGCCGTCCACGAAAACCAGCGCGCCGACGGCGTGGGCGGCATCCGCCACCGCGCGTACCTCGGGCCGGGTGCCGACGACGTTGCTCGCGGCGGTCAGGGCCACCAGCTTGGTGCGCTCGGTGACCAGGTGCTCGACGGCGGACGCCGGCAGGTCGAGGGTGTCGGGCACCGGCTCGGCGAAGGAGACGGTGGCCCCCGCGCGCTCTGCCGCCTGCACCCAGGGCCGCACGTTCGCGTCGTGGTCGAGCCGGGTCAGCACGATCTCGTCGCCCGGCTTCCAGGACTTGGCCAGCGCACCGGCGACCCGGTACGTCATCGACGTCATGTTCGGGCCGAGCATCACGCCGTCCGGGCTCGGGGCGCCGACGAGGTCGGCCACCGCCTGCCGGGCACCCGCCGTGTAGCCGTCGGAGCGCGCGCTCGCCTCGAAGACGCCACCGGAGTTGCCGATCCCCCGGGTCCAGGCCTGGGTCACGGCGTCGATCACCGCGCGGGGCACCTGGGTGCCGGCGGCTCCGTCCAGGTACGCCCACCCGTCGTCCAGGGCGGGGTAGGCGGCGCGCACGGCCGCGACGTCGAGGCTCGGCACGAGGGTCGTCACTCCGACATCGTAGGGATGCCGCCGCACCGAGCTCGGCGTGCCGTGCACCCGATTGGGCGAAGCCGCCCCTCGCCATGTCGGCTACCGTCCGCCTCACGGCTGGACGGCGCAGCGGGCTCACGGGGTTGGACGCCCACCGGCCGGAGACCGGCTGAACGTCAGTTCACTGGGCAGAGGGTGGGGCGAATCGCAGCCGTGACCAGGAGTGGGCAACGCCATCTGGTGCGGGCGTCCTCCGGCCCCTCCGGGCGCAGCCGGTTCCGTGGGCTGGTGAGCGTCCTGCTCATCCTCGCGCTGGTGGCGTGCGGTGGCGACGACGAGCTGGACTCACTGCGGCAGGAGCGTCTCGCCGACCTGGCTTCGGCAGTCGAGGAGGGACAGCTCGCCGAGGTGAGGCGCAGCGAGACCGGTGCCGGGACCGCGCTCGGGAAGCCGGTGCGCGCGAAGCTGGTCATCACGTACGCGGTCGAAGCAGACCCGGCGTCCGCTCTGCAGGCAGCCGCGGACGTTGCCGAGGAGGATGGCTACACCCTGCAGGGGCCGGCCGAGACCTCGCAAGGCACCGTCGTCGAGGGCGAGAAGCTGACCGGCTCTCAGCCGATCCTCCTTGGGCTCACGCTCCTCGGCCCGGAGGAGTCGGACGCGTCGGGGGTCGACGGACCCGCTCTGGTGGTGAGCCTGACCCTCGGTGACGCCCGGTCGTAGCCGACGCCGGGCGCGATCAGGTGACGGGCAGGTCGCGGTGCCAGGACTCGGTCGTGTACTTGGTCACGAAGCCCATCGACGTGTACAGGTGCTCGGCCCCGGTGGGCGAGGTGGCGTCGACCTCCAGGCCGACGTGGTCGCGGCCGCGGGAGGCGGCGTCGGCGATGATCGCCTGCAGCAGCGACCGCCCGACACCGCGGCCGCGGGCGTTGCGCAGCACCCCGATGTACGACACGTAGCTGCCGTTCGGCTTGCCCGTGCCGCCGGGGACGAACTCGCCCACCAGCGCCCCCGCCGGCTCTGCCGGGCCGTCGACGAGCTCGGCCAGCCACCAGTGGTCCCAGCGGTGGCCGTGCGCCTCGCGCTGCCGCTCGACGAACTCGTCGAACGCCTCCTCGTGGTAGTTGAAGTGGTCGGTGAACGCCTCCTCCATCACGTCGTGCACGGCGCGTAGGTCCGCGTCGCTCGGACGCCCACCCTCGGTCTCCTGCTCGACCTGCCGGACGACGACCCCTTCCTTGGGCGGCGGGAACGCGCCGGGTTCCCCCTCCGCGGGAACGACCGGCCGGCTCATCTGCCACCAGGTACGCACGTGTGAGTACCCGGCCGCCCGCAGCCAGCGGTGCTGGCGCTCGTCGCCCTCGAACGCCCCGGCGTCCAGCTGGGTGACGGCCAGCCCGCGCTCGCGGGCGAGATGGGCAGCGTCGGTGGCGGCCTGGGAGTACAGGGCGACGCCGGCCGCATCCGCGCTGTCGGAGTCGACCTCGCGATCCACGACCACCGCGACGATCACCCGGCCGGCCGCCCGGTCCCAGGCCGTCGCCCAGCCGCGGACCTGGCCGTCGGCGTCCCGGAGCACCTGGTGGCGGCGGCTCGCGGCACCCGACCCGACGACGTCCGCCTCGACGTCCCCGATCGACGCACCGGAGCCGCCGCGGGCCTCCTGTTCGTGCTGCACGAGCAGGGCGTGCAGGGCGTGGACGTCGGCCGACGCCGCGGCGTGCGACGTCCATCCGGGGGGCAGCGGCGGTGCCGGGGCGTGCGGGTCGGTCGGGTCCGGTGCGCTCGTCATCACCACCCCATGATCCCATCCCCATCGCCACCGCCGCTGCGGCCCGGGCACGTGGGGGGCAGGATGGGCGGCATGTCGGAACAGCAGAGCGGGCAGGGCGAGCAGCGGGACGCCGGTCGGCGGGACGAGACGGTCGTCGTCGTCACCCCGCAGGGGATGGGCGTGGCCAACGGCGAAGGCGACCAGAAGAACCCCGCGGAGCTCGTCGGGGAGCCCGCGAAGGTGATGCGGATCGGCTCCATGATCAAGCAGCTGCTCGAGGAGGTGCGCAACTCACCGCTGGACGAGAAGGGCCGGGCGCGCCTGGCCGAGGTGCACGAGCGCTCGCTGGCCGAGCTCGAGCAGGGGCTGGCGCCCGAGCTGGTGGAGGAGCTGCGGCGGATCAGCCTGCCGTTCGACGAGGAGACGACCCCCAGCGACGCCGAGCTGCGCATCGCCCAGGCCCAGCTCGTCGGATGGCTGGAGGGGTTGTTCCACGGCATCCAGACCGCCCTGTTCGCCCAGCAGATGGCGGCGCGCTCGCAGATCGAGCAGATGCGCCGGGCCCTCCCGGGCGGCCCTGCGGCGGCGCACCCCTCGATGCCGGGAATGCCGCACCCCGGCCAGCAGGGGCCGGACGACGGGCAGCACAGCACCGGTCAGTACCTGTGAACCCCCTCGAGGGCGTCGAGTCCTTCACCGTCAAGCAGCGGATCACCATGATGGTGAACCGGTACGAGATCCGTGCGGGAGCTCCGGCCGGTGCCGAGGGCACGCTGCTCGCGATGGCTCAGCAGAAGCGGATGGCGTTCAAGGAGCAGGTCACCTTCTACACCGACGAGTCCCGTGCGGAGCCGGTGTTCTCGTTCAAGGCCCGCCAGCGGCTCGACCTCGGCGCCACCTACGACGTGACCGACGCCGCCGGCGCTCCGATCGGCTGGTTCAAGAAGGACTTCGGCCAGTCTCTGCTGCGCTCGACGTGGCACCTCGGTGCCCCGGGCATCGAGGCCACCGGCAGCGAGCGCAGCGCAGGGATCGCGATCCTCCGCCGGGTCTGGGGCCTCGTGCCCTTCGTGGGCGACATCCCGCTGCCGTTCCTGTTCCACTTCGACTTCCGCGACGCCGGGGGTGCCGTCGTCCTGACGTCGGAGCGGCGTCGCTCGCTGCGCGACCGGTACGACGTCACGGTGCCCGGCGGCGGGCTCGACGGACGCGTCGCCGCGGCGATGGCCGTCGCCCTGGACGCCCTGCAGTCACGCTAGTTCGGTACAAGTTCTGGTCATTGTTGTACGATATCTGCCATGGCGACCATGAACGTCAGTGCCGCGCGGGAGAACCTGTCCGCGGCGGTCGAGAAGGCGCGTACGGAGGCGGTGTTCCTGGAGCGCTACGGCCGTCCGGCGGCTGTGCTAGTCAGTCCCGAACGCTACGAGGAGCTGATGGTTGCGCTCGAGGACGCCGAGGACGTCGCAGCCTTCGACGCCGCGATGGCCGAGGAAGGCCCCGACCTCCCCTGGGAGCAGGTCAAGGCAGACCTCGGCCTGGCGTGACCCCGTACCGGGTCGAACTTCGACCGGCAGCGGCCCGGGCGTTGCGCAAGCTCGATCCACCGGCTCGGCGCCGCGTCCAGGGAGCCATCGCCCTCTTGGCGCAGGAGCCCCGCCCACCCGGTGCCCGAGCGCTGAGGGGACGGCCAGGTCTCCGCGTGCGCGTCGGGGACCACCGCGTGATCTACACGGTCGTCGATGACGTCCTCCTCGTGGTGGTGGTGACGGTGGGGCACCGGCGCGAGGTCTACGAGCACTGAGATCGACCTGCCGCAGTGCGGTCGCGCAACAGCGCCTCGACGACCTGGGCGACGCCGTCCTCCTCGCACGGGGGCGCCACGTCGTCGGCCGCGGACAACGCCTCGGGGTGCCCGCCGGCCATCGCGTAGCCGCGCCCCGCCCAGCGGAGCATCTCGACGTCGTTGGGCATGTCCCCGAAGGCGACGACGTCGGCCGCGGTCCATCCCCGAGACGCAACGAGGGTCGCCAGCGTCGCGGCCTTGCTCACCCCGAGCGCGGAGATCTCCAGCAGGCAGTCGTTGACGTTCGAGTGGGTCGGTGAGGCCAGCCCCGCCAAGACCGGCCGGGCGGCCCGGAGCATCGCATCGCCGGAGCCGCCCTCCTGACGGACCAGGACCTTGAGGACGCCGGGGTCGTCGGCCAGCAGCTCGTCGATCGTGCCGACCTCCTGGTCGCTGAGCGCGTCCCACCGGGTGACGTAGCCGGGCTCGCGGCGGAAGCCCGCGAGGGTCTCGATCGCGACGTCGACGTCCCCGATCGCGGTGCGCGTCTTGTCGATCACGGTGCGGACGTCGGCGCGGGCGATCGTCTGCGTGTCGACGACGCGGCGCGTGGCCAGGTCGTAGACGACCGCCCCGTTGGCGCACAGCGCGTGCCCGTGCGGGCCGAGCGCCTCGACGACCGGGCTCAGCCACCGCGCCGGGCGGCCGGTCACCACCACGACACCCACGCCCCGCTCCGCGCACGCCTCGAAGGCAGCCACCGTGCGCGCCGAGATGGTCTGGTCGGCCCGCACGATGGTGCCGTCGAGGTCGGTCGCGACGAGACGCACGGCCCCATCCTGCCGTGCGGCCGACGCCCGGCGTCAGGCGATGGTGTTGCGTCCCAGGAAGTCGAGGACGAGGTCGTGACCCCCGCCGCCGTCGAGCTGGTCGTCACCGGCGCCGCCGAAGATGATGTCGTTGCCGTCGCCGGCGGACACCCGGTCGTCGCCGCTGCCGGCGAACACCACGTTGTTGCCGTCGCCGGCGCAGACCACGTCGTCACCGTTGAGGGCGAAGATGTAGTCGTTGCCGCCCCCGGCCAGGATGACGTCGTCACCGTTGGTCCCGAAGATGACGCCACCGCCCTCGTCGCCGACGATGGTCGGCTCGAAGCCGAAGCAGGTGGTCGGCGGGGGCTCCACGGCACCGCCGAGGTCAAGGCCCACGATGACCGGGTCGTGGTCGCTGGACCGGTAGGGGTTCGGCTCGTACAGCGGCAGGGCGTTCGACTCCCGCTCGAAGTCGGCCTCACCGACGTCCCGGACGTCGTCGTTGTAGTCGAACAACGGCACCTCGTCGGCGTTGATCTTCCAGCCCCCCGCGCCAGTCACCTGCTCGTTCAGCGTAGAGGTGGCGAGGGCGTGGTCGAGGTGGCCGAGCAGGCCGTCGAAAACGTACCCGTAGGACTCCAGGCCCTCGAAGCGCTCGAGCAGGTCGACGTAGCCGGCCGCCTCGAGGGTGGTGATCGGGCGCTCCTGGGAGTAGGAGTTCAGGTCCCCGATGATCAGGAAGTCCGGGTCACCGCTCCCGGTCGGGTCAGTGGCCAGGAAGTCGGCGAGCGCCTGCGCGGCCTCGGTGCGGGTGCCGTCGCAGTTGCCCGAGCCGTCCTCCGGCGAGTCGTCGCCCGCGCCGCAGCCCGAGCCCTTGCTCTTGAGGTGGTTCACCGCGATGGTGACCCGCTCCCCGGTCGCGGCCTCCTCGAAGGTCTGGATCAGCGCCGGCCGGTTCCGGGTGTCGTCGAAGCGTGGGTCGTCCTCGCTCGTCAGGAGCTCGTACTCCCCGACCGGGGTGACCGTCGCCGTCTTGTAGAGGAAGGCCTGCTTGATGGCGTCCGTGCCGATGAAGCCGGTCTCGATGTAGTCGTACGTGCCCGGCGCCGTGGCGGCGTTGAGCGCCTCGACGATCTGCTGGGTGGCCAGGCCGGCGTCGTTTTGGATCTCGATGAGACCGAACACGTCGGCGTCGATGACCTCCAGCGCGGCGACGATCTTGGCGAGCTGGCGCTGGCGCTCGGTCTCGGAGTCGGCGCCGCGGCAGTCCTGGTTCCCGGACGGACCGCACGGACCCGTGCTGTCCGAGGACGTCTCGTCGATTGTCGCGAAGTAGTTCAGGACGTTGAAGCTGGCTACCTTCAGCCGGCCACCGACCTCCTCTGGGGACGCCGGACGGGGGTTGGTGGGCTCGAAGGTGTAGTCCTCACCCGTGATCGGGCGCAGCTTCCAGGCCCCGAAGGAGTACTCGAAGACGCCGGTCAGGTCGGTGATCGTGTCGCCGCCCCGGAAGTAGTTGCCCGTGCTCAGCCCGGGAGTCGGGTAGTAGTAGGGCTCGTTGTTCAGGGGACCGCTGGTCGCGTCGTTCTGGTCGTTGCTGTCGTCGTCCAGGATGATTCGCTTGGTCGCCAGGTCCGCGAGGAAGGCCTCGTAGCCCTCGACGCTCGGCTCGTTGGTCTGCGTGTACTGGTAGGACCGCTCGTCGGCGGTGAGCACGACCTCGCCGAACCGGGCCAGCTCGAAGTACTCGCTGACGACGAGCGTCGTGGAGATGGTCGTGCGCATCCCCTCGACGTTTTCGAACGTCGCCGGGTCCTGGGTGGACGTCTCCGCGGGCAGCGTCACGACGGCGGCAGCCGGCAGCGGCAGGCCCGACTCCAGCACGGCCACGCTTCCGCCTGTGCTGTTGATCTGCGTGTTCTCGAAGAACTCGTCGACGGTGCCAGTGACACGCACGAGGTCACCTGCGGCGAGCTCTGCCGGGCAGTTCGAGCCGCAGAAGATGTAGATGCCCTCGGACGTCTCCGCGTTGACGTCCGTGTCGGCGTCCTCCTCCTGGATGTAGAAACCCTCAAGAACGTCGTTCCCCGTGATGAGGGAGGTGACGACCGCCTCGACCTGGACGTCCTGCCCGTCGAAGGGCGACGCCGCGCCCGAGCCCTGGACCGTGGAGATGAGGGTGGTCTCGAGCGGTTCTGAGACGACGACCGACGCGACGCAGGTTGCCTGCTGGTCGTCGTCCGTGGTGGCGGTGATCTCGACGTCGTAGGTGCCGACCTCGGTCGAGCCGTCCACGGTGAGCGTCGCGGTGGCGATCTCGCCCATCTCGACCGGGGCGGTGGAGTCGTCCAGGGTGATGCCGTCGACCGGGGCCGAAGTGATGGCGAGGCTCGCGATGCCGCTGTCCTCGTCGGTGGCGGATACCTCGGAGGTGGCGCCGGTCCCGGTGGTCACCTCCACGGTCTCCTGGCAGTCGATGCCCGGCTGTCGGGGATCACCCGAGGCCGCGAAGACCTGGTCGTTGTTGACCTCGCCGGAAGTCTGCTCGGCCGGCGCGGCCCACGTGAAGTCGCCGTAGCGCTCGCCGGTGCCGGTGAGCTGCAGGGAGAAACCCAGGGGGGAGCTGCCGGCCTCAGCGACGCCGATGTCGGTGCTGGTCACGCCGTCAGCCGGCCCGCCGACCCCGGTGAAGGAGCCCTCGTAAGACAGGAACTGCACGAGGTCGCCCTCGGCGTCGACGAGTGCGATCCCGTCCGGGGACCCGTTCTGCAGGCCGGAGATCGTCACCGACTGGAACCCGAAGCCCGAACCGGTGTCGTCGCCGGGCGTCCCCGCCAGCGCACCCTGCGGTGAGTAGGTCGCGCCGCCGTTGCCGTTGTAGGGGACGACGGTCCATCCGGTCAGGTCTGTTCCCGCCGGGCCGGCCACCTCGACGAGCTCGCCGGCATCGGTGCCTTCGTTATCGTAGTGGATCTCGTTGACGAAGACGCTCGGGCCGGTCGGCGGCTCCGACCCACCCGCGTTCACCGCCCCGAACGTGTGCTCGATCGGTCCGGTCCAGGTCGCGTGGTCGTCGGGGTCCCGCTGCAGAGACTGCCCCTCGGGTGTGCTGCTCGTCTCATCGACACCGATGTCCGTGCTCGTCGTACCGACTGCCGGACCCTCGGTCGCCGTGAGCGTCCCCTCGTAGGAAAGGAGCTCGACGAGTGCGCCGTCCCCGTCGACCAGCGCCACGCCGTCTGCGGAGCCGTTCTGGATCCCGTCGGGGGGGTACGTGACCACAACGATGCCGTTGGCGTCAGGGGCGCCAACGGGATCGGTGTCGTAGACGGTACCGACGTCGCGGTACAGGACGAGTGTCCACCCGCTCAGGTCCGTGCCAACAGGCGCCTGCACCTCGATGGCCTCGCCGGCGTCCGTGCCGTCGTTGTCGTAGTGGATCTCGCTGATGAACACCGGCGAGTGATCCGCCGCAGCGGGCAGCGCGGTCAGGGGCGCGACGACGAGGCCGAGCGCGGTGAGCAGGCCGAGACGGCCGAGATTTCCGAGATCTGAGCACGAGGTCCTCCGAGACGATGGCGGTTCGCCGAGGAACCTAACCCGAACGGGCGACAGGTGGCCATACCGAACATTGCCGACAGGACGGACGAGATGACGTCAAGGTGTCACTGCGCCGCGCGACGGTCCGCCGGGGCGGCGAGGCCCTCCAGCACAGCGGCCAGTCCGTCGTCGACCACGTCGCCCGCCACGTCGTCCGCCGCCGCGACGACCTCGTCCGGCGACTGGCCCATCGCCCAGGACCGTGCAGCCCAGGCCAGCATCTCCAGGTCGTTGCGGCCGTCACCGACCGCGACGGTCGACTCGGGTGGCACGCCGAGCCGCTCGCGCACACCCTCCAGCGCGCTGGCCTTGGAGACCCCCTCCGGGGCGATGTCGAGCCACGCCGTCCAGCCCACCGCGTAGTTGACCCCGTGCAGGCCGACGCGGGAGGTCAGCTCGAGGAAGTCCTGCGGCGTGTGCTCGGGGCTCCGGACGACGACGCGCGTGGCCGGCGTCCCCAACAGTTCCTCGAACGGGACGACGGTGAGCCGGCCCATCAGCTCGTTCTCGGGAAACGGCCCCGACAGTCGGAACCCGTGACCCAGGTCCTCCACGGCGTAGGCCGCCGTCGGCAGGTGCTCTCGGAGCAGCCGCAGGGCGGGCGCCGGGTCGAACGTGACCGCGTCGACGACGTCGTACCCGTCGTCGGAGCCCGGGTCGAGGCGCAGCGTCACCGCACCGTTGCTGCAGACCGCGAAGCCTGAGGTCAGTCCCAGCCGGTCGAGCACGGGCAGTGTCCCGATCGCCGAGCGGCCGGTCGCGATCACGACGTGGTGGCCGGCGTCCGCCGTGGCGCGGACGGCGTCGCGCACCCGGTCCGAGAGGCGCTCGTCGTGGTCGATGATCGTGCCGTCCACGTCCAGCGCCACCAGCAGGGCCGGTGGGGGATCGACGTGCCTGATCACGATGGGGTGAGGAGGTCGAGGCCGAGGAACGGCCGCAACGCGGGCGGGACGACGACCGTCCCGTCGTCCTGCTGGTGGTTCTCCAGCAGGGCCACGATCCACCGCGTGGTCGCCAGGGTTCCGTTCAGCGTGGCCACGGCCCGCGTCGACCCGCCCTCGACCCGCTCGCGCACGTTCAGCCGCCGCGCCTGGAACGTGGTGCAGTTCGACGTCGACGTCAGCTCCCGGTAGCGGCCCTGCGAGGGCACCCAGGCCTCGCAGTCGTACTTGCGGGCCGCGGACGACCCGAGGTCGCCGGCCGCCGTGTCGATCACCCGGTAGGGCAGCTCGCAGGCATCGAGCATCGCCTCCTCCCACGCGAGCATCCGCTCGTGCTCGTCCGCGGCGTCCTCGATGCGGCAGTAGGAGAACATCTCCACCTTGTGGAACTGGTGCACCCGGATGATCCCCCGGGTGTCCTTGCCGTGCGAGCCGGCCTCGCGGCGGTAGCAGGCCGACCAGCCCGCGTACCGCAACGGCCCCGACGACAGGTCGAGGATCTCGTCGGCGTGGTACCCCGCGAGCGCCACCTCCGACGTCCCGACCAGGTACAGGTCGTCGGCCTCGAGCCGGTACACCTCCTCGGCGTGGGCGCCGAGGAACCCGGTACCCGCCATCACCTCGGGCCGCACCAGCGTCGGCGTGATCATCGGCGTGAAGCCCGCCTCGACGGCGCGTGCCACGGCCATGTTGAGCAGGGCCAGCTCCAGCCGGGCCCCGACGCCGGTGAGGAAGTAGAAGCGGGCGCCCGCCACCTTCGCGCCCCGGGCCATGTCGATCGCGCCCAGCGACTCCCCCAACGCGAGGTGGTCGCGCGGCTCGAACGCGAAGGGTGCCCGCGAGCCGACCTCGCGCAGCACGGTGAAGTCCTCCTCGCCGCCGGCCGGGACGCCGGCCGCCACCACGTTCGGGATCCGCCACATCAGGGCGTCGAGCTCTGCCGCGGCGTCGTCGGCCAGTCCCTGAGCGGCCTTCACGCGCTCGGACAGCCCCTTGGCCCGTGCGACCAGCGCCTGCTTGGCGTCGCCCGCGGCCGTCGCCACCTGCTTGCCGAACGCCTTCTGCTCGGCCCGGAGGGTCTCGAACCCGGCGGTCGCCGCCCGGCGGCGCGCGTCGGCGTCCAGGACCGAGTCGACCAGCGACTCGTCCTCGCCGCGGACACGCTGGCTGGCGCGGACGGCGTCCGGGTCCTCACGGAGAAGGCGCAGGTCGATCACGCGGGCGAGGGTAACCGGCGCTACCTTCACGCTCATGTCCCGTCCCGAGCTGATCGAGCTTCTCGTCGTGCTCGCCGGGGTCGCGGCCTTCACCGTCATGGTCGTCCTCCTGCTGCGTACCGGCGACGGGACGCCGTCCGGCCGGCGCACGCGACACCGGCGCGCGATCCGGGCCCCGGACCCGGAGCCGTTC
This sequence comes from Actinomycetales bacterium, assembly GCA_035646835.1. GTDB lineage: Bacteria > Actinomycetota > Actinomycetes > Actinomycetales > DASROP01 > DASROP01. The sequence continues at coordinate 16,972 of DASROP010000236.1, read as the reverse complement.
GCGGCCGACCCGGAGGACCGGCCGCTGGCGGCCGTCGTCGTCAACCCCACGAAGTTCGAGGACGTCGGACGCATCCGCCGCCAGATCGAGAGGATCTGCGCCGACCTCGGCTGGGCCGAGCCGCTGTGGTTGGAGACGACCCGGGACGACCCGGGGTCCGGGCAGACGCGCGAGGCCCTCGAGCAGGGGGCGGACGTCGTCCTCGCCTGCGGCGGCGACGGCACGGTCCGCTGCGTGGGCCAGGCGCTCGCGGGCACGGGCATTGCGATCGGGCTGCTGCCGGCGGGCACCGGCAACCTGCTGGCCCGCAACCTCGACTTCGACCTCAGCGACATCGCCGCGTCGGTGCGGCACGCCCTGAGCGGCGACGACCGCCCGATCGACGTCGGCCGCGTCACGATCGACGACTCGCCCGACGAGTTGGTGTTCCTGGTGATGGCGGGTCTCGGTTTCGACGCGGCGATCATGGCCAACGCCCCCGAGGGCCTCAAGGCCAGGGTCGGGCCGATCGCGTACGTCGTGTCCGGTGCGCGCCAGCTGAAGGGGCGCCAGGCGCGGGTGCGCATGGTGGTGGACGGCGAACCCGAGATCTCACGCCGCGTGCGCACGATCGTGGTCGGTAACTGCGGCAAGCTGCTCGGCGGTCTCGAGCTGATGCCGGACGCCGAGGTGGACGACGGCTGGCTCGACGTCATCTCGATCGCCCCGAAGGGAGTGTCCGGCTGGGGCGCCGTCGCCATGCGTCTGGCCACCAAGCAACGCAAGGGACACCGTCGCGTCGAGCACTGGACCGCGAGGGAGCTGACCGTCACCTCCATCTCCCCCCAGCCGGCCCAGCTGGACGGCGACAGCCTCGGCTCCGTACGGACGATGCGGATTCGCGTCGACCCCGGCGCGCTGCTCGTACGCGTGCCGGCGGAATGACCACGCCCGAGGAGCAGGTCGTCACCTCGTTCGAGCCGGACCAGGTGATCGCCGAGTGGTTCCTCTCGGTGGCGGTGGCGAACCCGATCCTCGTGGACGTCGGCGAGGTGCTCGCGTTCGCGCTGCACCCGTGGACGTTCCGCGTCGCCGTCGCCGCTGCTGTGGTGGTGACATGGCGGGCCGGACGCCGGCGGGCGGCTGCGGTCTTCGCGGTCACGATGGCGTTCGGTGGGCTGCTCGGTCTGGCGTTGAAGCTCACCGTCCAGCGTCCCCGGCCGGTCTGGGGCGACCCGGTCGCGGCCGAGCTGGGCTACTCGATGCCGAGCGGTCACTCCCTGAACGCCGCCCTGGGCTCGGCCCTCCTGGTCGGCCTCGCCTGGCCGTGGCTGGTCCGGCAGGGACGCACGGGGGTCGCCGTGCTGCTCGCGGGCGTCGTCGTCGCCCTCGCGATGCTCGACCGGCTGGTCCTCGGCGTCCACTACGCCACCGACGTCCTCGTCGGCGCCTCGATCGGGGTCACGCTCGCCGTCATGGCGTACCGGCTGACCTCGCGCGTCGAGCCGGTGACGCCGTGAGCCGCCGTCGCACCGCCAGCAGTGGCCTGCTGTACGCCGGCGTCCCCGCCGCCCTGTGGTACGGCGTGCTGGTCGGTGTCGGCGTGCTGATCGGCGGGCCGCTGTTTGCCACGGTCGCCGGCGCCGAGGACGGGATGGTCCCGGCGTTGGCAGACGCGCGGACCCCGGTGTGGGACGGCATCAGCCACGCCGTCTCGACGACCGCGGACACCTTGGTGATCGTGGGCACGGCCGCTGCGCTCGGCCTGCTGCTGCGGTGGGTGCTCGGGCGCTGGCTCGAGTCGGTGGTGCTGTGGGCCGGCGTCGCGCTGCAGTCGACGATCTTCCTGCTGACGACCCTGGTGGTGAGCCGCCCGCGGCCCGACGTCGACAAGCTCGACCCCGCGCCGCCGACGTCCAGCTTCCCCTCCGGCCACACCGGCGCGTCGACCGCGCTGTACGTCGGGCTCGCGCTGGTGATCGCCGGGCGGATCCGGCGACGACGGCTGCGGCTGCTCGTGGTCGCCGCGCTGGCCCTCGTGCCGCTGGCCGTGGGGCTCGCCCGGCTCTACCGCGGGATGCACCACCCGAGCGACGTGGTGTTCGGCGCCCTCAACGGGGTGGCGGCGCTGGTCATCGTGCGCTTCGCGACCTTCCACGGTCTCGAGTCCGGTGCTCCCGCCACCGCCGTTTGCCCCCACCGGCAACACCCGCAGGGACGTCACGGGTAGTCGGCGGGAGCAAAGGAAGCCTGCGGGAGCACAGGGGGCGTCAGATGCGGCCCTCGCGGAGGCGGTCGACCCAGGCGCGGCCGTCGGCGAACGCGGCGTCGCTGGTGCCCGGCCGGACGGTGGTCGGAGGCGCCTCGGCGCTCGGGTAGGAGCCGAGGAACCGCACCTGGCTGCAGAAGCGGTGCAGGCCGACGAGGGCCTCGGCCATCCGGGCCTCGGCAACGTGCCCCTCGGCGTCGATCGCGAAACAGTACCGACCCATCGCGTCGCCCGTGGGCCGCGACTCGATCCGCACCAGGTTCACGCCGCGCACCGCGAACTGCTCCAGCAGCTCGAGCAGGCCGCCGGGGTGGTCGTCGGGCTGGAAGGCGACGATCGAGGTCTTGTCCGCGCCCGTCGGGGCAGGCGGGACGCCGGGCCGGGCCACCAGCACGAACCGCGTCACCGCGAACGGGTTGTCGGCGACGTCGTCGGCCAGCACCCGCAACCGGTACCGGTTCGCGGCGATCGGCGCGCAGAGGGCGGCGTCGTAGCCGACGTCCCCGCTGACCGACAGCCCGGCGGCGGCCGCGGCGGTCGAGAGGGCCGGCACGTAGGCGGCGTCCGGCAGGTGCCCGTCCAGCCAGCCGCGGCACTGGGCCTGGGCGTGGGGGTGGGTGCTGATCCGCTTGACGTCGTCCAGGGTGGTGCCCGCCCGCCCCGCCAGCACGAACGAGATCGGCACCAGCGACTCCCGGACGACGACCAGCGGCTCCCCGGTCGCCAGCGCGTCGACGGTGGCCGTCACACCGCCCTCGATGCTGTTCTCGATCGGCACCATCGCCCCGTCGACGTCGCCCGCGCGGACGGCGTCCAGCGCCAGCGGCACGCTGGAGAACGGCAGCAGGTCGGCGCGGGCCGCGGCCGGTAGGGCGCGCAGGGCGGTCTCGGTGAAGGTGCCCTCCGGTCCGAGGTAGGCGTAGCGGGACGGTGGGATCCCCGGCATCAGCTCGTGTCCTTCCTGCGCGCGATCGCGCTGAGGAGCCCCCGGGCGGCCCGGGCGGCTTCGGTCTCCTCCTCCGACAGTGGCATCTCGCTCTCGCCGCCCGCGAGCCCTTTGGCGTAGGCGCGGCTCTCGGCACGGCCGGCGATCGACGTGATCACGAGGCCGTCGCCGTCGTCGTCCACCAGCGCCGCCGAGAAGGACAGGCGGCCGCCGACGTCCCCGAACGCGTCGTACCGGACGACGGCGACGTGCCGCAACGACGACGCCACGTCCCGGCGCGTCCGCGCCAGCCGAGCGTCCAGTGCGTCGACCCGTTCGGCCAGCCGGGCCAGCTCGGCCGCGTGCCGGGTGGTGACCGACATCACGTCGGCCTCGTCGGCGGACCCGCGCAGCACCCGCAGCGCACGTCGGATCCTCGTCATCCGTGCCTGCGAGCCCAGCGCCGCCAGCAGGGCCAGCGCAGCGACCGCCAGGCCGGCCACGGCCAGCCACGCCGTCGTCTCAGGACCCGGGGGCACCGGATGAATGTAGTGCCGTCGTCCTACGCTCCAGGCGTGGACGACGACGCGACGGGCTTCCTCGACCTGGGTTTCGCGCGCCTGGACACCGACCGCGCCGCCCGCACCGGCGACCCGGAGGTGGTCTACGGCGGCGGGAAGACTCCCGAGCAGGTCGTCGAGGCCCTCGACACGCTGCACCGCGCGCATCCCGACCGCGCCGTGCTGGCCACCCGCCTCACCGAACAGGCCCGTGAGCTCGTGCGGTCCGAGCTGGACGCGGCGGTGGTGGACGACGTCGCCCGCGCCGCGTACGTCGGGCCGCTGCCGGCGACGCGGGGCCTGGTCACGGTGGTGACGGCCGGTACGTCCGACGCCCCGGTCGCGGCCGAGGCCGCGCTGACCGCACGGGTGCACGGTGCCGGGGCCGACCGGGTGGACGACGTCGGGGTCGCCGGCATCCACCGTCTGCTCGCGGTGCGCGACCGCCTGGAGGCCGCGGACTGCCTCGTGGTCGTCGCCGGCATGGAGGGTGCGCTGCCCAGCGTCGTCGGCGGGCTGACCGGCGTCCCCCTGGTCGCCGTCCCCACCTCGACGGGCTACGGCACCGGCGCCGGTGGCCTGGCCGCGCTGCTGTCAATGCTGAACTCGTGCGCCCCGGGCGTCGTGGTCGTCAACGTCGACAACGGGTACGGCGCCGGCGTGCACGCGGCGCGGGTGGCTCGACGGGCCTCGCCCCGACAGGCAGCGCCTGGACAGGCAGGGCCCCGGTGATCGGCTGGCTCGACTGCGCCTCGGGGGTCGCGGGAGACATGCTGCTCGGTGCGCTGGTCGACTCCGGCGCCGACCTCGCCGCGATGCAGGCCGCCGTCGATGCCGTCGCCCCGGAACCGTTGCGGCTGAGGGCAGAACGGGTCGAACGTGCCGGGCTGGCGGCGACCCGCGTGCACGTCGAGGGCACCGACTCGACGTCACACCGCACCTGGGCCGACGTCCGGGAGCTGCTGGACTCCGCGCCACTCGACGGTCACGTCCGCGACCGCGCCCACGCCGTCTTCGAGGTCCTCGCCCGCGCCGAGGCCCGGGTGCACGGGACCGGCCCGGACGAGGTTCAGTTCCACGAGGTCGGGGCGCTCGACGCCGTCGCGGATGTCGTCGCCGCCTGCGCCGGGCTGCAGGCTTTCGCGCTGACCGAGCTGGTCGTCTCGCCCGTGGCGCTCGGGGGAGGCACCACGCGGTCGGCTCATGGCCGTCTTACGGTCCCCGCCCCGGCCGTCGTCGAGCTGCTGCGGGGCAAGCCGACCTTCGGCGGGCCCGTCGACGTCGAGCTGACCACCCCGACGGGCGCCGCGCTGCTGATGGTGCACGCGACGAACTGGGGCACCCAGCCCCCGATGACCGTTGCCGCACAAGGCTTCGGAGCCGGTGCCCGCGACCTGCCGGGGCACCCGAACGTCACGAGGCTCGTGGTCGGCGAGGCCGTCGAGACGTCTTCCGCCGACACGGCCCTGGTGCTGGAGACCAACGTCGACGACCTCGACCCCCGGCTGTGGCCCGGCGTCCTCGACGCGCTGCTGGACGCCGGAGCCTCCGACGCGTGGCTGACCCCGGTGCTGATGAAGAAGGGCCGCCCGGCGCACACGCTGCACGTGCTGCTGCCGGCGCAGCACGCCGAGGCCGCACGTCGCATCGTCCTGACCCACACCAGCGCGATCGGTCTCCGCGAGCACACCGTGGCCAAGCACGCGCTCCCGCGAAGCACGGTCACCGTGGACGTGGCCGGGCAGCCGGTGCGCGTGAAGCTGGCCCTGCTGGACGGCGACGTCGTGAACGCGCAACCCGAGTACTCCGACGTCGTCGCAGCCGCCCGGGAGCTGGGTCTGCCGGCCAAGGTGGTTCTCGCGCAAGCGATCGCGGCATCGAACGTCGACTGACGTGGACTACCCCGCCGCCCTGGGCGCGCTCGTGCTCATCGTCGGCGTCGAACTCCCCGACAAGACGTTCGTCGCGACCCTGGTGCTCGCCACCCGGTACCGCCCGCTGCTCGTGTGGGTCGGCGTCGGCGCGGCGTTCGCCGTCCAGACCCTGATCGCGGTCACGGTCGGAGGACTGCTGACCAGGCTGCCGGAGACCCCCATCGCGGTCGCCGCCGCGGTGCTGTTCGCGGTCGGCGCGGTGGTGTTGTGGCGTCACGCGCGCGGCGCCGACGACACCTCGGAGGCCGAGCGCGGCTTCGCCGGCAGGGGCCGGGCCGGTGCGACGGGGCTGCGCGTCGTGGTGACGAGCTTCGCCGTGCTGTTCCTCGCCGAGTGGGGTGACCTGTCGCAGCTGCTGACCGCGGGACTTGTGGCCCGCGGCGGCGACCCGGAGTCGGTGTTCGTCGGCGCCCTGGCCGGCCTGCTGGCGGTCTCGGGTGTCGGCGCGCTGCTGGGTCGCGAGCTCGTCCGCCGGGTCCGGCTCTCGGTCGTGCAGCGCGTCGGTGCCGGGATCTGCGCCGTCCTCGCCGTCCTCACCGCCGCCCAGGCCGCGGGGCTCGACCTGCCGCTCTGACGCGCCGAGTGTCCCCCTGGTGCGCGACACACCGGCGTGTCCTGCACCAGACGGACACTCGATGCGCACAGGACGTGCAGGGCGGGACGGCGGGGGCACGCCTAGCCTGGGGTGGTGCCCGTCCGCTTCCCCTCGGCGCTGCTTGCGGCGCTGGTCGCCGTCGTCCTGCTGCCCGCGGGCGACGCCGCTGCCGCGCCTCCGGAGGACCCGCTGGTCGTGATCGGCACCGCCGGCGTCCGCTGGGACGACGTCTCCGAGCAGGGCACGCCGGCGCTGTGGTCGCTGCTGGTCGACGGGGCGGTCGGCACGATCGCGGTGCGGAGCGTGCGCCCCTCGGCCTGCCCGATCGACGGGTGGCTCGGCCTGTCGGCCGGACGTCGGGCCGCGGACGTCGGCACGCGGGCGCCGGAGCCGCAGTGCCGCAAGGCGCAGGGGCCCGCGGACGGCCAGGTCCCCCGGTGGGACGTGTACGTCGAGGACGCGGAGACCGGCAGCTACGAGGCGCGGCCGGGGCTGCTGGGGCAGGCGATCGCGGAGGCCGGCGTCCGCGCGACGGCCGTCGGCCCGGGTGCGGCGATCGCGCTCGCGGACGTCGACGGCCAGGTCGTCGGCCCGCACGAGCCCCGGGCCATGGATCCCCGAGGGGTGGCCGCCACCGTCGACCGCGTGGTCGGGGGCAGCGACCTGCTGGTGGTGGACGTCGGCGCCGTCCGCGACCCGGCGGACCTGCCGGAGACGGACTCGGACCGCCTGACGGGTGACCGGGAGGGTCAGGTGCAGCGCATCGACGCCCGCATCGGCGCCGTCCTCGACAGCATCCCCGCCTCCTCGACGGTGGTCGTGGCGTCGTTGGCCGACTCCGGGACCACGCCGCACCTGCAGCTGGCCGCCGTCCGCGGCACCACTCCGGACGGCGACACCTACGCCGACGCCCTGCTCGGCAGCCGCTCCACCCGACAGGACGGCTTGATCCAGACCACCGACCTGGCACCCACCGTGCTCGCCCTGCTGGACGTCGACCCGCCGTCCGGCCTGGTGGGGTCGCCCGTCGTCCCGGTGCCGTGGTCGACCGACCCCGCTGACCGGCTGTCGAAGGTGCTCGACCTGGACGCCGCCGCACAGGCCCAACGACCGCTCGTGCCCTGGTTCTTCAACCTGCTGGTGGCCGCGCAGATCGCGCTGTACGGGGCCGCCACCCTCGCGCTGCGGCGGCAGTGGGGGGGACCGCAGCTGCGCCACACCGTGCTGGCCTGGCTCCGGCGCGTGTCGGTGGTCTTCGCCGCGGTACCCGTCTCGACCTTCCTGGCGAACCTGGTGCCCTGGTGGAGGTGGGGCAACGACTTCGTGGCCGTGGTGTCGGCGTCCGCGGTCGGTACGGCCGCGGTGACCGCGATCGCGCTGCTGGGTCCGTGGCGGCGACAGGTGCTCGGACCGCTGGGGGTCGTGGCCGGGATCACCGCCGGCGTCCTCGCGATCGACGTGATCACCGGGTCGCACCTGCAGCTGTCGTCCCTGATGGGCCAGCAACCGGTGGTGGCCGGCCGGTTCTACGGCCTGGGCAACCCGCAGTTCGCGCTCTTCGGTACCGGGATGGTGCTGCTGGCGACCGCCCTCGCCGACGCGGCCCTGCGGGCCGGACACCGACGCCGCGCCGTCTGGACCGTCGCCGTGATCGGCCTCGTCGCCGTCGTCGTGGACGGCACCCCCGGCCTCGGCAGCGACTTCGGCGGGCCCCCGGCGATGATCCCCGCGTTCACGCTGCTGGCGCTGATGGTGGCCGGCGTCCGGCTCACGGTGCGCCGTGGGCTGCTGATCGTCGCCGGGACGCTGGCGACCGTGACGGCTCTCTGCGTCGGCGACTGGCTCCGGCCACCGGCGCAGCGCACCCACCTCGGGCGCTTCGTGCAGACGGTGCTGGACGGCGGCGCCCTTCCGGTGATCCAGCGCAAGATCGAGCAGAACATCGACATCCTGTTCGGGAGCTACCTGTCGGCCCTGGTGCCGATCGCGGCGCTCTTCATCGGCGTGATCCTGATGCGTCCGGTGGCCTGGGGTGCGCCGGCCCTGCAGCGCGCCTACGAGCGCTGCCCCGCGCTGCGACCGGGACTGACCGCCCTGATCCTGATGATGATGATCGGGTTCGCCGTCAACGACTCCGGGACGTCGGTGCCCGCGGTCGCGGCGACCGTCGCGATCCCGCTGCTGATCGCGGCCAGCGTGCGGGTGCTCGAGGACGACGACACCCCCTCGGCGCCCGGTCCCCGCCACCAACCCGCGACCCCACTGATCGTCGGACCGAAACGGCTGTGATGACGACCACTACGGTCCGACGATCAGTGGGGGCGACGCGGGGGGATCGCCCGCCAGAGGCCGCGGCGGGCGAGCGCCAGCGCGACGTCGCGGAACTGGCGGCCGCGGTGCAGCTGGGCCGCGCGGTCCGTGCCCGTGACGCGGTGGTGCAGGTCGCAGGGCACCTCGGTGACGCGGTACCCGGCGCGCAGCAGGTCGATCGTCAGCGCGGTCTCCACGCCCCAGCCACGCGCCAGCGGCCGGGCCGCCTCGAACGCCTCGCGTGTCAGGCACCGCATCCCCGACAGGGGCTGGGTCGGCGTCCACCCGGTCGCGGCGACGATCCCGCGTCGTGCCAGGTTGACGACCAGCCCGCGGCCCCCTCCGGGACTCTCCTGCGGCGGCAGGACGGCGATGGTCATGTCGGCGTCCCCCGCCAGCACCGGTGCGGTCAGCGCCGCCGTGCGCACCGCCGTCCCGCCGAGGTCGGCGTCCACGAACAGCAGCGCACGCGGTCCGCCCCCGGCGGCGGAGACGGCGTCCGCCCCGGTCTCCATGGCGGCTGCCTTGCCGCGGTTGCGCGGGTGCCGGACGACGGTCGCGCCGGTCGCGCGGGCGACGCGGGACGTGGAGTCGGTGCTGCCGTCGTCCACCACCACGACGAGGTCGACGCCCTCGATCGTCGACGACGAGGCGATCGTGGCGGCGATCCGGTCGGCCTCGTCCTTGGCCGGGATCACGACGGCGACGGCGTCCGGGCTCAGCACCGGGCGAACGCTACCGGGGTCAGGCAGACCGCTGGCGCAGCGTGATGTCGCGGCACTCGACGCACACGGACTCGGGCACCAAGCCGACCCGCATGCCGAACGCGAAGATCGTGCAGCCGACGCACAGCCCGACGAAGGCCTCCAGGGCCGGGAAGACCACCATGGCCACGCCCAGCACCCAGGCGGCCGTCGGGGCACCGACCGCGAAGAGCACCGCGATCGCGGTGGTGAGCACGGCACCCATCAGGGCGGCGAAGCGTTTCGGCGGGCCGGGGGTATCGCGCGGTGCCGCCGGCAGCCGGGGCCGGATCACCCGTAGCGTCAGGTGGGCCAACGGGCTGAAGCGGGGGCCGCTGGCCACGCGCAGCCAGAAGTCCACGGCGAGGACGGCGAACAGCCACCACCAACCGGTCACCGCCGTGGCCAGCACCACCACCAGCACCAGACCCGCCACGACGCGGACGGAGACGTCGTCGACGACCCGGGGAAAGTCGAGCACGGTGCGCATGGGACGAGTCAACCTTCCCGACAGCACAGACCTTCCCGGCGTCTCGCCCCTCGGACGCCGTCCACCGCGCCGCTACCCTCCCCCGCATGCCTGACACGACCCACGGGGTGACCAGCGAGGTCGGCCGGCTCCGCACCGTCGTCCTGCACCGCCCGGGCGCCGAGCTGCAGCGCCTGACCCCGCGCAACAACGACCGGCTGCTGTTCGACGGCATCCCGTGGGTCTCGCGCGCCCAGGCCGAGCACGACGCGTTCGCCGACGAGCTGCGCGCCCGGGACGTCGAGGTGCTGTACCTGGCCGACCTGGTGCAGGAGGCGCTCGCCGTCGGGCAGGCATCGACCGACGCGGTGGCCGCCGTCCTCGCCGAGACGCACCTCGGCGTGGCCCTGGCCCGGCGGGTCCGCTCGTACCTGGAGGGTCTCGACCCGACCGCGCTGGCCGGCGTCCTGATGGCCGGCCTGCGGATGGACGAGCTGGCGGCGGCGCGGCCGGTCCGCGAGCCCGGGCTCGTCACCGCCCTGGCGGCACCGGAGGACTTCGTCGTCGACCCGCTGCCGAACCTGCTGTTCACGCGGGACTCCGCCGCCTGGCTGGGCGACCACGTCGCCGTCGCCTCGCTGGCGATGCCGGCCCGCGAGCGTGAGACCTCGCTGACCCGGATCGTCTACACGCACCACCCGCGGTTCACCGGCACGCCGCTCGTGTACGACGCCTCGTTCGAGCACGTCGAGGGCGGGGACGTGCTGGTGCTGGCGAAGGGTGTCCTGGCCGTCGGCACGGGTGAGCGGACGACGCCCGCCGGCGTGGAACGCCTTGCGCGGCAAGCGTTCGAGGCCGGGGTCGCCCACACCGTCCTCGCCGTCCCGATCGCCCAGGAGCGGGCGACCATGCACCTCGACACCGTCTGCACGATGGTGGACTCCGACGCCGTCGTGATGTACCCGGCCGTGGCCGACTCGCTGACCGCCCACACGGTGACACCCGTGGACGGCGACCTGCACGTGACCGGTCCGGAACCGTTCCTGTCGGCGGCATCCGCCGCGATGGGCATCGACCGCCTGCGGGTGATCGACACCGGCCTCGACCCCGTCACCGCCGAGCGCGAGCAGTGGGACGACGGCAACAACACGCTCGCGGTCGCGCCGGGCGTGGTCGTCGCCTACGAGCGCAACACCGAGACCAACACCCGGCTCGAGGACCAGGGCATCGAGGTCGTCCGGATCAGCGGGTCCGAGCTCGGCTCGGGCCGAGGCGGCCCGCGGTGCATGTCGTGCCCGGTATCGCGGGACCCCCTCAGCGCAGGGTGAGCTGCCGCGAGACGACGCCGGCCCTGGCCCGCCGCTCGTCGACCGTCAGCGGCGCGTCGTCCGACAGTGCCTCGGCCAGCCGCGCGCCGAAGGCCGCCGCCGGCTCCTCGACGTCGTCCGCCACGAACTCGGGCGGCAGGTCCCAGACCGGGACGAGAAGCCCGTGGGCCCGGAAGGCCCCGATGTAGCGGGTCCCCTCCCCCAGCGACGACCCGCCACCGGCGTGCAGCCGGGCGATGGCGTCGAGCAGGGGCTCCTCGTCGTGGGGCAGCACCCATCGCAGGTGCGAGCGCGCGCCGATGTGGCACCAGTACGCGGACTCCACGCCCGCCAGCCGCTCGGTCGGGACGACGGAGGAGTTGGCGCGCTCCATCGACGACCGCACCTCGTCGCTCTGCGTCCCGTCCTCGAGCCAGAAGTCGAAGCCCTCGTGGACGGCGACGCGGAACTCGGCTCCCGGGTCCAGCACGTCCTGCAGCCGAGGGCCCGGACCCGCGAGGCCGACCGTGTTGACCGGCGTCCCGGGCTCGGAGTCGATCGCCCGCAGCAGCGCGTCGGCGGCGTCGCGGCTCGGGTCGCCCGACCCCCCGTGGGTCTGCAGGCCGAGCAGCACCTGCCCGTCGGCACGGTGCATCGCCGGCCAGGCCATCGGCAGCACCGTGGCCACCACGATCTCGCGCGAGCCGTGGTCGCCGGTGGTCGTCGCCGTCGCGGTGGCGGCCGGGACGACCTCGCGCATCGCGACCCAGTCGCACTCCCCGGCAACGCCTGCGAAGGGGCGCGCGACCCTGGCCACCTCGGTGGTGTCGGCGCGCGCCCGGCCGTGACACATCTTGTACCGCTTGCCGGAGCCGCAGGGGCACGGCTCGCGCTGGCCGACCACCGGCACGTCGGCGTCGTCCGCGACGGCGACAGAAGCGGTGCGGCGTGTCTTCTTGCCCATGCCGCGAGGGTAACTTCCCCCGCTCAGGCCCGGCGGCGGCGCCGGGAGGGACCGCCGAGGGCGGCCCAGACGGTGCGGCCGCCGACGCCGTCCCCCACCACGCCCCACTCGTGGGCCAGGCTCCGGACGATGCGCAGGCCGCGCCCCTGCGTCGACATCGTGGCCGGCCGCAGGGGTCGGACGGTCGTGCGGGAGCCGCCGTCGGTCACCTCGACGTCGACGACGGCCCCGCGGACCTGCCACCGCAGCAGCATCTGCCCGTCGTCCATCGCGTCCGCGTGCCGGACCGCGTTGCCCAGGAGCTCGGAGACCACGATGGCCGCCTCGCTCGCCACCCCGTTCTCCAGCCGGGTCGCGATGTCGGAGAGGAAGGCGCGTCGGGCCACCGGGACACCCGCGGCCCGGTGGGGAACCCGCACCGCGCGGGCGTCGCCGCGCTGCGGTGCCTCGAGCAGGGGCGCCAGCTGTTCGGCGCTCGCCATCACGTCTCGTCCTCCTCAGGTGCGACCCCGGCTCTCGACCAGAGGACTACCCACGGGTAGCAAGGCCTCAAACACGCGGGCGCTCATTCGGCCCCGACCGACCGGCCCAGATGGGCTAGGACGGCGTCCGGCCGGTTCGTGATGATCGCGTCGACGCGCGCCTGGAGGCAGCGGCGGACGTCGTCCGGTGAGTCGACGGTCCAGACGTGCACCCGGTGCCCCTGCTGCTGCAGCCTCTCGACGTACCAGCGCTCGTCCCGCAGTGTCCGCACGGACACACCCGCGATCCGGACACCGCGCGGCAGGACGCCGTCCCGGTACCGCATCGAGCGGTGGTGCATCAGCATCACCAGGGGCACGGACGGTGCCATCACCCGCACCCGCTGCAATGCGCGGGTCGAGAAGCTCATCACCCGCACCCGGGGCGGCTCGTCGCGGCGCGGCTGCGCCCAGCCGAAGTGATCGAGGACGTCGACGACCTCGCGCTCGACCTGGCCCGCGTACCGCGTGGGGTGCTTCGTCTCCACCGCCACCTCGACCCGGCGGCCGCAGTCGGCGACCGCCGCGAGGAGCCGGCGCAGGGTCAGCAGCCGGCCGCGGTCGCGGTCGGGCATCTCCCCCGACGTCCCGGGGTGGGCGAGCTTCCACGACGCCCAGTCGAGCCCCTCGAGCTGGGCGAGCTCGAGGGTCGAGACCTTGCCCCGCCCGTCCGACGTCCGCTCGACCCGCCGGTCGTGCACGCACACGAGGTGACCGTCGGCGGTCAGGCGCACGTCGCACTCCAGGGCGTCCGCGCCCGCCTCGATCGCCCTCAGGTAGGCGCCGAGCGTGTGCTCGGGGACGTCATGGCTGGCGCCCCGGTGCGCGACGACCTGCGGATGGCCCGGATCCACCCGCCCAGCCTGTCATCTAGTCGGAGGCGTGGGCGCGCAGGTACCGGCCGAAGTGCGGCACGGTGAAGGCGATCCGGCCGCGCTCGGCCGAGTACACGAGGCCCTTCTTGATCAGCGCATCGCGCGCCGGCGACAGCGACTGCGCCTTGCGCCCCAGCGCCTCCGCCACCCCGGACGTCGGCACGCCGGCGTCGCCGCCCTCCCCCAGGTCGGCCATCGCCCGCATGTACTCGCGCTCGGCCGGCGTCGCCCGCTCGTACCGGGAGCCGAAGAAGCCGACCGCCAGCTCGGCTTCGGCGGCGGGTGCGGCGACCGCGACGTCGTCCGCCGAGATCGGGGACGACGGCGCGACGTCCCACGCGACCTTGCCGTAAGCCTGGACGAAGTACGGGTACCCGTCGGTGGCTCCGTACAGGGCGGTCAGGGCGTCGGTGGTGAAGTCGGCCTCCTCCTCGCGGGCGGGGGCGAGCAGCGCGCGGTCGGCCTGCTCACGCTCGAGCCGGTCGATGCGCGTGTACCGGAACAGCCTCTCGCTGTAGGACTTCGAGGCGCTCAGCACGGCCGGCAGGTGCGGCAGCCCGGCCCCGACGACGATCAGCGGGAGCCCCTGCTGGCTCAGCTCGTGACAGGCGGCACACATCGCCGACACGTCGGCGTCGGCCAGGTCCTGCATCTCGTCCACGAAGACGCCGACGCCCTTGCCGGCGCCCGCGGCGAGCCCCGCGACGTCGGTGAGCAGCTCGACCAGGTCGATCTCGATGTCCCCGGAGTCGGCGCGCCCGGTGGCTGCGGGGACGTCGATCCCCGGCTGCCAGCGGTCGCGCAGCGGGGTGCCCGCCTCGGACCGCAGGGCGAACGCCTTGACCACCCCCAGCACCTCGGCGGCCTCACCGGTGTGCCGGCCGGCCAGCTCGCGCACCGCCTGGTGCAGCGCGGCGGCCAGCGGACGGCGGAGCGGGACGTCCGGCCGGGCCTCCAGCTTTCCGGTGCCCCAGCCGCGGCGGACGGCGGTCGAGCGCATGGCGTTGAGCAGCACCGTCTTGCCGACGCCACGCAGCCCGGTGAGCACCAGCGAGCGCTCGGGCCGCCCCCGGGCCACCCGCTCGAGGACGACGCCGAAGGCGTCGAGCTCGGTGTCGCGGCCGGCCAGCTCGGGCGGGCGCTGACCGGCTCCGGGTGCGTAGGGGTTGCGTACCGGGTCCACGAATCGCACCGTATCGGCCCGTCTAGCGATATCGTCATACATCCGCAGACAGCACGAGCGTGTCGCCCGCCCGGAACCGGGGACGGCGAGAAGACGTCACAGGGGCATGCGCACCGCCCGCACCGCCCTCGCGATCGCCGCCCTTGTCGTAATGGGCGGGTGCGGGGGACAGGACGACACCGTCACGACGGTGCCGGCCGACTCGTCGCCGCCGTCGTCCGCCCCGCCGTCCGACCGGGCCCCGGTCACCGAGCTGAGCATCAGCGTCTCCACCGGGGGCACCGATGCCGACACGACCTGGCGGCTGACCTGCGAGCCGCCCGGGGGCGACCACCCGGACCCCGAGGCGGCGTGCGCCGCGGTCGAGGCGGCCGGGGCGGCGGCCTTCGCGCCGCCCCCGAAGGACCAGATGTGCACCGAGATCTACGGCGGCCCGCAGACGGCGTCCGTGATCGGCGTGGTCGGCGGCGAGGAGGTCAGTGCCACCTTCGGGCGCACCAACGGGTGCGAGATCGCCCGCTGGGACGCGCTGGCCGACCTGCTCGGCTCCTCCGGCCCGGCCTGACCCCGCCCGCGGCGTCCGCTACTTGAGCAGGCGCGACAGCCGCCGGTCGGCCAGGGGCTTGCCGCCGGTCTGGCAGGTCGGGCAGTACTGCAGGGCCGAGTCCGCGAACGAGACCTCACGCACGGTGTCACCGCAGACCGGGCAGGGCTGCCCGGCGCGACCGTGCACGCGCATCCCCGCCCGCTTGGCGTCCTTGAGCTCCTTGGCCGGCTTCCCGGCGGCGGCGTCGACCGCACGCCGCAGCACCTCCTGCAGCGCGGTGTAGAGGCGCTCGACCTGCTCGTCGTCCAGCCGTCCGGCGATCGCGAACGGCGACAGGTGCGCGGCGTGCAGCACGTCGTCGCTGTAGGCGTTGCCCACGCCGGCCAGCACCTTCTGGTCGCGCAGCAGGCCCTTGATCTGCACGCGCTGGCCCTCCAGCAGCGCGACGAGGGCCGCGCGGTCGAAGCCCTCGGCGAGCGGGTCGGGGCCCAGCGCCGCGATGCCCGGCACCTGCAACGGGTCGCGGACGACGTACACCGCGAGTCCCTTGCGGGTGCCGGCCTCGGTCAGGTCGAAGCCCGGCAGCGGGCCGCCGGGCGCGGCGCCCTCGACGCCGTCCAGGCGCACCCGCAGGGCCAGGGGCCCCTTGCCCGGCCGGGCGGGCGCGCCCGGCAGCGCGTCGGACCAGCGCAGCCAGCCCGCCCGCGCGAGGTGGATGCACAGGTGCACGCCGTCGACGTCCAGGTCGAGGAACTTGCCGCGCCGGTCCACAGCCGTGACGGCCAGCCCCGACAGCGCCGTCGGCGGTGGGTCGTAGGTCTTCAGCACGCTGATCGCGGCCACCTCGACGCTCGCGACCACGGCCCCGACGGCCTTGGACCGCAGGAACGCGGCCAGGGCCTCCACCTCCGGCAGCTCGGGCACGACGGCAGCATCGCCGCTGCATTCCCCGGTGTCGACCCCGGCCCTCGCGGCGTCCGAAAAGGTCGAGTTCTCAGAAGATCGCCGCGCCGCGGCCGACGTCCTGCCACCCTGACCCGGTGGGTCGTGACGACAGCTCCCCGGCGGGAGTCTGGGCACCCCTGCTGATCGCACTGATCCTGGTGCTGTTCGACGTCAACGAGGGCCCCCAGCCGCAGTACGTCGGCGTGCTGACGGCGATGCCGTTGCTGGCGGCGGCGCTGACGACACCCCTGTACGTCGCCCTGGTGGGCGCCACCGTCACCACGATGGCGTTCGTGCTGGGGATCTTCCAGGAGGACGTGGGCCTGTCGGTCGCCGTCTCCACGCCGCAGCTGACCCGGCTGAGCCTGATCGTGGCCGCGACGGTGCTGGGCGTCGTGGTGGCGCGCACGCGCCAGCGCCGGACGCGCCGGATGCGGCAGCTGGCGTCGGTCGCCGACGCGGCCCAGCAGGCCATCCTCCGGCCGCTGCCGTCGATGGTCGGACCGTTTCACTGCGCGACGATCTACCTCTCGGCGACCACCGGAGCGAGCATCGGGGGCGACCTGGTGGAGGTCCTGTCCACCCCGTACGGGGTCCGGGTGATCGTCGGTGACGTCCGCGGCAAGGGCCTGGACGCCGTCCGGCTCGCGGGCCGTGTCCTGGGGTCGTTCCGCGAGGTGGCGCACACGATCGGCGACCTGCCGACGCTGGCGCGCACGCTGGACCGTGCGGTGCGCCGCGATGCCGGCCCGGAGGACTTCGTCACCGCGATGATCGTCGAGCTGGACGGTGCCGGGCGGGTCACCCTCTGCGACTGCGGCCACCCCGCCCCCTACGTCGTGGCCC